>JALCOX010000032.1 GCA_022649925.1 Bifidobacteriaceae bacterium | reverse complement strand
CCGCGGCGGCGGGTTCTGCAGTGGTGGGTTCCGATAACGAAGATGATGAGAAGAATTTCGATTCAACTCCCGAGGAGCCGTCGACGCCCTACGAACTTCCGTCTCCGGAGCTTCTGTCTCACGGGACCCCGCACGCCGTGCGGACCCCCGCAAACGAACGTGTCATCAAGGCCCTGCGATCCACATTTGAGCAGTTCGATATCGATGCCAAGGTCGTCGGCTTCCTCCGCGGTCCCTCCGTGACCCAATACGAGGTGGAACTGGGACCTGGAACCAAGGTTGAGAAGGTCACCAACCTTCAGAAGAACATCGCCTACGCCGTGGCGAGCACCGACGTGCGCATCCTCTCGCCAATTCCCGGCAAGTCCGCCATCGGCATCGAAATTCCCAACACCGACCGCGAAATCGTGCACCTGGGCGACGTGCTGCGTTCAAAATCGGCCACAGAATCCGACAATCCCATGCTCACTGCAGTCGGCAAGGACGTGGAGGGCCAATTCGTGGTCGCGGACTTGACCAAGATGCCCCACTTGCTCGTGGCGGGCGCGACCGGCTCGGGTAAGTCCAGCTTCGTCAACTCCATGTTGATGAGCGTGATCATGCGTGCCACGCCCGAGGAGGTCCGTCTCATCCTCGTCGACCCCAAGCGCGTGGAATTGAGCGCCTACG
Organism: Bifidobacteriaceae bacterium; assembly: GCA_022649925.1. Classification (GTDB taxonomy): domain Bacteria; phylum Actinomycetota; class Actinomycetes; order Actinomycetales; family Bifidobacteriaceae; genus JALCQC01. The sequence continues at coordinate 19,730 of JALCOX010000032.1, read as the reverse complement.
CCGGCATTCCGCACTTGCTCACGCCCATCATCACCGATCCCAAGAAGGCCTCACAGGCCCTCGAATGGGTCGTCAAGGAGATGGACGCCCGCTACGACGATCTCGAGTTCTTCGGCTTCCGCCACGTCAAGGATTTCAACGCCGCCGTCAAGGCGGGAAAGGTGCACGCTCCGGAGGGGTCAAACCGCAAGGTGGCGCCGTATCCCTACCTGCTCATCGTCGTCGACGAGATGGCCGACCTCATGATGGTCGCCAAGAACGATGTCGAGAACTCGATTCAGCGCATCACACAGTTGGCTCGAGCTGCGGGCATTCATCTCGTGCTCGCCACGCAGCGCCCGTCCGTTGACGTGGTCACCGGCCTCATCAAGGCGAACATTCCGTCCCGACTTGCTTTCGCGACGTCGTCGGCCACCGATTCGCGCGTCATCCTCGACGCGACCGGTGCGGAATCGCTCATTGGTCAGGGCGACGCACTCTTCCTCCCCATGGGCATGAGCAAGCCGTTGCGCGTTCAGGGCGCTTGGGTCACCGAGTCGGAGATTCGCCAGGCGACGGACTTCGCCAGGACGCAGCGCAAACCGTCGTACCGCCAGGACATTGAACAGATGACTGAGAAAAAGGACGACGCAGTCGTTGACGAGGACATCGGCGACGATCTCGACGAGTTGCTCGCCGCTGCCGAGTTGGTGGTGAGCTCGCAGTTTGGCTCCACCTCGATGCTCCAGCGCAAGCTTCGCATCGGATTCGCGAAGGCGGGTCGCCTCATGGATTTGCTCGAGTCTCGGCGTGTGGTCGGTCCTTCGGAGGGCTCGAAGGCGCGCGAGGTTTTGGTGCGTCCGGAGCAATTGTCAGATTTGCTGGCATACTTGCGTGGGGAGAAGCCCGGGTTCCAGTCTGCGACGCCGACGCCGGGTGCTTGATCGGGCGAAGTACTCCGAGAATTATCTGAAAAGTTGATTCAAATTGGATGGTTGTACCGCTGGATCGGGCATTCATGGCGTAACCTTGCTAAAGGTTCATGCAGTGGCGATCCCTCGGTAGGCGCCGATGCATCGCGTGGCTGCATGAGAGAACCGTTGTAAACAGAAGGTGGAAAAGAATGGTCAAGTCCCACAAACGGACTGCTGAGAAATCAATGCTGAGCGAGTGGAAGACTCCCGCGAACATCGTGACGATGGTTCGCATCGTGCTGGTGGTTGCCTTCATCGTGATGACAGTGCTCGCAGGTCCGACCGGCTATTACAACGTTCCTCTGAGGTGGGCGTGCGCCGTTCTCTTCATCGTCGCCGCAACAACAGACAAAATCGATGGTTATCTCGCCAGGTCTCGCAACGAGGTCACCGACCTTGGCAAGCTGCTCGACCCCATCGCCGACAAGCTCCTCATCTGCTCGGCACTGGTGATTCTCTCCGTCTTCAACGAAATCTTCTGGTGGATCACCATCCTCTTCCTCATCCGTGAGATCGGTATCACGCTGCTGCGCTTCTTCGTCATCGACAAGCTCAACCTCGTCATCGCCGCCTCGCCCTCGGGCAAGCTCAAGACGGTTCTCGAATCCATCGCCATCTCGATGTTCCTCGTTCCTATGTGGATTTTTGATCCTCAGGGAACCGTGTGGACCAACTATTACTACATCGCGGCCTTCATCATGATGATTCTGGCACTCGAAATGTGCCTGTGGTCCGGCGGCGAGTACCTCTTCAACGTGTATCAGCAATTCAAGGCGAAGCGCGCAGAGTCTTCGGATACGTCTTCAGATACAGACGCGGATGACGGCGAAGTTGAAGACGCTGAGACCGCTGCGACCGCTGCGACCGCTGAGACCGCTGCGACCGCTGAGTCGGGCCAAGATAACAGCCAGGATAACGAGGAACACGATCTCCGCGTCAACGACATGCTCTCCACCCTGGCGAGTGAGGGTCACCGTCAGGAGCAGGCTCACGCCGCCGACGAACCCGTCCACAACCCGCTCGATTCCGACGATTCAAAGCCGTCGCAGGATACGCCGTTCACGGCATGAGTGAGAATCTCGCTGCCCAGATTCTGACGGCGTGTGCGCAGAGAGGTTTTTACCTCGCCTGTGCCGAATCGCTGACAGGGGGACTCCTCTCCGATGCCTTCGTGAGTGTGCCGGGCGCCTCCGCGGTGTTCCTCGGATCCGCGGTCACCTATCATCTCGGTGCCAAGAATCATCTTCTCGGCGTTGACGCCACCGTGCTGGAGTCCGAAGGCGCCGTCGACCCACGAGTCGCTCTGCAGATGGCTGCGGGAACCGCCAAGCTCTACAGCACCGCCGTACCCAGTGACCGGGTCGTGGGCATCTCCACTACAGGAGTTGCGGGACCCGATTCCGATGGATTCAAGCCGGTGGGACTCGTTTATGTCGGGGTCAAGATACCCGACGAGGAACCCCAGGTTCGTGAGTTGCATCTGCAGGGGGAGAGGCAGCAGATTCGGCGCGCGGCCGTCGATGAGGCCCTTAAATTCACTGTGGCAAGACTTCTCACGTCTGTCGACGCCTCCCGAGTGTGACGAAGCTCACGACTCGCCTGCGGGAATAAAACCGTTCGCTGATGGTTGAACGAGATGTATGAACGAACTAAGGCAAAGAGGTGAGTTGGACATGGAATTCGCACAATCGCGTATCGCAATGAATCGCCAGCAGGTAGCTGGTACGAACTCACAGGTATCCCCACTCGCACCGAGCGCAGGTCAGAAAGCAATTGCACGAGAACTGACGCCCGCTCAACAAAGGGCAGTGGCCTTCGCGCAGCAGCAGATCATGCGCGCACGTGAGGCTCAGAAGGCACAGGCCGTTCGCAAGGCAGAGCTTCTCAGGCTCCAGCAGGACGAAGACAAAGACTTTGAAGCGACGTTGTCGGCAGGTGCCGCAAATCGCCGCGGCGCACACGCGGAGCAGACTTCCGTAATTTCCTTCAGGCGCGTGTTGGGAGAGGTTCTCCGCTCCCTTCGCACCAAGGACAAGAAGACGTTGCGTGAGGTTTCTGAACGCGCGGGTGTCTCACTGGGTTATCTCTCCGAGGTTGAGCGCGGTCAGAAGGAAGCGAGCTCGGAACTGTTGGGTTCCATCGCTACGGCTTTGGGAATGCGTCTGAGTGACACCCTGCGACTCGTTGCAGACGAAATTGAAAAGCTGGAAGACGCGCAGTCTCGCTTGCAGCCCGCAGCCTGAGCTGAGCGCGTAGTACCTGGTGCATTGTCGTCAACTCGTGGTGAGCTGACGACATGCGCGAAAGGGAATTTTGGCAGTTGTTAGAAGAAGTGTTCGGCCGTAGTTACGGCCGGGCACTTTCTCATGACCAGGGGCTGACGGAGCTCGACGGCAGAAGCGTCGTGGAAGCTCTCGACGATGGGGTCGAGCCGAGGGTCGTGTGGAATGTTTTGTGTGATCAGATGGAAATTCCCGATTCGAAAAGATGGGGGAAGGATCACAATGCGCCTCCGCTCCCGCCGCGGCGCTGATATTCTAGATTTTTTATTTATTCGAACAAATGTTCGTATATTCGTATATACTCTTGGAAAGATGCTCTGGTGAGGGTGTGGATAAAAAATCCCATTCGACCACAGAGGCATATTGTTCTGTGCGAGCGCCTCGAACTCCATATCCTTGGGAGTTAGTCGTTCCACTGAAGAAGGAAGGTGCTCATGGCACAGCAGAAATCTGACGAGTCTAAGAAGGATCGTCTCAAGCAGCAGCGGCAGTCCGCTCTCGACACGGCGTTGGCACAGGTCGAGAAGAACTTCGGCAAGGGCTCGGCGATGCGCTTGGGAGACAAGCCTCACCAGGACGTCGAAGTCATTCCGACCGGCTCTCTCGCCCTCGACATGGCGTTGGGCATCGGAGGCCTCCCGCGCGGACGCATCTGTGAGGTGTACGGCCCGGAATCCTCCGGCAAGACGACACTCGCGTTGCACGCCGTCGCAAACGCTCAAAAGAACGGGGGAGTGGCCGCCTTCATCGACGCCGAGCACGCTCTCGACCCGGTGTATGCCAAGAACCTCGGAGTCGACATCGATTCTTTGATCGTGTCTCAGCCCGACAGTGGTGAACAGGCGCTCGAAATTGCCGACATGCTCATCAGGTCCGGTGCCCTCGACGTCATCGTCATCGATTCCGTCGCCGCACTTGTGCCCAAGGCGGAGATCGAGGGCGAAATGGGCGACAGTCACGTGGGTCTGCAGGCTCGCCTCATGAGCCAGGCGCTGCGCAAGATGACCGGCGCGCTCAACCAGGCCAACACCACCGCAATCTTCATCAACCAGTTGCGAGAGAAAATCGGTGTCTTCTTCGGTAGTCCTGAGACCACCACGGGTGGCAAGGCTCTGAAGTTCTATGCATCTGTGCGTCTCGACATCCGTCGTATTCAGACGTTGAAGAACGGCGACGAGGCTGTGGGCAACCGCACCCGCGTCAAGGTCGTCAAGAACAAGATGGCGCCGCCCTTCAAGATGGCCGAGTTCGACATTCTCTACGGTGAGGGCATCTCGCGCGAGGGATCCGTCCTCGACATGGCTCTGGAAACGGGCTTGGTCAAGAAGTCCGGTTCGTGGTTCACCTACGACGGTGACCAGCTGGGTCAGGGCCGCGAAAACGTTCGTCAGTTCCTCAAGGACAACGCGGGCCTCACGGATGAAATTGAGGTCAAGGTCAAGCAGAAGTATGGTCTTCTCCCGATGCCGGAGGAGTCCGCGGACGGGGAGAATGCACAGGACGCGAACACCGATGAAAACGCGGCAGAGGCGACGCCCGCAGCCGCTTCGAGTACTGAAAAGTAGCGCCCTCCAGTCCCATGATTGATCCGGAAGAATTTCTCCGTCTCCATCCCGTGAAGGTGGAGACGGAACCGTCCCAGCCAGAGGCTCTCAGCGAGGAGTCCGGCAAGCTCTACGATCGCTGTATGTCATCTGCATTGCGCTCTCTCGATGCGGCCGGCACGAGCGTCGAGGGTCTACGCAAGCGACTTCTGAGCAAAGACTTCGACTCCGATACGGTCGAGCGTGTGATCGCCACCCTGGTGCGGATGAAACTTCTCGATGACGACGCCTTTGCCGCCTCGTTCCTCAATAGATGCCTTGGCAAAATGATGGGTCCAATGGCGGTGCGTCGAGAGATGGCGAAGAGGGGAGTTGACCCGGAGGTATCCTCTCGTCTCATCGACGAGGCAGTATCCGATGGACGTTTCGATGAATCTGCGCGCCAACTCGTCGACTCGATTGATTCCAAGACTCGTGGCATGGATTATCAAAAGAGGTTGCGACGGCTTGCCGGTGCGGCACAGCGAAAGGGGCACTCGATGTCCCTCATCCGCGGCGTAGGCAGCGACTTCTTTAAGAGATAATTCTTAAAAGATAAATTCTAAAAAGGTAAGTGAGACCTCTTTTACCCCGGGTTCTGTCACGCCAAAAAGCGTGGATGACCATCCATCTAGGCCAGTCGTTGCCAACTGGCTCAAGCGGCCTACCCGAAGACGGAACGAGCAGTTCCAATGCCTTCTGCTTGGCCTTGCTCCCGATGAGGCTTGCCATGCGATTCCTGTCACCAGGAATCCGGTGGTCTCTTACACCGCCGTTTCACCCTTACCTCGCGAACGAGGCGGTCTGTTCTCTGCTGCGCTATCTCTCAGGTTGCCCTGGGCGGGCGTTACCCGCCATCGTGCTCTGTGGAGCCCGGAAGTTCCTCGTCGCAAATGCGCCGCGGCCATCAAGAGGTCTCAAATAGCCAATAGTACCCGTAAATCCCGGGTTCCGCAGAGAAAATAATTGTCGGCGAGTTCCCAGCTTTTTCCATGACACACCAAGGAGCTCGGGTAAACTGAAATCAGTTGAAAGCTTCGGCTCTCAACGTCCATTACTACAAGCGGTTCGCCGCCTGACCAAAGGAGGTCACCATGGAAATCATTGTCACCGGGCGTCACACTCAGATTGGACAAAGGTTCCGGGATATCGTCGAGACCAAGATGAATCGTGTGACCACCATCGCTCCTGACGCGCAGCGCGTACAGATCGTCGTGACTCACGAGGGAAATCCTCGCCAGGCAGACACAGCGAAGAAGGTTGAGATCACCGTTCGCGCAGGCCGCACCGTGGCGCGTGCAGAGGCGTCGAGCGCCGACGAATTCAGCGCCCTCGACATCGCTCTGGACAAGCTGACGTTGCGTCTGCGTCGCAGCAGGGATCGTCGCAAGGATCATCGCCGTGGCTACAACAACGCGGTTCCGGTGGATCTGGGCGCAGTCGCACCCACCGCAACGGACACGGCGGAGGAAGCCCACGCCGATTCTGCGGATGCATTGGCGACCGACCTCGGCCCAGGGGAGTCTGTGGAAGTTCAGGTGGGCGATACGCCTATCGTGATTCGCAGGAAGCTCCACATCGCAGATCCGATGAGCATCGACGAGGCACTGTACGAGATGGAACTGATCGGACATGATTTCTTCCTCTTCGTCAACAAGGCCACGAATCGCCCCTCCGTCGTTTACCGCCGTCACGGTTGGAGCTACGGCGTCTTCGAGATCGACACAGCGGAGAACGTCAAGAGGCCGCACAGTAAGCGGCAGTAAGTAACAGTCGACGAATAACCCCGTCCCGACTCGCTGCACATTCGGTGTGTAGCATTCGGCGACGGGGTTAATTTTGTCAACATCGGCCCCGTTGCGCGTCGAAATCCGAGTCCTCGCGTACTATGGAGAAAGTTTGACCGGGTTAGACCAGTTGAGTCGTGAGACAAGACAGAGGCATTGACAGGAGTTCCACGTGGTAGCAGTACTTGACAAGATCCTACGTATGGGTGAGGGCCGCCAGCTGAAAAGGCTCGAAGATGTGGCGAAGCGTGTCAATGATCTCGAGGACGAGATTTCGGCGCTTTCCGACAGCGAGCTGAAAGAGCAGACTGCAAAGTTCAAGCAGCGCCTCGCCAACGGAGAGACGCTCGACGATCTCATGCCGGAAGCCTTCGCGACCGTGCGAGAAGCCGCCAAGCGCGTCCTGGGGCAGCGTCACTTCGACGTTCAGCTCATGGGTGGCGCCGCTCTGCACTGGGGCAACATCGCAGAGATGAAGACCGGTGAAGGTAAGACCCTCGTCGCAACTCTTCCCGCCTACCTGAACGCCTTGGAAGGCAAGGGCGTGCACGTGGTGACGGTCAACGACTACCTCGCCAGTTATCAGGCTGAGCTCATGGGCCGCGTGTATCGCTTCCTCGGCCTCACAGTCGGTTGCATCATCACGGACCAGAAGCCGGCGGAGCGCCGCAAGCAGTACAACGCAGACATCACCTACGGAACGAACAACGAGTTCGGTTTCGATTACCTGCGCGACAACATGGCGTGGGAAAAGTCGGATCTCGTGCAGCGCGAACACCGCTTCGCCATCGTCGACGAGGTCGACTCCATTCTCATTGATGAGGCGCGTACGCCGCTCATCATTTCCGGCCCGGCCGAGGGCGATGTGACCCGCTGGTACCGTCAGTTCGCAAAGCTGGTTCCCAACCTCAAGCGCAACGAGGACTACGACGTCGACGAGAAGAAGAAGGTCGTCGGAATTCTCGAGCCAGGCATCAGCAAGGTCGAGGACTATCTCGGCATTGACAATCTCTATGAGCCCAGCAACACGGCGCTCATCGGCTATCTCAACAACGCCATCAAGGCGAAGGAACTCTTCACTCGCGACAAGGACTACGTCGTCTCCGGCGGCGAGGTCATGATCGTCGATGAGCACACGGGCCGTATGCTTCCCGGTCGCCGTTACAACGAGGGTCTCCACCAGGCCATCGAGGCAAAGGAAAACGTCGAGGTCAAGGCAGAAAACCAGACTTTCGCGACCATCACGCTGCAGAACTACTTCCGCATGTACGACAAACTCGCGGGCATGACGGGAACGGCAGAGACTGAGGCTGCCGAATTCATGCAGACCTACAAGTTGGGCGTGCTGCCGATTCCCACCAACAAGCCGATGATCCGCAAGGACAACGACGATTTGATCTACCGCACCCAGAAGGAGAAGTTGGGAGCGATCGTCAAGGATGTCGCTGGACGCTATAAGAAGGGTCAGCCAGTCCTTCTCGGTACCGCTTCTGTCGAGTCTTCCGAGGTCGTTTCCTCTCTGCTTGACGTGGCGAAAATTCCTCACAAGGTGCTCAACGCGAAGCAGCACGAGAAGGAAGCGACGGTTGTCGCCGTCGCCGGCCGTAAGGGTGCTGTCACTGTCGCGACGAACATGGCCGGTCGTGGTACCGACATCATGCTCGGCGGCAACGTCGAGTTCCTCGCGGATCAGGAGCTGCGCAAGCAGGGATATTCCGCTGAGGATACCCCAGAGGAGTACGAGAAGCTGTGGGCCCCCACGCTTGAGAAGATCAAGCAGCAGGTGAAGGAAGAGCACGAAGAGGTTCGCGAGCTCGGAGGCCTGTACGTGCTGGGAACGGAACGTCACGAATCCCGCCGTATCGACAATCAGCTGCGTGGACGTTCTGGCCGTCAGGGCGATCCTGGTGAGTCTCGCTTCTACCTTTCGCTTCAGGACGACCTGATGCGTCTGTTCAACACCCAGCTCGTGGCCCGTGTCATGGGCAAGGGAATGCCAGAGGGCGAGCCCATCGAGTCCAAGGCCGTTTCCAAGGGCGTTCGCAACGCTCAGAAGGCCGTCGAGTCTCGCAACTACGAGATTCGTAAGAACGTCCTCAAGTACGACGACGTCATGAACAAGCAGCGTGAGGTCATCTACGCCGAGCGTCAGGCTGTGCTGAAGGGCGAGGACATCTCGTCCGACGTGACGCGCTTCCTCGAAGATACTTTGAGCTCTTACGTGAAGGGAGCCACCCGCGGCTCCGACAAGTCCAGCGACTGGGATCTCGACGAATTGTGGAAGGCCCTGAGCAGTGTGTACCCGGTCTCCCTCGACGTCGAAGAGGTCAAGGACACGCTTTCCGGCATCAAGAAGCACGATGAGGCCGAGAAGAAGCTCACCGAACTGATCGTCGACGATGCCAAGAAGCAGTATGCTGCACGCGAGGAGAAGTTCGGCAGCGAGCTGACGCGCGACCTCGAATGCCGCGTCGTTCTCGCAGTGCTCGACCGCAAGTGGCGTGAGCATCTCTATGAGATGGACTATCTCAAGGACGGCATTGGCCTGCGTGGCATGGGTCAGCGCGATCCGCTGGTCGAGTACCAGCGCGAGGGTTACCAGATGTACAACTCGATGGTCGAGGCGATCAAGGAAGAGTCGATTCAATTGCTCTTCCACCTCGATGTGTCGCAAGTCCAGGCCACTGAGGCTGAGGAAGAGGAAGCAGAGGCTTCGCAGACTGCTGTGAGCGGACCTACTGATCCCGACAACACCGACGAATCGAACGACGAGGCGAACACCGCCGAGGCAGACGCGCATGAAGATGCGCAGGCCGTCTCGGGTAAGGTTGCCCAGCGCACCGACGAAGAAGAGGGCTCTGAAGCTCCCGGAATCGTTGGACCTGCGCCTCTGAGCCACGCCGACGAGAAGGTTCCGGCTTCCAAGCGTCCCAAGAGTGAGGAACTGCGTTCTCCGTGGTCTGACGGCCGCACGTTCCCAGGAACGCCGAAGAACGCTCCGTGCCCCTGCGGTTCGGGCCGTAAGTACAAGCTGTGCCACGGGCGCAACGAGAAGTAACAAGCGAGTAATCCACATAGCGGTCCGTCCCACCCGGTGACGGGCCGCTTTGAGCTAATCTGTCCGTCTCGCCTCAGTGTCACTATTGCTGGTAGGCGCCTGAGTGAGGCGCGGTTGAAAAAATATCAAGGAGCACCAATGTCCGAACCATTCACGTGGAAATCGATTCTGTCGTCGCTCGCTGCAGGCGAGCATCTGAGCTTCGAACAGTCCGAGTGGTTCATGGACGACCTCATGAACGGCAACGCCTCCTCGGTTCCCGTGGCGGCCACTCTTGCCGCTCAGCAGGCCCTCGGCCTCACACCACCCGAAGTCGCAGGTGCGGCTAAAGCGATGGTCGAGCACGCGGTGAGCCTCAACGTTTCGGGCAACACCACCGACATTGTCGGAACGGGTGGAGACCACGCTTCGACCGTCAACCTTTCGACCATGGGTTCTATCGCCGCAGCCGCCGCTGGCGTCAAGATCGTCAAGCATGGCAACCGCGCTGCGTCCTCCAAGTCTGGTGCCGCAGACTGCCTCGAATCCCTCGGTCTTCCGCTCGATCTCACGCCCGAGGACGTGGCCACGGTGGGGGAGAAGGTCGGCATCACCTTCGCCTTTGCCAAGACGTTCCATCCGGCCATGCGATTCGCTGGCCCCATCCGTTCAGAACTGGGAATTCCCACCGTATTCAACCTCCTGGGACCGTTGACAAACCCCGCACGGCCGAAGCACATTGCGGTGGGTGTGGCCAACAGGACTTTGTCGCCCATGGTGGCGGAGGTCTTTGCGAGCCGGCATCAGGACGGTCTCGTTTTCACTTCGCACGAGGGCCTCGATGAGATGGCTCCGACCGGCCCTGTGTCGGTGTGGGAGATTCGCGATGGAAAGGTCAGCCAGTCTGATTTTGACCCCGTCACGGAAATGGGACTGACGAAGATCCAGGTTTCTGACCTTCGCGGTGGAATGCCCGACTTCAATGCGCAGGTTGCGCGTGACTTCCTCGCTGGCAAGCCTGTCGCGTCCCGTGAGACTGCGCTGCTCAACGCCGCGGCTGCCATTGTGGCGGATCATTCGCTTCTCACCGACCCCTCCGCATCCCTCAAGGATCGCTTCGTTGAGGCCTATGGGCTTGCGAAGAAGGCCGTCGATTCCGGTGCCGGAACTCAGCTGCTCGATCGGTGGATCAGCTTGGCCAAGGAACTGAAAGCTCAGGAGAACTGAGGCGAAACGTTTCCTTGAACACGTCGTTGTTCTCATGTAATCTTTTATTGTCATTTTGAACGTTCAAGAGTTTCGTATCCGGCAGGGTCGCCGCCGTAGCGAAACGGGTTGGGAGTAGATATGCATACGCTTGCAATCGACATTGGTGGAACCAAGATCGCCGCTGGAGTCTACGACGAAGAGGATAAGATCCTGCGCCGTTGGCAGATTCCCACCCCGGCAAATGGCCAGGTCATTGATGCGCAGCTGGCGAACATGTACCGCGAAGCGAAGGAGGAGTTCTCCGACATCGCAGGAATCGGCATCTCCGCCGCCGGCAACGTGAAGTCGGATCGTCGCACGATGAGTTTTTCGGCCAACATTCCCACGTGGATCGATTACCCGCTGGCGGACAAGCTCGAGGCCGCCATCAACCACGAGTGCCCGGTTGTCGTCGAGAACGACGCGAATTGTGCTGGCTGGGGTGAATACATCTGCGGCGCAGGCAAGGGCAGCAAGAACATGGTGATGCTCACTGTCGGCACGGGCCTGGGTGGCGCAATCGTCATCAACGGAGAGCTTTACCGCGGCTCCTTCGGTATGGCAGCTGAGGTCGGACATCTTCCGATGGTCCCCGATGGCGACACTTGCAACTGCGGTTTGCGTGGCTGCGCCGAGCGATACACGTCCGGCTCCGCACTCGAGCGCTTCGCTCGCTCCGCAATCCGTCGCTGGCCCGAAAAGTCGGACCGTCTCATGGAACTCGCCGGTGGCGTCGTCCACGATTTGCGTGGACAGATGGTCACGCAGGCGGCCAAGGAGGGCGACGACCTCGCGCTCTATGCATTTGGCAAGATCGGTGAGTGGCTAGGTCGCACAATGTCTGCGCTGGCTGCGGTTCTCGATCCTGACTGCTTCGTCATCGGTGGCGGTGTGGTCTCCATTGGCGATATTCTTCTCGAACCTGCCCGCTACAACTATGTGCGTTTCCTTCAGGCAGCCGCGTACCGTCCGCATGCAGAGATTCTCGCCGCAGGCGCCGGTAACGACGCGGGCATGGTCGGTGCCGCTGATCTCGCCTTGCGCGAGGCTAAAGCACGCAAGGCCGACGCAGATTCCTCTGCGAAGTCTGACGTGAAGTCCGATGCGGAGTAAGACGCGGTGCAGAGCCGCTCGTGGCGTTAAAAATCCCGCTTGCTGCATTTCTCAATGTGGCAAGCGGGATTTTTTATACGTGCGTCTGCACGAATGTTTATACGCGCGCTCCGTCGTCAAAAGGCGAGGAGCGCGTCTCGTTGTGACCGCGCAGTTGCATCACCAGGCCGACCGCACCAATGAGGGTGAGAAGTCCGGCGATCGTTGCGAGCAGACCCGCAACCTGGGGAACGAAGAGCACCAGAATAAGTCCCAGCACGCCGATGACGGTGATGACGGCAAAGGCCACCGTGCTGCGCTTCATGGAGCCAACATCGGGCGGATCGGGCGTGAAGTTGTCGGAGCCGAGATCGTCATCGATGTCGAGCCAACTGTTGTTGAAATCGCGCGGACCGTGGCCTGCGTTGTTGCCCGAGCTTGCAGCGAAGGAGTCCGCTGTGAGGTCCTTGGCGTCAACGAGGCGCCTCTTTTCCTCTTTTTTTGCATGGCGCTCAAATTTCCGGGCGGTATGGGAGCTCTCGACGTCCGAAAGATCGTCCGAATGAGAGTCGAGAAAGCTCTGCCAATCGGAATCCGTACCGGAGTTGTCGTTGCTGCCTCCGGTAGGGGACTCATGTGAATCGTTGGCATTCTTGTTTTCGGTCATGCCTCTACTTTAAACGCTCACCCTTCGACTACGCCGAGAGAGCGTGGCGGGGGTGTGGGTGTGGGTGTGGAGGGGGTGTTTTATGGTTGGTGTCCCAATTTTTCTTTTTTACGGAGCATAATGGTTAAAGGGACTGAATCATCTGGATTCTCAAGGGATGCAACTCAGTGATGGGTAATGTCCCGTGTCTGCTGTTTCATCGCATAAGACGAAGTAAGGCGCATCGTACGTAGGGGAGTTCTGAGTATGTATTGGGTATACGTTGGCATATTGGGTCCGATCGCCCGCTTGTGGTTCACGCCTACCGTCAAAGGTCTTGAGAACATCCCACCCAAGGGGGAGATGGGCATCATCGCCTCGAACCATCTCGCGGCAATCGACGATGCCATCATTCCTCTGACCGCCCCGCGCATGGTTCACTTCATGGGCAAGGCAGAATACTTTACAGGCAAGGGCATCAAGGGCCGTTTCAAGAAATTCTTCTTCACCACCGCTGGTGTCTTCCCGGTAGACCGTTCAGGTGGCTCCAAAGCGCTGGGTGCGCTCGAAGCGGCTCGCGAGATCCTCGAAGAGGGCAAGCTTTTCGGCATTCACCCCGAGGGGACCAGGACCCCAGACGGCAAGCTCTACAGAGGGCATACGGGTGTCGCTCGTCTCGCCTTCGAAACAGGCGCTCCCATCATTCCAGTAGCGCTTACAGGCACCGATAAGGCGCAACCGACTGGCACCGTTTTCCCACACCGCCACCACTGCACGATCACGTACGGCAAACCGATCCACGTGGACAAAATTGCCGCGGAAGATCTCACGCACGATCAAATTCGTGAGCTGACCGATCGCATGATGGCCCAAATCGCGCAGATGAGCGGCCAGGAATATTCAGACATGTACGCACAAGATCGCAAGAAGGAGCTCAAGGCTCAACGCGACCACGGTGAGTGAAGGTTTTTTTCCATTGAAAAGCCGGCCTGTTAATTCACAGGCCGGCTTTTCAATGGAGAGCGGTAGAGGCATTTCCGTTCGTGTCACGCCACCGGACTATCGGTACCGGCGTACACGATGCGCGCCTCATGATTCACGGTAGAAGTCAGTCGGTAGTCAGATAGGACTTGATGGCTTCACGGTGATCCATCGCCTCGTAAGCTGCCTGAATGTCATCTAGCTTGAAGGTCTGGGTGAAGACCTTACCGGGATGGATCTCACCCTTCAGCACTGCATCAAGTAAGACCTGCTTATCATAAGTTGTTACTGATGCTGGGCCACCTGCGATCGTGGTGTTACGGAAGAAAATCGGCGTGAGATCCATTTTAGGATTGTGTGGAACGCCAACGCGACCAACTGTTGCACCGGGCCTGCCAGCCTTGATCGCCGTATCTACAGATTGTTCAGTACCGACACATTCGAGTACGGCATCTGCACCATCACCGTGGGTCAATGACATGATCTGGGCCACACCTGCATCGCCACGCTCTTCAACAATGTCAGTCGCACCAAACTCAAGCGCAAGTTTTTGGCGATCTTCATGGCGACTCATGATAATGATGCGCTTGGCCCCACGCATCTGTGCTGAGATAACGCCGCACAAGCCGACAGCACCGTCACCCACAACGACCACAGTGTCACCGGACTTCACCTGCGCGGTGCGTGCCGCGTGATATCCCGTGGCCATAACATCGGCCAAGGTGAGCAGAGACTTCAGCATTTCTTCGCTGTAGTCTTCGGGCTTTCCGGGTACTTTGATCAGTGACCATTCGCCGTGTTGATAACGCATATATTCAGCTTGAGCACCGGTGCTGAAGTTGTCATCGTGGTTGAGGCAGCCACCTTCAAATCCGGCGCGGCAGGCAGCGCAGTGTCCGCAACCATGAGTGAAAGGGGCGATGACGAAGTCACCGGGTACCAAAGTTGTGATTGCGTCACCTACTGATTCAACGACGCCGATCGCTTCATGACCAGTATTTTGGGAATGCTCAGACATCTCGTCCTGGCCACGGAAGCCCCACAGGTCAGAGCCGCATACACACGCACGCAATACGTGAATAATGACGTCATCTGGAGCTTGAATACTTGGTTTTGCAACATCTTCAATGGCCACTTGGCCGGGCTTGATAAAGATTGTATCTTTCATTTTGAAATCCTCCGTATTATGAGTGTGATTACATCCAAGCAGGCTTGTCACCATCAGTATTCGGCTTGTTAAGCCCAATACTATCGTTGGGGTATATTGTTGGATCCTTCAACAGTCTGACAATGAAATCAGCAACGCTTTGGCGAGAAACTTCGGTTCCCTTGAATGGTTCGTTGGAACTGGTAGTTTCATAGTTGATTTCATCATGATCGGTCAACCATGCAGGTCGAATTTGGGTGGTGTTGATTTCGTGATGTGCGGTTAGTATTTTCGCAGATTCACGGAAACCTGGTAGATAAGCCGCGATCGCTTGCTCGTTCCATTCACCAAACTTGCCGGGAACTTCATGGAGCGCACCAAGGGCAGAATAGAAAATCAACCGTGGCACTTTGGCGGTGTTCATAGCAGCAACGATCGCCTTGGTATAAGTTGCGAGGTCTGTGCCACCGAGGTTGGAGTAGACGATATCCACCCCTACCATTGCGGCGCTTAATCGAGAAATATCCGTAGCGTCGCCTTCAACGAGAGTGACGCGGGGATTATCGGTGTATTTCGATAGGCGGTCTGCGTTGCGTAAGTACAAGGCAAGATCGTAGTCAGTTTCGGCTAGTAGGCGAGCAGTCACAATTTTTGCCGTAGCGCCGTTTGCGCCGAGAATCAGAATTTTAGTCATGTTAGTTTCCTAGTACCTCCTAAAGGCACTCCGATCAATAATCAATGTCGACTCGATTGGGTAAGTCGCCGGTCCAAGGAATCGTACCGGCGTTAATTAAGTCAGATAGCGGGGTATCCACAGCGCACCTCCTTTGTTGATTACATAAATTAATTTATGTTCAAATCCTCGTCCTGTCTAATACCTATATTGAATGCTGAACTATGTTGAAAAGGTATGGAGGAACGGAATGGAATTACGTGTCTTGCGTTACTTTCTGGCAGTGGTTGATGAGCAGAACATCTCGCATGCCGCTGAAAAGCTTTATGTATCGCAGCCAACGATTTCGCGTCAATTGCGCGAGTTGGAGGATGAGCTCGGCGTGACTCTGTTTGAGCGCGGCAGTCGTACCATCGATTTGACCACTGCCGGGGAATACTTTGTCAACCAGGCCCGCCAAATCGTGGCGCTTGCCGATAAAACGGTTGCGAACGTCCAGCGCACGCAAGAAATCAGCGGCAGCATCGTGATCGGTAGCGCCGAAGCGCCGATGATGGCAACTGTGGCCGCAGCAATCGGTAGACTTCGCGAAAATGCCCCAAAGGTCAGTGCGAATATTTACAGCACAGATGCTAATGATGTCCACATGCGCATGAAAACTGGCTTGTTTGATTTCGGTGTGGTGATGGAGCCGACAGGCAAAAGTGATTATCATTTCATCAACTTACCCGGCACTACTGGTTGGGGTGTGTTAGTACGAAGAGATTCACCACTTGGCCGTCGTGCCAGTGTGACTGTCAAGGATTTGAGGGATCAGCAGGTCATTACACCGCAGCAACACGGCAGTATCGATATTTTGACTGATTGGCTAGGGTCGAGTGAAAACCGGCTAGACATTGTGGCAACATACAACCTGCTGTACAACGCGAGCATCATGGTCACGGCTGGGGTTGGCATCGCTCTCTGCCTTGATGGCATCATCAACACCGCCAATACAGATCTGCGCTTTGTTCCATTAGCGCCACGCCTAGAAGGCCACGCCAGTCTGATTTGGCCCAAGACAGGGCAAATGTCTCCAGCGGCGGTGGCATTCTTAGAAGTGATGCAAGAGATTCTGCCAAACAACGAGTAGTTACTGGACAAATGTAATCTGGTGCAGGCGATAGGCTTCCTTGCAGGTATCAACGTCGAGGATGAGCGGGTGGCCCGTGTCTAATGCGTTGATTTTAACCATGTCCGCATCCGATAGGGTGAAATCGTCTACGGCATAGTTTTGTCGAATTCGTTCCATGTGAACCGACTTCGGGATTGCGATAACGTCATTTTGCTGCAACCACCGCAAAGTGACTTGAGCCGGCGTTTTACCGTATTGATCACCGATTGCCTTGAGAACTGGGTGTGTGAACAAATGATTCTGACCTTCAGCGAAGGGTGCCCAAGCCATCGGCGCGATACGATACTTTGCCATCAAATCTCGTAGTTCGCGGCGCTGTGAAAATGGATGTAGTTCGATCTGATTGACTGCTGGAACCACATCGAAAGATTGGATCAGATCCACCAGCCGGTCGGGGAGAAAATTGCACACGCCGATCGCGCGAATCTTGCCAGCCCGATAAAGATCCTCAATCGCGCGCCAGCTACCGTAGTAATCGCCGTAGGGCATGTGAATCAGATACAGGTCGAGATAGTCCGTTTGCAAGTTATCCAACGTCTTCTGGAAAGATGCCATCGTCTTTTCGTAGCCTGAATCTTGGATCCAAACCTTGCTGGAGATGAAGATGTCTTCTCGGGGAACATCACTTTTGGTAATTGCGCGACCGACTGCGGCTTCGTTTCCATAACAAGCAGCCGTGTCGATGAGCCGATAGCCAATCTGCAAGGCATCGCGCACGCCCTGTTCACACTGTGCCAAGTCGTCGATTTGGAAAACCCCATAACCGAGTTGTGGCATTGAGACACCGTTGTTGAGTTGAATTTGCTTCACGTTAATGACCTCCGTTGCTTTACAAGAGCAAAGCTTAAGGTCCACTTTTATCGATGTCTAATACCTATTCTGAAGAGAGATATATACGGATTGGTTATGTATTGGCAAACTTAGGTTCACACCACCGTCAGTGTAACGACGGTCGGATTGCCTGAAGTATCGCGCAATCGGACGCTTTTGCCGCCGTCCACACTCTGCTGAAGGACGAGATGCAACGTCTCACCCAGGGCGGACGACTCCGTCTTCACCTTCAGCCCGAGGTCTTCGAGTTTCTTGACGGCCTCGTCCTTGCCAACGCCCACGAGACTTGGCATGGCGACTGTCTCGGGACCCTTGGAAATCGTCAGCGTCACCTTGTCGCCCCAGTGCGCGGTTTTCCCCTGCGAAGGCGACGACGAGATGACGGCACCCTTCGCGATGGAATCCGAGAAGCTCTCCTTCGTGGAGACCGTCAGCTTGAGCTTTTCTAGATCCTGTGTCGCCGCCTTCTGTGAGGTTCCCGCGAGGCTTGGAATCTCAACGGGTTTGGGGCCTTCGGAAATCACGAGGTCGACGGCGTCGCCGTGATTGACGGTGGTTCCAGGGTCAACGCTGGATGACAATACGCAGCCCTCGGCGGTATCGAGGCTGTACTCCTTCTTCGCCGCGACGTTGGTGAAGCCGAGCTTCTTCAGGGTTTCGACCGCGTCGCCGCTCGAACCCGCGACGCTCGAACCGGTGCCACCTGAACCGGTGCCGCACTCGAGCAAATCCGCGGGAACGGTGACCTGCTTGACACCCTTCGACACGACGAGTGTGAGCTTGCCGCCGCGCTTGGTCACGTGCTCGTTAACTTTGGGGGAGGAGGAGATGATGTCGCCGGCCGCCACGGTGTCCGAGTATTTCTGTGTGCCGGAGTATTCGATGCCGAGCGCGGAGAGCGTCTTCTTGTACTCCGAATACGACGCCCCCTCGAGCGTGCACGTGCTTGACTGTTCCGGGCAAGGCTTGTCGCTCGCCGCGGGAACCACCCAGTAGCTGCCGGGCCCCCAGAACCACCACCAGACGATAATCCCCGCGATGATCGCCACGATGGCGGACACGATCGAGATAATCACCGTTCTGCGATGACTTTTTTTCGTCGGTTCGGTCTGGGGTTCGGTCTGGGGCTCCTGAAGCTGATCGCCGTCAGGTTCGTCGCTTGCCTCCACGACCGGCGCGCCGCTCGCGTGCAGGAGTCGCTGCGTGGGGGCCTCTTGGTCGGAGGCCAAAGGTTCGAGGGTGGTCGTCGGGTCGGGGTCTGAGTTCTGGCCCGAGGTGCCGGGGGAGGTGGGGTCCGCGCTCGGAGCTTCGTACTGATAAAAGAGCTGATCGTGGCTGAGCGATTGTGCCGCGCCGCGCAGGAGGCTCAGTGCCGCGGTGGCATCTGCGGGTCGGTCTTGCGGATCGCGTGCCGAGAGCTGCGCGATGAGGTCGACCACCGGCTGCGGAAAATCAGCGGAGACATCCGACAGGGAGGGCACGTCGTCGTGGACGTGCTTGAAGACCATGGTGATGGGGTTATCTGAGGTGAAAGGAACCTTTCCACACAGCATCTCGTATCCCATGATGCCAACGGAATAGAGGTCGCCTTGAGGTGTCGCGCGGTTCGACTCGATCATTTCCGGCGCGAGGTAGGCGGCGGTTCCGAGCAGAAGGCCGGTGGTTCCCATCGTGGCATCCGAGACCGCTTTGGCCAGACCGAAGTCCGTGATTTCGACGTGGCCGCGTGAATTGATGAGAATATTCTCTGGCTTGATATCGCGGTGAACGAGCCCTGCCTGATGCGCGCCGGACAAGCCATCGAGGGTTTCGGAGAGCAGCCGCAGCGTGTCCCTCACGGAGAAGGTCGGCGTCTGCGTCATGGCCTGACGCAAATTCACGCCGTGAACGTATTCCATGACGATGTATTGCAAACCGTCGAATTCACCGGTGTCGTAAACCTGGACGATGTGCGGGTTGGCGATGGAGGCTGCCGACTTCGCCTCGGCGTGGAAACGGTGCAAAAACTGGTCGCGATGAGGACCCTGAGCGAGCTGTGAATGGATGATCTTGATGGCGACAGTGCGTTCAAGGCGGGAATCGTTGGCGAGGTACACGCTGGCCATGCCGCCATCGGCAATCCGGCGGATGATGGTGTACCTGTTGTCCAGGATTGCTCCGACGCGCGGATCTGCCACTTCACTCATAATCGCAATAGTAGGGGAGACCGCCCTCTCAAAACCGCATGTCTATGCGTTTCCTGATGAAATCTCCACCGTTAGCGGCGAAGGGATGGCAGAAACAGCGCGCACGTGGC
>JALCOX010000031.1 GCA_022649925.1 Bifidobacteriaceae bacterium | reverse complement strand
GAGGCAGGCATCTGGCGGAAGGAGGGCGGATGAAACGTATCGCGAAGGATGAAGTGCGTCGAAACCGATTGTTCTGCCGCCATGATGCCGGTTCGGTGACTGCAGAATTTGCAGTGGTACTCCCGGCCGTAATGGTGGTTGCGCTGGTGCTGCTGTCCCTTGGACGTGCCGTTCTGATGCGCGTTGAATGTCAGGAGGCGGCGAGATCGGCGGCTCAAGTTGTCTCAACATCTCAGAAATACGACGCAAAGACCCTGAGTAAGGCGACCAATGCGGCGCATGCGGTGAGTCCTTTGGGGCGCGTTGCTCTCTCGGAGACGGCGCACGGAGTTGGGGTGAGAGTGACATGCCCAATCCTGCCGGGTCCTCTCGGTATTTTTCCGGCTCAGGTGGAGGGCCATGCCGCTGCGATCAAGCAGGAAGAGGTGCTTTCATGAGAATTCAAAAAGGAAGGATTCCTGCTAAGCGGAAGTTTCGCAGAGTGTTTCTTCGCCTCGATTCTGGATCTGGAACGCTTCTTGGAGTGGCTCTGATAGCCGTAGTGGGAGTTCTCCTTGGTGCAGTTGGGATAGCTGGGAGGGTGATGTACTGCCAGTCGGTTGCTCAAACTGGAGCGGATGCGGCTGCGATCGGTGCGGCGTCGGCCCTCAATGGTGTCAGCGCGGCAGCGACGATGTGCGGTGAAGCGGGTCAGATTGCAGCGGCGAATCAGGTGAATCTGGAGGAGTGCGCTTCTGTGGGCAGTGATGCGGTGGTTCGGGTATCTGTCTCGACGGGGGTGCCGCTCGTTTCTCACGTAACCGCCGATTCGAGGGCGGGGCCGGAAGATTGCGGGGGATAGGAGGAATCTGACGGACGGAACACACGTCGAAGGCGTCTGTGTGTTCACCGTGTACGAAGGTGAAATCGAACATGCAGGTGTGCGTCTACTCTGACAGTAGATTCAAAAGGGAGAATGTGTGGTATCCGAGGCATATGTGGGTCACCGTATGCTGGTGTGCGTTGTGCTGCTTAGCATTTCTCTCGTGGACTTGGGATTAGGATACGTTTAAATCATGGCTTTAGCACTGTACCGTCGTTATCGTCCCGACACCTTTGACGGTGTCATCGGACAGGATCAGGTGGTGGTTCCGCTGTCGCGCGCCCTCGATGAGGGCAAGTTGACGCACGCCTATTTGTTCTCCGGGCCTCGGGGTTGCGGAAAGACGAGTTCGGCGCGCATCCTCGCTCGCTGTATTAACTGTGAGAAGGGACCAACGTCCCATCCCTGTGGAAAATGCGAGAGCTGCCGGGACTTGAGCGCCAACGGTGCGGGATCCATCGACGTGGTGGAGATTGATGCCGCCAGCCACAACGGCGTTGACGACGCACGCGAGTTGAGGGAACGCGCAGGCTTTGCGCCCGCTCGCGACCGGTACAAGATCTTCATTCTCGATGAGGCTCACATGGTCACGCAGCAGGGATTTAACGCCCTGCTCAAGATTGTGGAAGAGCCTCCAGAGCACGTGATGTTCATTTTTGCGACCACGGAGCCTGAGAAGGTCATCGGCACGATTCGTTCGCGCACGCATCATTACCCCTTCCGCCTTGTCCCATCGGAAATTATGGGGCCTTACCTCGAGAAGGTGTGTGCACAGGAGAAAATCACTCCGGCGCCCGGAGTTCTCAGGCTCGCAATGCGAGCTGGTGGCGGCTCGGTGCGAGATACTCTGTCGGTTCTCGACCAACTCATGGTCGGCTCCGTCGACGGAACTATCACTTACGATTCGGCGAGCGCTCTCCTCGGATTCACGCCGGAGGCCTTGATCTCTGACGCAATTGACGCCGTCATCGACAAGGACGGTTCCTCGCTGTATTCAACCATCGAGAAAGTGGTCGTCGGAGGTTTTGAGCCCCGCCGCTTCGTGGAGGATCTTCTGGCTCGGGTACGCGATCTGCTCGTCTTGACGCTCGCTGGCAAGCAGGCGGTCCAAGTCTTTAGCGATGAAACCGAAGGGGAGAACACAGATTCCCTCGCTCGACAGGCGAAAGCCCTGGGCCTGAACAAGCTCACTCTCATTGCGCAGAAGATCAACGACACTCTGGCAACGATGTCGGGAGCGACGTCGCCGCGCATGCGTTTGGAGCTCCTCGCGGCTCAGCTTCTGGCTGCTGTTGAGGAACCGGTGTGGCAGGGGCAGAACCTTGGACAGGGACAGAGTTCCGCCGCACCTCAGCAAACTGCGGTCCAGAACGCTCCGGCAGCGGCACCCGCCCGTGGAGGGTTCAACCCGCCTCCGCGCAAGCCTGCAGCGGCAGCCCAGAAAGCAGCACCGCAGCAGACAGAGATACGGCAGGCTGCGCCGAACACAGAGAGTGCCCCGCGCGTCGAGAACTCTGTGCAGACTGCTGAACACAGTGCTCAGCACACTGCGGAGCAGACTGAACAGAAGGTCGAGCACGCCACCGCGCAGGAGGGTGTGCCAGCTTCAGACATGGACCTGTGGAAGACCACTTTGGCCCAGATGCCACATGACCTCAGCGCCTACGTCGAGAACTCCAAGGTTCCCATTGTCGAGTTTTCGACGAACGCGCTCGGGGGAAAGCATCTCGTCTTCACCTTCGATACCCCGTTGTCTCAGCATGCGTTTGCGCTTGCGGTGACGAACCAGAATCGCAGTGTACCGGGACTGGTTCAAAACGAGGTGCGCAAGGTCTTTGGCAAGACGGCCTCCATCGCACCCAATACGGTTGCAGCTAACGGTGAAGCGGTCCAGACAGTCAACTCCATGAGTCCTCAGCAACGCGCCGAAGTGAAACGTTCCATCGCGTTGAGCGCGATGAAATCAGCCACGACGACAATGCAGACTCCCGCAGAGGAACACCGTGAAGCTAAGACGGATTCGGCGACCTCTGACGGAGGGGACGGCGACAGCGATGCACACCATGTCGCGTCGGTAGCGTCTGCTCCGGCAGAAAGCATTTCCGCGGCGGGCGTGGCCCCAGCAGACGTGTCCGCGGCAGACGACCCCTGGGCCGACGATGAAGCTGCTCCCCAACAGCAGGTCCCTCAGCAGGCGGAGCAACACGAGGCGAAGGCGACGAAGCACGTCGCCGTTCCGCAGGCAGGCGATGAGGAAGACCCGTGGGCGCAACCTGAGCCTGCTCCCGAATCGGAACCTGAGCGAGAGCCAGAGCAAGAGTCCTCTACCTCGTCCGAGCCATTGTCAGTGACTCCATCAGCGACCATGCCGCAGGCTTCGGCTCCTCGTCAGACATTGAACCCGATGCAAGGTGGGGCACAACAGACGATGAGCCCCGGGGGTCTCCGGCAGCAGGGGCAAGGCGATCAGTCGGACCGCACCCCGAAGCCCAGCGTGAGTGCTGAAGAAGACACGTATTCCATGAACGACGAATCCCTGGGCGCCTCGGACCTGGTAGACCTCGAAACCTTGAAGAAGATTCTCGATGTCAAGGAAGTCAGAGAGATTGCGCCGTCAGATTCAGACAAGTGAGCGACGTGTATAAGTGAGTATGCAATTGAGCGTACAGACGAGTGAGAAGGGCAGCGGACCATGGCGTTGATGTATGACGGAGCGATTCAGGATCTCATCGATTCCTTTGCAAAGCTTCCAGGGATCGGCCCCAAGGGTGCGCAGCGCATTGCGTTCTATCTCCTCTCCGCGGACAAGCACGAAGTCCAGCATCTCGCAGAGACGATCACGACGGTTCAGGAAAAGGTCAAGTTCTGTGAAATATGTGGGAACGTGACGGAAACGAGCCCGTGTTCCATCTGCATGGATCCTCGCAGGGATGATTCCCAGATCTGCGTGGTCGAGGAGCCTAAAGACGTAATGGCCATCGAGCGGACCCGTGAGTTCCGCGGCAAATATCACGTTCTCGGGGGAGCCATCAACCCCATGGCGAACGTCGGCCCGGCGGATCTTCGCATCAAGGAATTGCTGGGGCGTCTGGGGAACGATTCCGTCAAAGAGGTGATCCTGGCATTGAACCCCAATATTGAGGGTGAGGCCACGACCACTTACTTGTCTCGACTGTTGACCCCCGTGGGTGTCAAGATCACCCGTCTGGCGTCTGGCCTCCCTGTTGGGTCCGACCTCGAATACGCTGACGAGATCACGTTGGGACGCGCATTTGCCGGGCGATCTGCTGCGTGAGGATCGAGTCAATTTCATGCTCGCCTTCTACAAAGTGGAAGGTTGCGGCCCTTTTCCATGCGGTTTCATACAATGAAGCAAACATTCATCTCGGAATGGCGAAGCGTCGCACCACGAAAGTGGCAGGGCGCGGCGGCGTTTCAAGGTAAAGCTGTGTAAGGACCTCTCGTGGCACTCATCGTTCAGAAGTATGGCGGTTCTTCAGTGGCCGACGTCGACTCCATCAAAAGGGTTGCGCGCCGGATCATCGAGACCAAGAGGAGGGGCAACGATGTCGCGGTCGTCGTCTCGGCAATGGGAGACACGACGGATGACCTCATCGATCAGGCTATGAGCCTGAACTCGCGTCCTCCGGGACGTGAGATGGACATGCTGCTCACGGCGGGGGAGCGCATCTCCATGAGCCTTCTCGCCATGTCGATCTACGCACAAGGCGAGTGCGCCAACTCCTTCACGGGTTCTCAGGCCGGTTTCATGACGGACACCAAGTTTGGGGCCGCTCACATTAGGGCCGTGAAGCCCGACCGCGTGCTCAAGACAATCAAGCAGGGCAAGATCGCCATCGTGGCGGGCTTCCAGGGCGTGAATGCCGACGGAGACAGCACAACTCTGGGCCGCGGAGGATCTGACACTTCCGCAGTGGCCTTGGCGGCGGCACTCAACGCCGATGTCTGTGAGATTTACACCGACGTCGACGGCGTTTTCACAGCGGATCCGCGCATCGTTCCCACAGCGCGTAGAGTCCCGTCGGTCTCCTATGAGTCCATGCTGGAGCTTGCGGCAAGTGGGGCCAAGATCCTCGCGTTGCGGTGCGTCGAATATGCGCGGCGCTTCCAAATGCCCATCCACGTTCGCAGCTCGTTCTCGAGCAGACCGGGCACCCTGATCCTGCCCGAAGGCGTGGATACGACGTCAATTCCCAACATGGGTGCCGAGAGCACAAACGCTGCAGGCGCTGAAAACAACAACGAAAAGGTGGAGGCATGAGCGAACAGCACGGCGGGCACAAGTCCGCATCCAAATCCATGGGCGAGCTCTTTCCTGACCTCGTTGGTCCAGAGGCGCCGGTGATTTCCGGCGTGGCTCATGACCGCTCGGAATCTCAGATTACTCTGCGCCACATCCCCGACCGCACGGGCATGGCGGCGGAGGTCTTCGAATCTCTGGCCCAGGCCGGCGTCAATATCGACATGATTGTGCAGGCCGGAACTTCCGAGGGCACTGCCGACATCTCGTTCACGATTCCCGAGTCTCAGATTGACCTGACCGTCAAGTGCCTTCACGACATCGAGAAGGGCATCGGATTTGAGGCCATGGACGTCGACCGCAAGATCGGCAAGATCTCGCTCGTCGGCGTTGGAATGAAGACGCATTCGGGCATTACCGCCCTCTTCTTCAAGGCCCTGGCGGAGGAGGAGGTCAACGTTCTCATGATCTCGACTTCGGAAATTCGCCTGTCGGCCGTGGTGGCTTTGGACGACCTCGACAAGGCGGTTCGCGCGGTGCACAGCGCCTTCAACCTCGACTCCGAGAAGGTCGAAGCAGTGGTTTATGGAGGAACGGGTCGCTGAGCCGGTGCGCAGGCTGTGCGCATTCGTGGAACGCTGAGCGCACAACGGATTTAAAAACGGTAAGGTAGCGGTGTGAAAAGGACAGGCGTCCTCGTCCGCGTTAATGGGAGTTGAAATGGCACGAATCAGTGATTCAGGCGTGAACCTCGCAGTTCTCGGAGCGACCGGCCAGGTTGGCATGGTCATGCGCTCCATCCTCGCCGAGCGCAAGTTCCCCGTGAAGGATCTGCGTTTCCTTGCCTCTGCTCACTCCGCGGGGACGGTCCTGGAGTGGGAAGGCCACCAGATCACCGTGGAAGATGTGGCGAAGGCCGATCTGAGCGGCATTGACATCGCAATTTTCTCGGCGGGTGGCTCCACGTCCAAACAGTGGGCTCCCAAGTTTGCGCAGGCAGGCGCCTTCGTCGTTGACAATTCCTCCGCATGGCGCATGAATAAAGACGTTCCGCTCGTCGTCTCCGAAGTCAATCCCGACGACCTCGACGTGATCCCCAAGAAAATCGTCGCCAATCCCAACTGCTCCACCATGGCCATCATGCCCGAGATGAAAGCACTCGACACGGCGTTCGGTCTCACGCGTCTCATCGCTTCCACGTATCAGGCGGTCTCCGGCGCCGGACGCAACGGCGTCCTGCAGCTGAAGAACGAAGCTACCGCGGCGATTGAGCAGGGTGCCGACAAGCTCGTCTTCAGCGGCGACGCAATCGACTTCCCCGAACCCACCAAGGTGGTCCGCACCATCGCCTTCGACGCGGTCCCCTTCATCGGTGACATCGTGGACGACGGTTCTGAGGAGACCGACGAGGAGCAGAAGCTGCGCAACGAGTCACGCAAGATTTTACACCTGCCTGACCTCCCCGCGTCCTGCACCTGCGTGCGCATCCCTGTTTTCACCGCGCATGGTATGAGCGTGAACGCAGAGTTCAGCAAGGATGTTACTCCCGATGAGGCACGCGCGGTGCTCTCCAAGGCTCCAGGTGTCGTCGTCACCGACATCCCTACTCCGCTCATGGCAGCGGGCAAGGATCCCAGCTTTGTGGGCCGCATCCGTCAGGATCAAGCGGTCCCGGGCAAGAAGGGTCTCTCGATGTTCATTACGAACGACAACCTTCGCAAGGGCGCCGCACTCAACGCCATTCAAATTGCAGAGATCATCGCCGACAAGCACTTCGACGTGAAGGCCTGAATTCGCAATGTCGCGCACATCGGACGAGGTCCGCACACAGCTGAGTCGCATCGTCGCGCTGGGATACCCAGACGTGGCAGACATGAGCGACGCCGCTTTCGTTGCGCTGGCCGCGCCCCTTCTCGACGTTCTCGAAAACGTCGAGATCGACGACGAAGTACTCCTCGTTCCCACCCGTGAACTGGTGTCGCCGGAATCCCTCATTGCGCGGACCAGCATTGAGCGCAACGCCGGTTTCACCACGATGCCGCCTCGCGATATCGCCAGTTTTCTCCCCACGGAGTTCGCCCCTCCGGAGGGTCCGTTCTATCTCGTCATCGGTCCGCACACTGGGACCGCCTACACCAACCGCGAGCCCGACGTGGCCCGCAAGCTCATCGACTCCGACGGGCGATTGCCCTTGGCCCTCGAGGAGGGCCTTGCCATCGCGACGCAGCATCCCGATTGGCTCGTCAGGAAAAACGGCTTCAACTTGTTGGGCTCACGCTCGGCAGATGGACGTGTTCCCAGTATTTGGATGAGTCAGGGCGCCCCACGTTTGGGCGCTGTGTGGCCGACGAGCAAGCACACGTGGTTGGGCAACGCATATTGCTCCGCCCGCCGTGGAGTTTCACTGTTCGCCTGACACACACAGCATCGGGAAGTGTACCGGTGATTCCTCTCGATCCTCGCGAATGATGCCGTGGAAGGTGCATCATCTCGTCGACGATCATCGGACAAATCGCGCAATTCGATAGACTTTAGAACTAGTTTTATTTTCAAGGAGACATCATGGATCAAGAATCAGTATTCGCACTGAATAAGGTCGCCGCCGCTTCCAACGGGGGAAATAACGATCCCTCGCTTCCCAAGGCGCGTTTCGTCGGGCTTCCACAACGCCCGAGCAAAATGCCTTACACCAAATATGTGGAATACGGCCATCAGGTTCCGTTCTCCTATCCGGAGCGAACCTGGCCCGACAAGACGCTCAAGCGCGCACCTCGCTGGTGTTCCGTCGATCTGCGCGACGGCAATCAGGCGCTCGTCAATCCGATGGATCCCGAGCGGAAACTGCGTTTCTGGAACATGCTGATCTCGATGGGCTACAAGGAAATCGAGGTGGGTTTCCCCTCTGCTTCCGACACGGACTACTCCTTTATCCGCATGCTCATCGAGCGTGAGCTGATTCCCGACGACGTCACGATCGCCGTGCTGACTCAGGCGCGCGAGCACCTCATCCGCAAGACCTATGAATCCCTGCGCGGCTGCAAGCGCGCCATCGTGCACTTCTACAACTCGGTTTCCGTGCTCCAACGCGAAGTCGTGTTCCGCAAGGACAAGGCCGGCATCAAGAAGCTCGCGACCGACGCCGCCACTCTGTGCAAGCAGCTCGAGGGGGACGCCGAGGGCATCGATATTTCCTACGAATACTCTCCGGAGTCCTTCACGGGAGCCGAGCCGGAGTATTCGCTCGAGGTGTGCGACGCAGTGGCCGACATCATCAAGCCCACGCCCGAGCATCCGATGATCATCAACATCCCCGCCACCGTCGAGATGACGACGCCGAACGTGTTCGCCGATCAGATCGAGTACATTTCCACTCACCTGAAGAACCGGGACTCCATCGTTCTGTCCCTGCACCCGCACAACGACGAGGGCATGGCCGTCGCCGCTACGGAGCTGGCGGTTCTGGCCGGCGCCGACCGCGTCGAAGGCTGCCTGCTGGGCAACGGTGAGCGCACGGGCAACGTCGATCTAGTCACTCTCGGACTCAACCTGCTCACCCAGGGCATTGACCCGCAGGTGGACCTCTCCAACATTCCGGAGATTCGCAAGACGGTGGAGTACTGCAACCAAGTCCAGATTTCCGAGCGTCATCCCTACGCCGGCAACTTCGTGTTCACTGCCTTCTCCGGCTCCCATCAGGACGCCATCAAGAAGGGTCTGGAGGCGCGCAAGGTCGCCGCGGCCGAGCAGGGTGCCGCGCTCGACAGCTTTGTGTGGCTGGTTCCCTACCTCCCGATCGACCCGCAAGATATTGGCCGCAGCTACGAGGCCGTGATTCGCGTCAATTCGCAGTCGGGCAAGGGCGGCATGGCCTATCTGCTCAAGACGAACCACAACATCGATCTGCCCAAGCGCCTGCAGGTGGAGTTCGACCACGTGGTGCAGAAGTACGCCGACGAGACGAAGAAGGAAGTCAAGGACGACGACATCTGGCACCTGTTCAAGGACGAGTATCTTCCCAGCGAAGAGGCGCACGAGGGTGCGGTCGATCCCTCGCTCGCCTCGTGGGGACGCCTCAAGCTCATGGGCGTTTCAGTTTCGAGTGGCGACGAGGGTTCGGACACCGTTCTCAAGGCCAAGATTTCCGACCGTGGCGTGGGAGGCAAGGGCGAGCCGATCGTGCGCGAGATTTCGGGCGTTGGCAACGGCCCGATCGCCGCGTTCCTGAGTGCGCTGGCGGGAATCGGCATCGATGCGTCCGTTCTGGACTACCAGGAACACACCATGTCGAACACCTCGGATGCGGCGGCGGCCTCGTACGTCGAAGCCGAAGTCGGTGAAGCGGACAACACGAAGGTGATTTGGGGAGTGGGCATTGACTCCTCGATCTCCAACTCCGCGTTCAAGGCGATTATCTCGGCCATCAATCGGTTCGAGCGCTGAGATTGCGCTGACGGCAGGGTACGTCGCGGGGCCGCGGTGAGCGTGTGAAAATGGCCGCTGAGCGAGGAGTGATCCTCGTTCAGCGGCCATTTGCGTACCGGGGTACTGGCGCGGGTGAAACTGTGCCGGTGTGAAACAGAGCCGGCGCGTGCCGGGCGGTTACTTCATCCCCGACTTATTTCTTTTCCGATTTATCGCCGGAACCGTTGCCGGTGGTGGTCCCGGTCCCGCCGGTGGATCCGGACCCGGCACCAGAACCCGTCGAGCCCTGATTCTCACCCTTGGTGGTGTCCTGGTTTGTCGATCCGCCGGAATTGTCATTGCTCGAGTCGTTCGAGGTGGAGTCATCCTCTTCGCCCGAGGTGCCGGATTCGGACTCCGAACCCGTGCCGCCAGTCCCCGAGCCTGAACCGCCCGACGTCGCGCCGGAGTCGTTGCCCGAATTTGAGGAGTTGTAATACCTCTTCGTGTAGCCGTACGAGCCGGAGCTGTATGACGAACCGGCACCCGTTCCGAAGTTGCCCTCAGTTCCACCGATCTTCCCAGTGTCGGTCGCCGTAGGGAACTGCTCGACGCTCATGCCCTGGAAGGCCTTTCGCGAGTACAGGGTGTAGAGATGGACCGGATAGGCGGATCCCACGTAGCCGCCGAAAGACTCAGGCAGTTCCTTCGGGTTGCCCTTGGAATCGGGGTACCACACGCCAAACACGGTCACGGTCTGTGGGGTATAGCCGACGAAGGAAAGTGCTGTTCCGTCGTTGGAGGTTCCGGTTTTTCCTGCGATAGGACGGCCCAGCGACGAGGCTTCCCGCGCCGTTCCGCTCGTCACCGTGCCGCGCATCGCTTTGATGGTCAGTGCGGCGCTGTTGGCGGTAAAGACTCGCGTCGTGCCGGTGTTGGCCTTGTACAGCTCCTTGTCTGCCGTGTTCTTGACGGATTTGACGACGTGCAGAGTCGTCTTGAGCCCGTCGTTGGCAATGGTGGCGTGGCCCTGGGCGAGGTCCCACGCGGTAAGTCCGTTGATGCCGAGGACGTTGTAGGGCGACGTCTTGTCGATGTCTCCGCTGATACCCGCCTGATGCGCGGTTTCGGCGGTCACCTGTGGCGTCAGGTCCTCATTGAGATCCATGAAGGCGGTGTTCACCGACTTCGCGGTCGCCGTGTAGAGGTTGATGTAGCCGTAGCTCACGTTGCCGGCGTTGCTCACCGACTTTGCCAGGCCCGCGAAGGTTCGGGGCGAGTTTCCGTTGAAGATGGTGTTAAAGCTCACGCCCTTCTGTGCCGCGGCGATAAGGGCGAAGGGTTTCATGGTGGATCCGGCCTGGAACTGCGCCTGAGTTGCGTTGTTGAGAGGATGCTTGAGATAGTCGGAGCCCGCGTACACCGCGTAGACGGATCCGTCGCGAGGATCGACCGAGATTCCGCACTGTTCGACGCCGGAGGGCACACCGTAGAGATGGGTTTGCCCGACCTCCTGCATCTGTGCCTGCTTGGTTTTGTCGAAGGTGGAGATGATGGAGTAGCCGCCGGTCTCGATCTCGTCGTCGGTGAAGGTCTTGTTGGTGGTCAGCTCACTTTTGACCATCTGGAGAAGGTAGCCCTTGTACCCCGCGTAAATGTTGCTGGGAGTGTATTTGATGGTCGCGGGGAATTTCGCATCCGAGAGTTGCTTGGCGCTGATGTAGCCGTCTTCCTTCATGATCTTGAGCGTGCGTTCCCATCGCGCCTGCGCCATGGATTTATTCGTGGCGGGATCCCAGTTATTGGGGGAGGGGATGATTCCGGCGAGGAGCGCAGCCTCGGAGTAGGTGAGCTTCGCGGCCTTTTTGCCGAAGTAGTTCTCGGAGGCGGCTTCGATTCCGTAAGAGTCGCGACCCCAGTAAATCGTGTTCATGTAGTTGCACAGGACCGTCGACTTATCCTGAGTCTGCGCAATCTTGAGCGCCATGAAGGCCTCTTTGAGCTTGCCGAGATACGACTCCGTTTGCCCCAAGTAGTAGCGCTCTGCGTACTGCTGGGTGATGGTTGATCCGCCCTGCCGCGAGCCCGTTGTGACGTTGTTGATGAGAGCTCGGCCAATGCCGCGGAAGTCGAGACCTGAATCGGTCCAGAAGGTGCGGTTTTCGGAAGAGACGACTGAGTTGCCAACGTATTCGGGCATTGCAGAGCATTCGATGATGTCTCGATTTTGCTGTGCGAGTGTTCCGATGGGCGTGGTGCCGTCCGAGTAGTACACGGTGGTCTTCTGCGCGAGTGCGACGTCTTCGGGATTGGGAACCTGTGTGGTGAAGTAAAGCGCCGCGAAGGCAGCAATTCCGAGGCCGAGAAGAGTGCCGAGAACGATGAGTGTCCACTTCAGAATCGGATGCTTCGACCTCTTCCGTGGCCTGCCGTTCTTTCCCCTCTTGTTGACTGACTTGGTACGGCTGGACGCCTGTGAGCGTCCGCCTGCCCGATGTGACGCCGTCGGTCGTGACGATGAGCTTCTTCCGCTCGATTTCCTCGATGATGACGATCCCCGTTTTCCGGAATCGGAGGGCGAAGTTTTCCTGGTCTTCGGTGGCATAGGCTCTACCGTAGCCGGGCTTCTTGAGTGGAAGTTGGAAGGTGTGGTGATATCCACCGGATTCGTACTTTTGCAATGCTTCCGATGATATAGTGACTTAGTTTCAAGCGCGAGTGTTTAAAGACGGGATGAAAGTGTCGACACAGAATCGGAACGCGGACGAACCTGAAACACAGTTGGAAGGAGTCTCTCAGACTTCAACCGAGGCTGCTTCTGATTCTTCGCTAGATGCAGCCGCAGGTCGCGCCGCATCGAGTAAACCTTTTGGACACAGGCAAAGAGCCTTTGCCATGTGGTTCTACGTTCTCGCCTTCTTTGCGGTAGACGTGCTTGGAGTCATGTTGTTGCAGTGGAGTGTCACCACAGTGGAGCCTTTCATGGGGTTCCTCAACTGGGTCAATCTCATCTTCACCTCCGCGCGCTTCGTATTTGTCCTCAACGTGATCATCCTCGGAGTCTTCTATCTCGCCGTCATTGCATTGGTGAATCGATTCTGGGTTGCCACGCCCGTGTTCATCTTTATCGTCACCGTCATCTCCGTCGTTGAACGCATGAAGGTCATGGTGCGCCACGAGACCATCCTGCCCTCTGACGTCAAAATGGCGGGAAGCAACGCAGGAAATCTCTCCGAATTCATACCGGCCGGAAGCCAGGGCCTCTTTGTCAAGATCCCCCTCTTCCTCCTCGTCTTCACGTTGCTGTGCGTGCTCATCGCACGTCGTGACGGCCGTGCGCGGCTCGTCACTGTCAAGAATCGCGGTGTGCACATCGTCGCCAGAATCCTTCTCGTCCTCGCGCCCATGGGTTTTCTCGTCGCCTATGCCGCTTCCTTGGGAACTGTGGGAACGTGGGCGTACAACGCCTCAGAGTTCCTCGGCGATGCGCCGCGCCTGTGGGATTCGGTCGAAGATGCGCAGGGTAACGGAACGCTCATCGGCTTCCTGCGCTTCACCAATCCCAAAGTCATGGACATGCCCAAGGGCTATTCCGAGGCCACGATGAAGAAAATTGCCGCGCGTTACGAAAAGGAGGCGGACTCCATCAACGAGGACCGCTCTTCTGAGATGACCGACAGCTCGGTCATCATGATCCTGTCGGAATCGTATTCGGATCCCACGCGCGTGCCGGGGCTCACGCTCAACAAGGACCCCATGCCCACAATTCGCTCGATCAAGAAGTCCACCACTTCGGGCCTCATGCTTTCCTCTGGATACGGTGGGGGCACGGCGAACCTCGAATTCCAGGCGATCACGGGCTTGAGCATGGCGAACTTCGACGCCTCGCTCAGCTCTCCTTATCAGCAGCTGGTGCCGAAGATGAAGTGGACCCCCACCTTCAACCAATTCTGGAACCAGAGCGCTTCGGGATCCCTCGCCTTCCACCCCTATCACGCCTCGATGTATTCGCGTGCGACCAACTACAAGAAATTCGGGATTGCGCGGTTCTGGACGCTCGATAAGCCCGACGTGATCGCTCATCAGGATCACATCGACAATTCGCCGTACGTCTCGGACGCCTCGGCGTATCAGTCGGTGCTCGAAAAGATCACCAACAAGTCGCGGGACAACAAGTTCTATCAGGTCGTCACCATGCAGAATCACATGAGCTACGACAACTGGTATAAGGACAACGAATTCGAGGCGAGTTCGACGACCGGTTCGGCGCTTGGACCCGACGAGAACCAGCAGATCAACACGTATTCCAAGGGAATGAGCTACACCGATAAGTCCACGAAGGCCTTCCTGGACCATCTCGATAAAATCGATAAGCCCATTACCGTGATCTTCTACGGCGATCATTTGCCGGGCATTTACGCTTCGGCGAGCCAGGATTCTGACAATTCCATCGCGCTGCACGAGACCGATTACTTCATTTGGTCCAACAAGGCGTCGACGTCGCGTGGGCACAAGCTGTCCGCGCAGGACTCCGCGTACACCTCGCCGAACTTCCTCATGGCGCAGACGGCGCAGCACATGGATGCCAAGGTGTCCCCCTACCTCGCGTTCCTCACGGAAATGCATGAGGCAATTTCCGCCATGGAGCCTCCGGTGGCAAACCACATTCAGCAGTGGCAGCGCATTCCTTCGGGGACCTCGCTCAATCTCGACGCCGACGGCGACCAGATTGAAAAACTCAGCACCCAGCAGAAGCAGCTGGTCAACGATTACAAGCTGATTCAGTACGACATCACGGCGGGCAAGAACTACCTCAAAGATCTCGACTTCATGGAGCTTCCCAACGAGACCGCCGTGGATGGTGGATCGTATACTGCCACCGAGTCGACGAGCGACGCGGGGTCCAAGGCCGCAAAGAAAACGACTGATTCGAAGGAGTCCTCAGACTCTTCAGATTCGTCGGATTCCTCGAAAGAGTGAGCAAGCACGCACACCTACCTTGTTCGTGGAAAATTGACCTCTTGCGCGACTCTCGGAGGCGCCAAGCGGTCAATTTTCCACGAACAAGCGTGCGAATGTGAATCAACCCATGGTGTATCATTAAAAAGTTGCGCCCGGCACCTGTCGGCGCACGCGCTACATCCTCCTGTTGCGGACCGTCCGTGACCTTTTTGACCGAAGGAGGTGGGTGATGTCTGCGCATAAGTATGAAATGATGCTGATCGTCGATCCACAAGTTGACGACGCCAGCGTAAAGAAGCTTGTCGAGAAGTACCTTGAAGTGGTGACTGCCGACAAGGGCACCGTTGATAACACTGATTTTTGGGGCCGTCGCAAGCTCGCTTACGAAATCGATGGAAAGACCGAAGGCATCTATGTCGTCGTCAACTACACCGCCGATTCCGCAACCAGCGATGAGCTTGATCGCCAGCTGAATCTGAATGATTCCATCGTCCGCACGAAGATTATTCGCAAGGATACCAAGTAAAATTCTGACAAATTCTCACTCGTGGATTTCCTTCTCGAGAATCGTTGAGATTTTCGAGGCAGAAATCGGACAGAGTGGAACGTTAGGAACTCGTTCGTCGAAAGGCAAGTAAATGGCAGGCGAAACAGTCATTACCGTCATTGGCAACGTCACCGCTGACCCTGAGCTGCGTACTATCGCGTCGGGTGCTTCGGTCGTCAATTTCACCGTCGCTTCGACACCGCGCACGTACAACCGCCAGACCAGTCAGTGGGAGGACGGCGACGCCCTCTTCATGCGCTGCTCTGCGTGGCGGGACATGGCCGATCATATTCAGGCCAGTGTTACCAAGGGTATGCGTGTGATTGTGCAGGGTCGTCTTAACCAGCGCAGCTATCAGACGCAGTCGGGTGAGAACCGGACTGTGATCGAGATGCAGGTGGACGAGATCGGACCAAGCTTGCGGTATGCAACCGCACAGGTGCAGCGTGTTCCTCGCGGCAATTCAGGATTCAATGGTGGCCAGGGAGGCAACAGCGCTGGAAACTCCGCTCCCTCCGGCTACACTGGCGGGGCAAATGCGCCCGCACAGTCCGGTTCCACCGAACCGTGGGCATCGTACGGCAATTTCGACTCCTCTTCAGGATTCGGAACGTCAGGTACGCAGGGCAATGCCGATCCACTCGGCCAGGGCCCCATGGATGAGCCGCCGTTCTAAGGTTCTCGCTGAGAATTGTGAGAATTTGATTCAGAAAGACTTTTAGGTTAAAGAAATCAGGAGTACAAAATGTCACGTAAGAGGCCACAGCCGCCGGTAAAGCCCTTCAAGAAGAAGCCGAACCCACTCAAGGCTGCAAAAGTTAAGGAAATCGATTACAAGGACGTGGCTCTGCTGCGCAAGTTCATCTCGGACCGCGGCAAGATCCGCTCTCGTCGCATCACTGGTGTGACTGTCCAGGAACAGCGTGAGCTCGCCAAGGCCATCAAGAACGCACGCGAAATGGCACTCCTGCCATACGCGTCCAACGGCCGCTGAGAGGAGTAGGAAATGGCAAAGGAAACAAAGGTCATCCTCCGCAAGACCGTTTCAAATCTGGGACGTCCCGGTGACGTCGTCGAGGTTAAGCCCGGTTACGCGCGCAACTTCCTGATCCCTCAGGGACTTGCGTTCCAGTGGAGCGAGAAGGCTGCTTCGCAGATCGAGCAGATGCAGCGTGCTCGTCGCGCCAAGGAACTCGCCTCTCGCGAGGATGCCGTGGCCGCAAAGGCTCAGCTGGATGGAACGACGCTCGAAATCAGCGCCAAGGTGTCCGAGTCCGGCAAGCTCTTCGGTGGAATCTCCGCCGACAAGATCGCTTCCGAGCTGGGCAAGAAGGGCGTGGCAGTCGATGCCAAGCTCCTAAAGTTCGATCCGATCAAGACCGCTGGCGATTTCGCTGCAACTGCACAGCTGCATCCTGAAATCTCGGCTCAGTTCACCATCAAGGTCACCGCTGCGTGATGAGGTGGTGAGTGCTGGATTTCTCCGATTTCCAGTGCTTGAGATGTGAGGTGAAATGTGAAAGCTCCCGTGCCGTATTCGGCCGGGAGCTTTCGTGTTGTTTGTGGTGGGTGCATTAGGCCCGTGGACGGGGCCGGTTGCCTAGAAGTTGCCGCCGTTCCATCCCCAGTCTCCGCTCGCCATCTCTCGGACGTAGACGCGGTCTTGGGGTATGCCGAGCTCATCGTCGAGCGCGGAGAGAA
Organism: Bifidobacteriaceae bacterium; assembly: GCA_022649925.1. Lineage (GTDB taxonomy): Bacteria > Actinomycetota > Actinomycetes > Actinomycetales > Bifidobacteriaceae > JALCQC01. Next base: position 4,723 of record JALCOX010000031.1, on the reverse strand, counting down.
TTGCCTTACTGAGCTTTTCCCACGTGGAAGCGTCGACGGGTTGACGGCCGAACACGTTGACTTCGACATAGGCGGCGGGAGTGGAATCGTCTCCGGCGAAGTAGATCGGGACGTTGTCGTCGAAGGGGCACATGAGCCAGCTCTCGGACTTGCCCGGAAGAATTGAGATGGCCGCGCCGAAACTGGCCTTGAGCCGGTCGCGTTGTTCTTTGGTAGTGGACGTGCTGACGTGAGTGTAAATGACGGGCATGGTTCCTCCTCAATTGAGAATTTCTCGTTATCTCTCATCCTAGGGGAGGGCATCTGCATCTGATGAGCGGATTTTGCACCTTATGAGCGTTCAGTCCTTGAGATCTCATGGAATGGGCGCGAGACGTGTAAGGAATAGACCCGATTTGCGCCGATGAGGCGATGGCTTGAGTGTTCTCTCCACAAGGTTGCCGCACATGAGATGAAGAATCCGCTCATCAGATGCAACATTCACTCCGAGGAGAGGGAAAAACGCGGATGCAAACATGAAAATAAGACGAGCCAAGTGAAATGATGAGGGATGCTCCAGAAATTATTTGCGGTTGGTCACGTTCTTTGTGGAGATGGAGAGGTATTCGAGCGTCTGGGTACCGCAATTGCGGAACAAGTGAGTAGATTAGCACTGTGAAAAATCTGATCGCCCAGCTGGTGAAATTCGGTCTTGTCGGTGGAATTGCATTCGCCATCGATTGGGGAATCTTCAATCTCCTCATCTTCGGTTTCCATACGAACGCAACACTTTCTGCGACAATCTCGTTCCTCATCTCACTGGTGTTCAACTACGTCGCGAGCATGAAATTCGTGTTTACTCGCCGCGAGGATATGGCGAAGTGGATGGAGATGATCATCTTCTTCATCTCATCGGCGATAGGTCTTCTCATCAACGATCTCATCATTTGGTTCGCCACATCCGTTCTTTTGCCGGACAACGCTATGGCGACGAGTCATGGCACGTATGGACTCTATGCGAACGCCGCAAAACTCGTGGCGACGGTGATCGTCTCCGTGTGGAACTTCGTCATTCGCAAATGGCTGCTCGACGCTCCGGCCGAAGGCAAGCAGGCTCGACCGCTGGCGCGCAAGATCGGTCAGTGGTCGCTGGATCACACGCCACGTGGTTGGCAGCGCTAAAGAAACTTGCAGTGCTGAGTTTGCAGTTTGGAGTTTGGAGCGCCGAACTCCAAACTCCAAACCCCGAGAACCCGAGCCGCTCCTACAGCGTCACTTCGGTGAGCATCGGGCGCTCGGTCGAGGTGCGAATCTGCTTGAAGCCGATGAACGCGATCGCCAGTGCGGCGATAGCGAAGGCAAACACGGTCGCAAACCCACCTTTTGAACCGTACTGGTCGATGTAGGCGCCGGCAACGGAGGACCCCATGGAGCCGCCGATAGCATTCATGGCGCTCATCCACGCGACAGCCTCGGTGAAACGTGCGGGCGGCACGAGATGCAGCACGATTTGGTTTCCGTTCACCCACGTAGGTGCCTGGCACACTCCGATGAGTAGATAGATGATCATGATGACCCACAGGTGCGAGGTGAAGATGAAGGAGCACATGCCGACCACGAGCACTGCGAGGCAGAAGTAGAAGCGCTTCCACAGCGAGATCTGCCAGTGCTTGGCGCCGTAGATCGTCACTCCGATCAGTGAACTGATGGAGAAGCAGGCGAACACGAAGCCAGTGAACTGCTGCATGTCCTGTTCCTTCGCCATGGCGATGACGGAGATCGACGTGGCGCTCTGGAAGGCGCCGAGGCCAAACCATGTGGCACAGAGGGAGAGCAGGCCCGGGCCCATGATGGAGTCCGCCGACCCTCCCATGTGGAGGTGCTTGAGGATGCGCTGCGCCCGTCCGGGTACCTTTTCGTTGGCCTCGATCGAGCTTGCGACGGCCACGAATTCGTTTGTTGCAGCGGTTCCAGCGACGGCGGCCGGCGACGAGGCGGGCTGGGAGATTCTCTTTGCCAGCTCGGCCCGGTATTCCTTGCGAGACAGCCCGGCTTCGTTGGCCAGATCCGTCTGCGAGGGCGGCTCGGTGGTGAGCTCGCCCAGGAACATGAGCGCACCGATGACGACGCACACGCCGGTGAAGGAGAAGGCGAGAATGCCCGATATTACGGCCAGAATCGACGCGAGCGGATTACCGACGACCCAGAGGCACTCGTCAAAGATCGACGAGAGGCTGAGCGCGGTTTCGATCTTGCGCGGCTCTCCCTTAAGAATGTGGGTCCATCGCGTACGACTCATGGCACCCCACGGTGGAATGGCCGCGAGGAAGGGCGCAATCATGAAGAGCAGCCACACGGGAGCGTGGGTCGTGATGGAGGTGACCATGCCGATGGCGGCGGCCATCCACACCGCGATAGTGGGTAGTGAGACCTTGCGTTGGCCAAAGCGATCGACGAGTTTGCCCAGGACTGGGCCCACCACCGCCAGCGCGATGGCTTGGACGGCGGTCAGTGTTCCTGCGAGACCGTACGAACCGTAATAATGCTGAACAGAGATGGTGATGGTCATGCCGATCATGGGATAGGGCATGGCGGCCACCACAGCGCCCACAGCGAAGCGGGGCGAGTGGGGGGTGGAGAGCAATTCCGCGTATCCGGAAAAGAGCCTCTTGTAGAGCTCAGAACGCACCTGTCTGAACGACGCTCTCTTCATATAACTGGTTCCTCCTCTTTGTTGTTCCCCTCAGTGTGAACACATCTGTGGATTTGTGCGGTTTTATTGCGCGATCCGCGTCGATCTTTGCGAAGGGGTTCTCCGCCTGCAAGAACCTCTATTCGAGCGCGGTGCCAGTCTAGAACCTTCTGTCCTGCAACACACGGTATCTTTGGAGAAGATTAACGCGAATTTTCTGAGCATTTCTCACAGCAGAAGGAGCCACAGATGCAGACGACCACGATTCATTTCGTGAGGCACGGGAGGGTGGAAAATCCCGAGCACGTGATTTACGAACGGCTCCCCGAATATCACCTCTCGGAGCAGGGCGATCGCATGGCCGAGGTCACGGCGCGCTATGCCGCACAGAACAGGCGCATTGCCAGTTCCGTGGCCCTCTTTTCATCCCCCCTGGATCGCACGATGGAGACGGCTGCTCACTTGCGAGACGCACTCAACGAACGGCGTGCGGCCGCAGGTGACGCCCTCCTCGGCATCACGGAGGATGAGCGGCTCATCGAAGCCGAGAACGAGTTCCGCGGCGTCCGCATCGGCTACGGAGAGGGCGCCCTGTGGAGACATGGCAACTGGAGGCTGCTGCTTCACCCCATGCGGCCAAGCTGGGGTGAAGCGTACGCACACATTGCCGAGCGCATGAGCGACTTCGTCTTTGAGAAAGTGGATGAATTCGCAGGGGAGTCCATCATTGCGGTCAGCCATGAGTCTCCCATTTGGACCGTTCGCACATTTCTGATGACCGGCAAGGCGGAATCAAATGTTCTCAAGCGCAAGACGGCCCTGGCCTCGGTGACTTCACTGGTGCTCGAAGTCGGCACGCACCGCCTGGTTGCGGTGTCGTATGCGGATCCGGCGGCAGGGGTCGAGTGAAGACCGCCAGCCACTGCCTGAGCGGTTGAGCTCAACGTGAGGTGTGTCACTCGAGATGGCAATGTTGGCGAGGGTCTGATACTACTGAATGAATAATGGTGTGCGCAGTGCGGCGCAAAAGAAGGAAGTGACATGACGGATTTCACGGATGACACAGGTTTCAAGGATGATGCAGTAGTCAGGCTTTTTGACGAGGTTGCCGCCTCCGATCCCGTTGTCGTAGAACCGGCGGTGAGCGAGATTTCGCAACTGGTGAGTCTGTGGCCCCTTGAAGATGCTGCTCGCATCGACAACGATGTGAAGTACGGCGAGGAACTTCAGGTGCGCATTACGCGCGAGGTGGCGGCCCGCCTCACGAAGGAAGACGTCACCATCGCCGATTCCGAATACGTATACGAGGGTGGCGTCGAGGAGATCCCCGGACGCCCGCGCGTCATTGCGACGGCACTCCTTGCGGCCAACGACGCCTATGACGAGTCGGGCGATTACTCCGAAGATCGAGACGTCGCGCACCTCCTCGCTGCAGGCACGACGCTCGACCTTGGGTGGAGCTCGGCTGCCAGAGATGCGATGCAGCGCGTCATCACCACGACGACAGCGGCCGCGGAGGCAGCTACGACGGGTGAGAAGGGGCTATCCGCCCACCTGACCGTGAGCGCGGCTGCTGCCGCGGAGATTCTGGCCCTGGGTGAGTCTGCCGGAGAATTTGCGGCGGCCGCATTGCTGTACGTCAACGAGCTCAATGAGATTCAGGAGCTTCCTCGCGTTTTTGCCAGCGTGGAGGAGATGAACGATCTCTATGCCGCAGCCCTCGCGGTGAAAGAGGGACTCGGCGGGCCACAGGCAACCTCGGCTGCAAAGGATTTTCTTGCCACGTATTCCGCCCTCGCGGCGAAGGAATGTGCGAAACATCGCGAAGACGTTCTGTGGGATCCAGCCCAGGCGAAAAAGGACGCCAAGGAGGCCGATGAGGCGAAGAACAAGGCCGCCCTCGCCGCGAAGTTTGCGCACGTCGACAACGACGCAGGTAAGGAACACGTCGAGCTGTAGCGAGGTCGGGTCCGGCGGCCGGGACCGTGCCGATAGTGCGCAGCGTAGATATGCAGTACAGATAAACAAGTGGGCGGGTGTTCAATTGAACAC
>JALCOX010000030.1 GCA_022649925.1 Bifidobacteriaceae bacterium | reverse complement strand
ATCTTCCTTTGTTCTTCAATCTCCGACGATGCAAGGAAATCGCCACGCTGCGCCACACTCGCGAGCGCGGCGATCTCTTTTCTGTTCCACGTCAGAGATGACCTCTTTGTGAATCGCCTTAACTATAGATTGAAATTCAAAAGTTTTCAAGTATGAATTTCAAAGTTCTGGTGACATTTGTGCGTGGTTGCTGCGTGTAAATCGTTGAGAACGCTAACACCTATGGCGGTTTTGAATTTCAATTCCTAAGGCATCCTGGATGTTCTCTCGGTCAAACGTACAGGACCCGGAGACCCCTCAGTCCCTTCGGTTCGAGGCTCCGCGGACGCTCATAACCGATTTTTGTGAACTTTTCCCGAATCCCGTGCCCGAAACTCGCAGAAATGGCACGAGATTTCAACGATTCACATTCTTGTGCCCGGAAAAAGTTCACAAAAATCGGTCATGGGCGTCACCTGCCCAGTCGCGAGCGTCACCTGCCCAGTCGCGAGCCTCTACAGGCGTACCAAAGTTCGGCAACGTGTTCAGGATTTGCAGGGTCCGCGTCAAGTGCCGCGCAGATTCTCGTCACGTATTTGCGCACCGTGTGCCGGTGAAGCCCCAAACCCTCTGCGGCCTCCTCATATTTACAACCCGCACGCAGCCATGCGCGCAACACCTCGATGGCAGGCAGAACGCGAGGAGTATCTTCCCCCTCTTTTGCAGCCGCCACAGACTCTGCAGGCGTGGCAACAGCCAACTTCTCTGTATCACCTCTGCTCGAATGCGGCCCGATCGACACGTTAAAACTCATATTCGCGATGGGAGCTAGACGCAAGTCTCCGAAAGCTCGCAGCATGGAAGGCTCAATGAGCGCCTCCAACGTAGCCGCGCCGCCTCGCTGTCCGTACTGCACCACCGATTCCCCCGATGCGATGGCCTCTGCCGCCGCTTGATACGCCTCATGCCTGGCACGCGGGGCATCTGTCCACACGAACCCAGAGGACACTCCTATTACCAGCCGGGAATCGCGTTGAATCTGATCGAGCCAGTCACGCAGATTGGACCGAGACACGATCGCCCACAGATCCCCCTCCACCACCCCACTCACGGCGGCGTTGAGGTTTTTGGCGAGGCTGCGATGCATGGGTTCAAAAAGCGCCTGGGCCGCTTCCAGCGCATCTTGGTCACCGGTGATACGCACGGCGCTCAGCGGCTCGGGGGGCAATCCATCCCACAGGTCATCGGCATACTCACGGACGGAGGCCACGTCACCCTCGAGGCAGCGCCTCACCATCGCCGAACGTATGCGCTCCAATGACCTACTGGCCGAAGCGTTGCGAGACACGGCCAGCGACAAGAGCGCCGCCGTCTGAGAGACGAGGGGATGATTGAGCGAGCCCTTGCGCCCGAACCTTCCTGCCACGAGATAGCCCACCGACTGACGCTGCGCTGCGGCAACGTGGAAGATCGCGATGTCGTAACCCTTCGAGTGCAAAAACTTCGCCTGCCCTAGGGCCGTGAAGCTCATGGCGTCATCGACGCCGCGCAACTCCAACGGAAGGGCCGCGTGCGAAGACTCGACCACCTTCCCCGAGGGGTTGAGGAACGCCGCCCATCCTCCAATGAGTTCGGCGAGCTTCTTGACGATGCTGCTGAGCGGATCGAGAGTCTGAATCGAGCGAAACAGCGAGCGCTGCGCATTGTAAAGGCGCCGAATATCTCGATTGTAGGAATCGGACTGCCCTCGGGAGACCGACTTGACGATGGCGATGAATGGAGTCTCCAGCGGAACCTCAATGAGGGGCATTTTCCACGTTTCGCACTGGTCGACGAGCCATTGAGGCACGTGAGAATATTCGAGTCCGGTGCCAAAACCAATGCCGCGCACCCCCACACCGTCGAGGCGTTCCACATAATGGTCCTCCTCCTCGCCATGTTCATCGCGGCGCGAAAGCCGCGCAAATTGCAGCCCAGTAGTCAAGATGAGCTCGCCGCCTTCGAGGTAGGCCGTCGGATCCATGAGCTCCGTGGAATGCACCCACGACAAGGGTTCATCGAGTGATTCAAACTCACCTCCGACCCTGAGACGCAGGTTGAGAGAAGCAACAGACACGAGATCACGCAAGGAAATTGCCATACCCAACGTATACATCGCGTCCATTAACGTAAAGCATTTTGTACGTAACGGCCTTAGAAACGGCGACTGCGACTTTTTAGTCTGAAATTACTTCGCCGCACGGCCCAAAAGGCCTCGGGGAGCGAGGAATAAGTCACCGACACGGCCGGGATGCGTACGGCTGCCACAGTCTCAAGGAGACGAAATGTCACAACGAATTCCGCGAATTCCACTCAGAATTATCATGGTCCAGGCCGCGCAGCTGCCCGTGGACGCCTCCTCAGGCACCTTCTACGCCTTCGAATCCAGTGTGCGTCACGCTGTCGCCACGGCACCCGCGCCCTCCGACCCGCGCACAGTCACCTTGGTCATGTTCCCCGAAATGCACCTCTTCGGTACGGGGGATCTGCCACAGAAGTTCGCTCAGGAAGCGCAAATTTCCGCGGCCCTCACCCTCCCCCGCAAGGGGACTCCCGGGGGCAGGTTCTCTCAGGCGAGTCTGCGAGACGGCCGCGCGGAACTCTCTGGATCCGACTCCTACCCCGCTCGCTTCTCGCAACTGGCGCATGAGCTGGGCATTTGGCTCATTCCCGGCACCCTCTGCGAAAGAGTAAAAGACAAGCGAAACGCCATTTACAACACGGCTGCAGTGTGGTCACCACAGGGAAAGCTCGTCGCCTCCTACCGCAAAATCTGCCCGTGGAGGCCCTACGAGGTCTACACCCCCGGCACCTCCTTCACCGTTTTCGACATTCCCGAGGTCGGGCGCATCGGCCTCACCATTTGTTACGACGCATGGTTCCCCGAAATATCACGTCATGTGGCGTGGATGGGCGCCGAACTCATCGTCAACCTCGTGCGCACCACGACCCCGGATCGTGCACAGGAGCTCGTCCTCGCCCGCAGCAACGCCATCGTCAATCAGTCCTACGTCGCCAGTCTCAACGCCGCCGCACCACAGGGCTTTGGCCGTTCAATCCTGGTGGGGCCAGAGGGCGAAGTTCTTGACCAGACCGACACCGACAGCCCCGCGACCATCACAGCGGAACTCGATCTCGGCCATGCACGCGACGTGCGCGACACGGGCACCGCAGGATTCAATCGCCTCTGGCATCAATTCCACGCGGGAGACGCGGAGATTCCTCTGCCTCTCTATGCCGGCTCCATCACGGCGGAACGCTGGAAACCCGACTCCTTCGACCCGACGACAACGCAACCGCCACAGAAAAAGACCTTTAAGGAGAACCCATGAGCACCCAATCCATCAATCCCACATATGCGCCGCAACCCGTCCCGGCGGCCATTCGAACCGACACCGTCAAGCCGCCCACGCTGCAGCGCACGCTGAAACTCCATTCCATCGTGCTCATCGGCGTGGCCTACATGGCACCTCTCATCGTCTTGGGAACGTTCGGCGTCATCGCGACGGCATCCAAGGGTGCGACCGCAATGTCGTACCTGCTGGCCCTCATCGTGATGATGTTCACCGCCTCGAGCTACGGCCGCATGGCGGGGCTGCACCCCGAATCGGGTTCGGCCTACACCTACGTCGGCAAGGCCATCAGTCCCAAACTCGGCTTCCTCGCCGGCTGGACCGTGCTGCTCGATTACATCTTCCTACCGATGGTCATCTGGCTCATCGGCGCCTCCTACCTTGGGCAGGAATTCCCGGGCGTTCCGAGCTGGGCCTGGATTGTGGGCTTCATCTGTCTCACCTCCGTGCTCAACATCGTGGGGCTGCAAGTGGCCGACAAAGTCACCTTCGGTCTCATGCTCTTCCAAGTGGTGGTGCTCGTCTCGTTCATCTACCTCTCGATCAAGTCCATCGTCTCCGGCGGCGGCTCCATAGTGAGCCTCATGCCATTCACCGGGCACGGGTCTTCCCTGACCTCTGTGCTCGCGGGATCCGCCATCGCCGCTTACTCTTATCTGGGATTCGATGCAGTCACCACCATGTCCGAGGAGACTCAGAACCCCAAGCGTGACATGCCCCGTGCCATCATGCTCGTCGCTCTCATCGGCGGCGTCGTCTTCATCTCGGCGGCCTACTTTGTGCAGTTGGTGCACCCGAGTTTCATCTTCGCTGACGCGTCCTCCGCAGGATTCGAGATCGCCGTCAGCATCGGTGGCAACCTCTTCGCCGCTGTCTTTATTGGCGGCCTGTGCCTCGCCCAGTTCACCTCAGGAATCGCGGCGCAGGCGAGCGCCTCACGCCTGCTGTACGCGATGGGTCGCGACGGCGTGCTGCCGCGCCGGATTTTCGGCCGGCTGAGCCCACGCTTCAGCACCCCCGTACTCAACATCGTCATCATTGGAATCATTGGCATGGTGGCCCTGTTCCTGAATGTGGCCACCTCCACATCATTCGTCAATTTCGGCGCCTTTACCGCCTTCACGTTGGTCAATCTGTCGGTGCTGGTGAGCTACGCAAAAATGAGTCCCGCGGAACGCAAGGTCTCCATGCCCGGCGGAATCCTGCGCAACGTCATCGTGCCGCTGCTCGGCGCCGCGAGCTGCTTCTACCTTCTCGTCCATCTTGACTCCAACGCGATCATTCTGGGCTTGAGCTGGCTGGCGATTGGAATCGTGATCCTGCTCGCCCTCACACGCGGATTCCGCCGCAATCCGCCGGAGATGAGCTCGCAGGAATGATCGGTATCCAGTAATCATTTTGAGCACTTTGAGCACTGTGCAGACGGGGAGGAAATCAGATATGAAAGTCAGTGTTTTAGGAACCGGAATCATGGGATCAGGCATCTGTAAGGTGCTTGCGGTTGCGGGCTTCGACGTGACCGCTTGGAACCGCACGCACAGCAAGGCGGCAGCTCTCGAAACCAGCGAACTGCCACGGCTCCGCGCAGAGTCGGATCTCTCGCAGGCCGTGGCCGATGCCGACGTCATCATGGTCGTGGCTTTCGATGCAGACTCCGTGATCGATGTCATGGGCAGCTGCGTAGACGCCGCGCCCCACTCCGCCATGTGGATGCAGATGGCGACCATCGGAGCAGAAGGTGCCCACAGGGTTCGCGACTTTGCTTGCAATCACGACATCTCCGCGGTCGAAACCATGATGATGGGAAGTCGAGATCAAGCGGCGAGTTCGCGACTGATCCTGATCGGCGGAGGGAAACCCGAACTGTTCAAGGCGCTCGAGCCACTGACAAGTGCCATTGCCCAAAAAACTGTGATTGCAGGCGACACTATCGGTGACGGCACCGCCGTCAAACTCGCCTGCAATGCCTGGATCGCCGGCATTACTGTCACCGCTGCGCAATCCGTGCAGCTGCTCAAGCACGAGGGAGTAAATCCCCAGCTCTTCCTCGACGTGATTGAGGGTGGCACCTCCGATTCTCCCTATGCCCACATGAAGGGCGGCAAGGCCATCTCAGGTGACTACAGTTCACAATTCGAAATCAGCGCACTCGCAAAAGACATGAACCTCATGCGCGAGGTCATGAAAACCACCGGCATGCGCTGCGATTTCCTCGACACACTCATCGGCCTCTACTCCCAGGCCAGCGAAGCCGGCCACGCCCACGACGACATCTCCGCCGTGGCAGAAACTTTCGCCTGAATCGCGCCTGTCCAACCAAATTTAATCAGGTTTAACCAACAAAGTGAGGAATAATGACTACAGCAACAACAACACCTACAACCGCTGCCGACGTCCCGCAGGTCGCACGCAAGATCACGACCGCGATCCCTGGGCCGCGCGCCCTCGAAATCCAGAAAGACTACGACCGTTACGTCACCGCGGGCGTCGGCCAGCACGAGCCCATTTTCGCCGACTCGGCCAGCGGCGCCACCATTACCGACGTGGACGGCAACCGCTTCATCGACCTCGCGGCCGGCATCGCCGTCGCGTCAGTTGGCAACACCGCGCCCGAAGTCACTACCGCCATCCAAGACCAAGCAACGAAACTCCTCCACACCTGCTTCGCCACCACGCCCTACGCGGGATACGTCGAGGTCTGCAAAAAGCTTGCCGAGCTCACACCCGGCAGCTTCCCCAAGAAGTCCATTTTGCTAAACTCCGGCGCCGAGGCGGTGGAGAACGCCGTCAAGATCGCGCGCAGATACTCCGGAAAATCGGCCGTGATCGTGATGGAAAACGCCTTCCACGGCCGCACGAACCTCACGATGTCGATGACCACCAAAGCTTCTCCGTACAAAGCCGGCTTCGGTGGATTCGCGCCCGACATCTATCGCGTACCCTTCTCCTACCCGCTGCGAGACGCCTTTGGCGCGGACGGCGCAGCGGCCGCACGCGCGGCGATCGACAAGATTCGACTCCTCGTCGACCCCGGTGATGTCGCGGCCATCATCGCCGAACCCGTGCAGGGCGAGGGCGGATTTATCGTCCCCGCGACCGGATTCCTCGAGGGATTGCTCACCTGGGCGCACGAGAATGGGATCGTTTACATCTCTGACGAAATCCAATCTGGGTTCTGCCGCACTGGGGAATGGTTCGCCTCGACCCACTTCGCAATTGTGCCCGACATGATCACCACCGCGAAAGCGATCGGCGGCGGAATGCCCCTCTCCGCAGTGACGGGACGCGCAGAGATCATGGACAGCGTCCAGCGCGGCGGTATTGGAGGAACTTACAGCGGCAATCCTGTTTCATGCGCGGCGGCACTAGCGGCCATCGGCATCATGGAGAGGGAAGACTTGCCGGCACGCGCGGCCCATGTTGGCGCTCTGGCAGATGAGCTGTTGGCACCGCTGGCGGCATCGTCTCGTGTGGCCGAGGTGCGCGGACTGGGCGCCATGATTGGCATCGAGTTCGTGAAGCCGGGCAGCTTGGAGCCTGATGGCGACATCGTTCGTCGCATTCTCGCCCGGGCACCGCAGGAGGGACTCATCATTCTGTCGTGCGGCATCTACGGCAACGTGATTCGACTGCTGCCGCCGCTCACCATCAGCAACGAAGAGCTCACCGAAGCCGTGCGCACGCTCTCCGCCATCGCTTTCGAGGAAATGGCGTAAGGGGGCGGTGAAATAAGAGGGGAGGTGCGTGAGGAGGCACGAGTGGGTGAGACAATGAAGCCTTACTCAGCCGGCCTCTTCTTGCCTTTTGCGCCACTTTCGCGTCGATTTCTCGTCACGTTCGCGCTACTTTGTGCAAATTCTCGGCCGGTCTGGGTCTCACCATGCAAAGAGGCGTGGGAAATGCTAAATTCGAGGCGTTTGCACAAGATCTGAGTTCGAATTCAGCGAAGACGGCTGGAACGAAGTCGGACCGACACTGACAGGAAGAGCATGAACTTCATTTCGTACCTCATCGGTCTTCTGAAGGACCCGCGCGCTGCCATCGCCGGATGGATTGCCATGGGCCTGGGCCCGACCTACGCCTTCATCTTCCTCATTGTGTTCATCGAAACCGGCGTCGTATTCATGCCCTTCTTGCCCGGCGACTCGCTGCTCTTCGCTGCCGGCGTCTTTGCGCACGATCCCAGCAGCGGCATGAAACTGGCGGTATTACTGCCCATCGTCTGGATCGCACCCATTCTTGGCGACCAATGCAATTACTTCATCGGGCACTTTTTCGGGAAGAGAATCATCGCTTCGGGGAAGGTGAAGGCCCTCACTCCTGAGCGCCTCGCCAAGACCGAGAAAATGATTGACAAGTGGGGTCCTCTCGCCGTGTTCCTCGGTAGGTTCTTCCCCTTCATTCGCACGTTCATGCCCTTCATTTCAGGCATCTCCGGCATGCGCTGGACCCGTTTCGCGCCGTTCAGTGTGCTCGGAGGCCTCATCTGGTCGTCGCTGTTCACCTTCCTCGGATACTTCTTCGGTGGAATTCCGGCGGTCCAGGATCACTTCGAGCTCGTCATTGTGCTCATTCTTCTGGTGTCCCTTGCGCCGACGATCATTGGGCTCCTTCGCATGAAATTTGGTAAGAAGAATCCTGCCGAGAAGAAACGACGCAATGGGCTGACGGATAATGACGTCATCGGCGTCGCGGCCGGGAAGACCTTCGCCTCCGAGCACGAGGTTCCACTGACCGAAAAAAGCCTCAACTTCACCGATTCCATACTGGTGCAAGGAGCCCTCGAGCGCGACGGCGGCACGGATGACCCGACACTCACCTCGGACCCTGATTTTCAGGGCAGCACTCCACGGCGGCGCAATGATGGCATGGGCATGAACCATGACATCTACGATGCGTGAGGGTGAGAGGAGTGAAGGTGGGGCGAGAGAAAGAAGGCTCGAAAGGGACTTTGGAAGCTCGAAAGGGACCCCACCGGTTCGAGAGTGACTTTACTGCGCCGAAAGGGATGATGCTGTTTTATCCGGCGTGAATACGTACGGAGATACGCTCAAGAACGTTGATTTTTGGTGTGATGTTCTCTTAAAATTCTCTCGACTTTGGCCCTCTAAAATGGTGCTGTCCCTTTCGAGCCCCTGTATTCGCTTACGGCACGCCAAAGTCCCTTTCGAGCTCGTGAATTCACTTTCGGGCCAACTCCGGCGCCATCTCGGTGGCATCCCAAATTGGAATTAAGAGTGCGGCATCTGGGCACATGCGGATGCGGGCAAGACCACCCTTACCTCATCGGCAACGGCCGTCCATCTTCGAAGCACTTCAAGAAAACTCAACAAGGTCCCATCTCAATTGCACTTGGGTAGGGTTTGCGATAAGGTGGCACACGTTGTGAAAGATGATTCAATCGACTTTCACATACAGATTTGGGGCTATAGCGCAGTTGGTAGCGCGTCTCGTTCGCATCGAGAAGGTCGGGGGTTCGACTCCCCCTAGCTCCACGAGCAGGGTTTTCGAGGATTCCTCGGAAGCCCTTTTTCTATGCCGGCTCCAGCGAGGTCTTGGACGTCTCGCTCGCAGAATACATTCAGGGGAGTAATCATCGGCACCCGCATATTTCAATGGAGAACATCATGCCTCAACAAAAGCCCTCGAAAAGCGATACTGCGCCTAATACTTCAGTCTCGCAAACCAAGACCATCACGCTCAAGACATGGCAACTTATCGTGGCTCTCATCGTGGTCGCACTCATTGCAGCAGGAGTCGCAATAATCGTCTCCATTAGCGTAAAAGGAACCCCGGCCGCGCCTAGTTCCGCATCCTCCACAACTCAGACGACGAAGAAGCCCACTGTCAACCCCGAAACCGACCAACCGAAGACCAGTAAACGCGGGATGATCATTAAGCATATTGGCGACAAAGCAGCCCTCCTGAGTGCGGATGATAGGACCGAGTTAGCTTCCTGGACTGTCACCGACATCACCATCAACGCCAAATGCAACGGTGAATTCGCAGAAAAATCAAAGAACGGACACTTTATTTCTTTTGATGTCTCAGCAAAGACGAGTCCCAACTTCGAAAAAAATGAGGGGACCCCACTTCTCATCGGCAACAACTCCGGAGATTGGACCTATATTCTAAAAGACGGCTCCCAATGGAGCGGAAACCCCGGCGGGAATTCATATACATGCCTAGCTGAGAAAGATGCTTTCCCCAGCAACGTAGTCTCCGGTACGACTGCGAAAGGAAAGATCATGTTCGATCTTCCTACGACTGATGGCACCCTTATTCTCCAAGATGGAGACGGCGGATGGGAATACCCTCTTTCCTGAGGATACCTACCCCCATTTGTGGGAGCATACCGCAAGAAGACAAACCCCACTTCGTCTCACGAGAGCCAAGTCTCCACTACACGACACCGCATTCACTGGAACAGTACGGAGCTGCCCCCATTGAGGAAGTTCAGGAGATACAGGAACGTGGCAACCGCGTTGATGATCATCGAGAAGATGATGATGGCGTAGCGCAGCGTCGTGTAGTGATATCCCTTGAACGGGAGGTCATGAGTCTGGCGACGCTTGCCCCCGTACGAAAACGTCATCCCGAGAAGAATCACCGTAAGGACGATCTGCACAGCGAGGCCAATGATGAAAATGGCCGGCGTACGGTAATGGTCTTGGACGACGTAGCCCCCGACGGCGATAGCGTCCAGAATGATTGCCACGATTGGCATGTGAGTCTCCTCCCCTCGAGCGTGCAAACCCGTGGCCCGCGCGCTTCATATTCTCTTCGGTCTCTTTACCCTAGCTTTTACAGCGCTTATTCTGCAGGATAAATCGTAGAATTACCCGTTTCCGAGATTTCCGACGTCTTCGGGCTGATGGCACACGCCGACGGAATGTGCTCCTCAAAACCTTGGAACCACGGGCATGCGGCGTAGTAGTCATACTCGTAATAGTCGCCCACCTGTTTCGCACCGTTGTTCACGAGGTCCTGCATGCTCTGATCGCCCTTGCCAGCGGTCACCGCCGCGTCCAGGACGGGCCTGAATCGCAGTCCCTTCTGCTTCTCGACCTTCACATGCACGATCTCATACGTATAGATCGCCGGCTTGCCCGGCTTCTTCTGGCCGTTGGGCGAAAAGGTGATGGTGTAATAGCCGTTGGCATCAGGCTTCTTCGAGACAGAGTAATTCACCTTGCGCATGTCCCAGCTGTGCGAAGGCATCTGGTTATTAGTGATGACCCCATCCTTGAAAGTGAGAGTGGAATCGGAGTTTGGATCGATCGTGATCTTCTGCCCGAAGCTGTCCTTCACCTTGTACGAGCGCATCTGCCAGTTCCCCTCGAGCTGTGGAGCCTTGTCGGGATGATCCGCGTGCGAAGTGGTGTTGAAGTGGATCCCGCTGCTATCGATGCTCGCTCCGCAGCCGGATAGCGGTGCCACGATGCAGATTACGGCGGCAAGCGAGGCAAGCACGAGACGGACACGAGTCCGAGTACCGGCCCAGATCCTTGCGAAACCACGCACAAAGACGGGTCGCAGCGAGGAGCGGCCAGGCACCTGACGTACCGTCGCTTCATTCTTTTGCGCCTTGCGCGCTGCCGTTCTCATCGTCCTTGCAGCTCTCATCACCTCTCACGATACCCATGCACGCAGATGAGTCACACACATGTTCTTGGAAACTTCGCAAAAGTTCGGGTTTTTGGCGGGCTTGCGTTCGGCCACGAGCGATTTTTGTGAACTTTTTTGGCGATCGACCCTCGGAACTCGTGGGAACGGCACGCAGTTTCAACGTTTTCGAAAACTTCTCCCCAGAAAAGTTCACAAAAATCGGCTTCGGGCGAGCCGAAAGCAGGCCCTCAGCCCAACTGCTCCTTGAACTGACGGTAAAGCCCCATCCACTGGTTGCGGTCATCGTTGCGCTGGAGCTCGGTGAGGTATTGGACCAAGAATTCCTCTTTGCTCACCTCGTGCTCGTTTTCAAGAGCCTCGTCCACTCCGCGATAATGCAGCGTCTCGTCGTCACCCGCAAACCACACTTCCCACTTGCCGAAAACGACAGGATGGGCACGACCTTCCGATGCTTTTGCACCCTCACCCGCTCTGACGTCATCAACGATGCCGCTCCAGAACGCATTGAATTGATCTAGCTGACTCGGTTTTCCCATGGCAACTCCCTTGTTGCTTGTTTCGTCGATGCCCTCGTTGGCATCTCACGGGGCTTGAAATCGCAGGAGAACCCCGATCAAACCACCGTGAGTGCCAACGTACAACGAGTCGCCACACAAAGCAACACGATGTCGCATTCACCGTGTCCTCAACACCGAGCGTGGATTTACTTCTTCACCAATCCCAGCTTGATGAGCTGCTTGGCCGCATCGAGAACAGTCTCGCGCGGAGAGTGCTGAACCCACCCAAGATCCTTTTCAGCGGCGGCTGTGGAGTGCCCGTAGCGCCGGTTGAGCATGGGGACAAGCGTGCGCAGGCTCGGCACAAATCGCGACGCCACGCGCGTGAGCCACTTCGGCATCTCGCGGTCGTTGACGCGCAGCTGCGGGAATTCATCGTGGTACAGCCGGGCGATTTCGGGCATCGTCGTGCGTTGAGAGGCTGCAAGATACCGCTTGCCGACGACCTTCGGGCTCTCGAACGCCAGACGGCGCAGAACGGCGAGGTCACGCACGTCGCTGACCTCCATGGGCACCTGCGGAATCATCGGCTGGCCCTTGAGCAGCTCCAAGAGAATACGATTTGAACTCATGCTGCGTTCCGACATCGCCGGGCCAAAGATTGCGCCAGGAAGAACCGTGGTGAGCTTGAGACCATGAGATTTAGCAAAGTCCCACGCGGCATGTTCCGCTTCAATCTTCGAGATGCGATATGGATCAAGCTCAGGGTTCGTGACGTCGGACCAGAACGATTCGTCCAGGGTCCCCACGAAGTCGGCGAGCGGGGTGGATGCGGCCTGCGAGCTCGTCATCACGACGCGATCAACACCGGCATCGACGGCCGCCTGCAGCACGTTGAGCGTTCCATTCTTGGCGACGGCGACCATCTGCTCTGCCGTCTCGGTCCCATGTCCCAGCGGCGATGCGACGTGGAAGATTCCCGCGGCGCCTTTCATCGCTTCCGCCCAGCCTCGCTTGCTCGTCAGGTCCGCCTCGAAGAAAGACAGGTGACTTAGCTCCTCCTCATTCACAAAACTACTCAGTTCACGGCGCACGTCCTCGCCCTCGACGCGGATCGCACGCTCGTCGCAACTTCATATCCGTTGTCCAACAGTTCCTTGATGACCCAGCTCGCCACAAATCCCGACCCACCAGTGACAATAACTTTCTGCATGATTCCCCGCTTCTTCTCCGCCTGTGTAGCTTCGGCTTCGACCTCGACCGCGCTCCGCAGGATGAGTTCTCGAATTTCTTATATCTGAATGTTACTGGACAAACTATATAGCAAATTGTCCAAGTTGTATAATCTGATTATGCCATTCGAAAATAAACGCGCTGAACTCGCCATCAAACTCAATCATGTCTTGCTGACGCAGGGGATTACTTCTCCCACCATGGGAAGCCTCGCGCACAGCATTGGCATCAGCCGCGCGAGCCTCTATACGTACTTTCGCAACAAAGACGCCATCGTGGAGGCCGTAGTCGCACGCCACTTGCACTTCGCCAGTCTCAACCCCATCCCCACGAGTTTCGTCGCCGAGCAGTTTCCGAAGGTTCTTCTCGATTCGCTTCTCTTCGCAGGCTCTACAACCGAACGCTTCCTCACCGAGCTGCGACTCGCTTACCCCACCCCGGCAAACGATCTCGCACAGGCACAAACTCAGCGGCGCGATCAGTGGAGGGAATATCTCCTGCGCGCCCAACGCGCGAAGTATCTCGTCGACGACACCATTGCCAGCGTCGACTTCATGATGTTCCACATGGAACACGCCATGAGCGCCATTCTCGAGGCGGCCACGCATAAGGATATTGATCTGTTACACGCGGAGGAATATCTCCAAAACCTCGTGAACACGCTCCTGCGCGGCTTCGTTGCCGCACCGGAACCAGCGTTAAAGCTGCTCGCAGAACAAGGTCCTTACGAGCAGCGAATTCTCCAGGAATTTCGTGACACTTACGGGCGCGTATGAGCGATCACTCTGTGCCAGCAGACCCGGAAGCACCAGCCGCACCCGCAGTATCAGTGGCCCCAGCGGCCGTACCAGCCGCACCCCGCCGCTGACACATCAGTAAATGATCGGCGACCATGACCACTTCGTCGCGCTGGTTTTTTATGGCCAGCCGTTCCACGACCATGCCCTTGTCGGGATGCTTGGTGTCGCGCTTGTCGTGAATCGTCACTTCCGTGTGAATGGTGTCGCCGATGAACACGGGATTCACGAAGCGCAGATGATCGTAGCCATACGAGAACGCCACCGGATTCACGAAGGAGGCCGTAAGTCCTACTCCCACGCTGAAAGTGAGCGTTCCGTGGGCGATGCGCTGCCCGAATTCGGTCGTCTTAGCAAATTCGGCATCCATGTGATGCGGGAAAAAATCTCCGGTCTGCCCTGCGTGAATCACAAAGTCCGCCTCCGTGATGGTGCGTCCGCCCGTCACTCGGGTATCTCCCAGCGTGTAATCCTCGAAATAATAGGCTTTCGTCTCCATGGTCTTCGCCTTTCACTCAGATTTCCGGCCGGATTTTCCGGTCAGATTTTCGCTCGCACACCAGCGCGCCCCAGCACATCCTCGGTATCCTCACCGACGCGCGGCGCACCTTTGTCGCACGCCGCCCGTACGCCGTCAAAACGGATCGGACAGCGCATCGCCTCCACCGGCACACCGTCGGCACCCGAGCCGCCCCGCCGCACCGTCTGCGTCATCTCCAAAGCGTCGAACGCCGGCGAATCCATCAGACGATCCCACGTCAACACATCCGAGCACCACACGTCGGCGGGCTCCAGCACCCCGAGCCAGTGCGACGTCGATTCACGGGCGACCCACCCCGCCAAAACACCCTTGATCTCGTCACGCCGCTCGTGCCAACTGGTGGGATCCGGGTAGCCGTCCCGCAACTCGTCGCAACCCAGCAGTTCCCCGAGGCGAGGAATGGGGATCATCGCGAGCGCGAGGTAGCCGTCGGCGGTCTCGTAGATCCCGTAGGGCGCGTCAATGTAGGCGTTGGCGTTGTTGACGGCGCTGCGCTGGGGCAATTTTCCGCTGTTGAGATACGTGGTAAACACCTCAAACTGCGCGTCGAGGATCGCCTCGAGCAAACTCACATGAACGTGGGCACCTCGACCGGAACGCTGAGCCCGATACAGGCCGGCGAGCACGCCTTGGACCACGTCCTGCCCCGCGAAGAGATCCGCAATCGAAAGCCCAAAGGGCGTCGGCGGCTGATCTGCATTCCCGTTGAGCCAGCACGCACCCGAGAGCGCCTGCACCAACAGATCCTGCCCCGGCTTATCTTTCCAAGGCCCTTCGTAGCCCCAGCCGGTAATCTCCCCGTAGACGAGCGCGGGATTAATGGCGGACAGCTGCTCGTAGCTCACTCCGAGTCGTTCGGCGACGTCGGGGCGAAAGTTCACCAGTGCGACGTCCGCCTGCCTCACCAGCGACTCCACGATTCCACGGGATTGAGGATCCTTGAGATCCAGCGCCAGCGATTTTTTGCCGCGGTTGATGGCGTGGAAAAGCGAGCTGTCACCGTCTATGACGCAGTCGGAAATGTAGAGATGCCGGCAGATATCACCGGTCCCGGGGCGCTCGATTTTGAGCACGTCGGCTCCCAGATCCGCCAGACGCAGCGCGCCGGAGGGGGCGGAGAGAAACTGGCCGAAATCCAGCACTTTGACGCCGGCGAGAGGATGAGCAGGATCAGTCGCAGGCTCAAAGTCAACAGCCTTCGACGATGATGGACTAGAGCCGGAAATCGGGCGTGACTCTGATTTGTGGACAACGAGAGAGTCTTCCTCCATCCCCTGCCCTAGCCCAAATTCTTGAGTGATGGCGGCGTTGTGCTCACCGAGGCGAGGCGCAGGCCGCGAAATGGGACGCGGCTCGCCCATGAAGGTCACGGGACACCGCGTTGTGTACAGATGAGCGGGCGTGCCGCGCCCGTCGGAAATGCGCTGAGGATCTCCCGACGAACCCCGGGCGACGTCTTGAATGAAATCGAGTGCCTTGAAGGCTTGCGAGGCCACCAACTGCTCCCATGTGTAGACGTCGGAGCACCAGAATCCCGCGGGTTCCAGGACCGAAAGCCAGTGCGCGGTGGAGTGCGTGACGAGCACGTCGGCGATGTCGCGCTTGATGAGGTCGCGATCGCGGAACCAGGCGGATTCGTCTGTACGAGCGGCGACTTTGGGCGCACCGATGAGCTCACCCAGGCGGCAGACTGACCCCATGGCGAGCGCGATGGATCCGTCCGCAGTGCTGTAAATCCCGTACGGCGCCGCGAGATACGGGTGCGCGTTGCGGTAGGCGGCACGCTGCGGCGGCTTGTGACCGTCGTTGAGATAGGTCGAGAAAACCTCGAATTGCAGGTCGAGAATTGAGCTGAGCAGGCTGACCTCGACGTGGACGCCCATATCCGTGGCGGTTCTCCTCGTCAGGGCGGCGAGGATACCCTCCACCGCATGGACGCCCGTATACGAATCGGCGAGCGAGAGGGCGAAGGGCATGGGAGGCTGGTCTGCGTCGCCGTTGAGCCACGTCAGGCCGGACAGCGATTGCACCAGCAGATCCTGACCCGGCTTACCCACCCACGGACCCACCGTTCCGTACCCCGTGATGCTCGCGTAGACGAGGCGAGGATTGATCGCATGAACGGCGTCATAACCCAATCCCATGCGGTCCATCACGCCGGGGCGGAAGCTCTCGACGAGCACGTCCGCCTGAGCGATGAGTTTGCGCGCCTGCGCAAGCCCTTGAGGGTCCTTGGTGTTGAGTTCGATGCTTTCCTTGTTGCGGTTGATGGTGTGGAAATTGACGGCGTCACCGTCTGCCATCAGGCCCTCCAGCGACAGTCTGCGCGAGCCGTCCCCACTGCCCGGCCGCTCCACCTTGATCACCCGTGCACCCAGATCGGCCAGTCGCAGGCTCGCCGAGGGCCCTGCCAAGTATTGGCAAAAGTCGAGGACAACCAGTCCCGCAAGAGGGGCGGAATCCCCCATGTATCCAACGTTTTGGGGCGCCATCGCCCTCACCTCACCTTCGCGGAAGGGGTCGCCGCCGCGTTGCGCGCACCGTGTTCCTTTGACTCACGATACAGCGCGTCGAGCGTGTCGAGAACTTCCTCCGGGTTACCGCCATCGCGCACGAAGTCACGGATGGGAGCGCCCGCTCGATCTTGGAAATAGAGGTACCCGGGGTAGCGCGGTCGCATCCACGTCGCGTCGAGACTCGTCAGAGTGTTCTTGAAGAAGTCCAAGGTGGCCGCATTGTTGACGTCGTCCTGCCAGGCCGCCTTGTAGCCCGGCTGGCCGCCGCAATCCGGATAGAGCATGGTCTGCACCGCGGGACTCAGCGCGAACTGCACGAAGTCTGCGGCGACGTCGCTGTGCCGCGTGGCCGCTGAAATCGCAAGGCCCGTGCCGCCCAGCACACCGGTCAACATGGTGCCCCGATATTGCGGAATCGCCCCCGCAGCCAGTCGATGCGCCCCATAGCCACGCCGCGAGTAGTTGACGTAGCCGTAGACGAAGGGGCAGTAGCGCAACTCAGAGGAGGTCGCCAACTCCTCGTGCAGTCGGATGGGATTCCACTCAAAGATATCCGGCGGGCAGAGTTGGGCGAGCTTGCGCATGTCTTCCAGCACTTGAGTGCCGACGCGGTGGTCGACTACGCCGCTCCCGGCCGCACCGCCAAATTCCGCCGGGAATACCGAGCCCCCGGCCGTGTTACAGAAGGCGTAGAAATCCATGAGGAGGTACTGGGGGGTGGCGGCGTAGGCAACACCACCGTCACGCGCCAGCTCGAGCACCTCCTCAAAATTTGTGGGGACGTCGTCTGCGCAGAGCATGTCCGGCCTCCACACCGCGACCGGAGATGCCGCGTCGATGGCGAGCGCACTTTGGAAGCCACCGAAGTCGTAGCTGTCGAACGACGCCCCCACGGAGTTGACTCGCTGATCCGCCAGGAACTCGGGACTGAGGAGCTCTTGCAGCGGCATCAGCACATGATTGCGGGCCGCAAAGCCCGCCCACGGATGATCGATGATGAGCAAATCGTAGGTCGTCGCGAGCTCGGCGATGGGCGCGCTCTCGAAATCGGTGAGCGAGCGCTTCTCCCAATCGATAGTGACGTCGGGATGCAGTTCGGAATACCGCTGGCTCACCCCCACAATAGAGGTGAATCCACGGCTGTGATTCCACGTAATGCCTTTGAGATGAGTCATGTCGAGTCCTTTCGTGCGGCGGGCTTCACTGCTTCAACACTTCTGCTTCCGCTTCAACGCTGCGATGCGGGTGCGAGATCAGTCGAGGTGGTAGATCTGTTCCATGTCGACCCACGGTCCGTCCTGGGTGAACGGCTTCATCTGCGGCACGACGGCGGCCCACCACTTCTGCGTGGTCGGGTCCGCGGCCATCTTCGCCATGTCCGCGTCGTAGTCGTCACCCGTGTACTCGTAGTAGGAGAACAGCAGGCCGTCATAGTAGTAGATCGAGTAGTTCTGCAGGTTGCAGGCCTTGATCATCTCGTTGACGCCCTCGAAGGGGGCCGAATGGTACTTTTTGTACGCTTCGTAACCCTCGGTGCCATTGGTTCGCGAGACGCTGCCGAAACGCAGTGGCTTGTTGTTGTCTGTCATGATGTTCCTTTCGCTAACTTCGCTTGTTATTTCAGCTTGTACACGCGTCGGGCGTTGCCGGAGAACAGCGCGTTCTTATCTTTGGAATCGAGACCTTCGGTGATCGTGAGCATCGAGGTGATCCACGTGTCGAGACTCATCGAGACGTGGAGCACAGGGAAATTGCTGGCGAACATCACGCGGTCGGCGGGGAACGACTCCAGAGCGACGTCGACCGCACGGGCCAGGCTGTCGGTGCTCCATTCCCGCTGAGGGTTGAGGCCCGAGATCTTGCACACGACGTTGGGCAGGGCGCCCAGTTCGCGCATGTTGTGCCGCCACGCCTCGCGGTAGGTGAGCTCCTCAGCGACGGGGTGCTCTACGCCGACGATGTCGGCATCCACGATTCCCATATGATCCAGCACGATCGTGGTGCCGGGGCATTCCTTCGCCACCATCACCAAGTCCGCGAGCTCCTCGCACCGCAGGCACGCCTCGTACACCAGCTCCTTCTGCCCCAGGAGGCGAACGTTCTTCATGAACGTCTCCGTCAGGCAGGCGTGAGGCGGCGAACTCGGCACGTGCAAAACCTGCCGCACGCCCTTGATCTGAGTCCACTGATCCCACTCCTCGATGTAGCGAGAGAAGTCGGGAGACGTGAGCGTCCCCGCGATGCACGCCCCTGCGAAGGGCGTCTCGGCGGCATCCACCAGCTTGATTGCTTTGTGATTTTCCGCCGGACGCTCCTCGTGGGCGCGGTCGACCTCGATGTAGATCGCCTGCTCCACCTTGTAACCGTGGTCGTGGCGCAGCTCTCTCATGTAGTCGCGAGGCGACCAGTTCCTCTTGAGAACCGGCCCCTCCCCGTCGAGCCACGGGAGGTGTTCGTGGCCGAGGTCCCACACGTGAACGTGCGTGTCAACGATATTCATGATGCCTGCCCAGCCTCAGCCTTCGATGGCGTAGTCGGCAACCTCAACGCCGCCGCTCGCGCTGGACTTGTACGCGGCCTCCACCACGCACATGGTGTGATAGGCATCCTCGACGCTGTTCATGTATTCGTAATCGGGATCGTCGAGCTTCTTCATGAGCCCGCCCATCGTGCCGATGAACGCCTCGTTGAACCAGGATCCGCGCACCGGCAGTTCCTTCCACGTCGGGTCGTCGTAGGTGATGTACTCAACCTTGTCGGGCTCGCCCTCCGGATAGTTGTACATGAGGCCGAGCTTGATGCGGATGGCACCTTCGAGCCCCTCGATCTTGAGCGTCGACTCCTGGTACTTCTTCGCGTAATCGTGGTTGAAATTGATGTGCAGGTTCACGCGCAGATCGGGACCGTAGTCCAAGATGATCGACGTGCGAGTTTGGGCGAGCTTGCGCATCTTGGGGTGCTGCATGGTCTTGCAATACACGGTGTTGGGGTCGCCGACCAGGCAGCGGATGTTGTCGATGTAATGGATTGAGTGATAGTTGATCTCCACGCGATCCTTGGGGAAGAGGAAGGGCCACAGATCCCACGGCTGAGTTCCCACGAGGCGATGGTCGATGTCGACGATGTCGCCGATGGTCCCCTTTGCGATGAGATCGCGCGCCGCGATCATGTAGGGCGCTTGGCGCAGCTGGAAATTGACGCCTGCGGTGAGATTCTTCGAGCGGCAGGTGGTGAGGATTCTGCGCGCCTCATTGATGTTCTCGCCCATCGGCTTCTGCATGAGCACACCGGCTCCATCGGGCAGCTGCTCGAGGATGTTGGCGGTGAAGTTCGCGGGTACGGCCACGTCGAATACGGCGTCGTTCTTCTTGCCGAATTCGATGATGTCGTCCAGATTGTCAAAGACGTGCTTGGCACCGATTTCGTCGGCCGCCTTCACCGCCGAATCGTGGTTGACATCGTAGGTGGCGAGCACCGGATAGCCCGCCAGCATATACGCCGGATAGTGGGAACCCTGCACGATGCCACCCGTTGCAATGCTGACGATGGGGCGGGGCGTCTGGGGCATTTCGGGCTTGTAGTTGAGCTCGTCGATGGAGTCCACGTTATCTACTGCCATGATTGACCTGCTTTCTTGAAGGTAATCGCACTTGATGTGCCGCCTGACGCTTGTTCGACGTTGAACGTGCGTCAGACGGAGTCATTGATAATTGAGATTTGAGATTTGGGATACTGCACAGTTTTTTCGCAGCGGCGGGGCTACATGCCGTTGGAAATACCGACGACCACCAGCGCCGCAATGATAATGACGTTGCCGATAATCGCCACATTTCTGGCCTTCGGATATCCCTTCCATTCCTTGTCGGCAAAGCCCCACAGATTTGCGATGATGAGCGCTAGGCCGTTGAAGGCGACCCAACCGACCACCGGACCGAAATCGCCGAGCATGGAGGTGGCCATGGCGTAGACGCCGAGGGCCGCAAACCAGACGAAGGAGGTGAGGAGAACCTTGAGATACGCCTTGCCGCAACCCGGCTTGGTGTAGTCAGAGAAGGTGCGATTCTTGATCAGCTTGTAGATCGCATAGCCGAAGTTGGCGATGAAGCCGCCGAAGAAGACGATGGGCCACTGCAACAGATTGGCGAACATCGGAGTGACGCCCGCCTCGTTGGCGAGATTCACCGGGTAGATGGAGAACTGGCCGCCGATGTTGATGGCGGCGGAGCCTGCGCCGGACGCCAGAGCCATGATGAAGCCCACAAAGAAGAGGGACTTCGTCTTGGTGCTCTTGGCCTCTTTGGCGGTTTGGGTGGCAGCTGCGTCTTGAGAATCCATCGCGGCCATCGCGGAGACAGGATCGTCGTCGGGGGCATTGCTGGCGACGTCTTGCATGATTCCCGCACTCTGCGCGAGGTTACCGTTCGTGATATTACCCCGCGCGATGTTGCCCAGTGCGTCTGAAATTTCGGGCTTTTCGACAGCGTGAACAGACTCCTTCTTGGACTGTCCGTCCTTGATGAAGCCCGCCTTCGACAGCACCACCACGCCGACCATCAGGATGGCCTGCCCCACGAGCAGCGTCACCAGCGCGGAGGCTGAAGGGTACTTGTTGAGGATGAACATGGGCACGAGGCTCCCCAACAGGTTGGAGAGGCCGAGGTTGATGCCAGTCACCAGGGAGACGCCGATGTAGTCGATGGCGCGCGAGTACCAGATCGAGCTGATACCCCAGAAGAATCCAGCGAGGATTCCAGGCCACAGGACCGACCACGGGGTTGAGGTGAGATAGTGGAAGTAGTTGGGGATAAGGATGGCGCACCAGATGTGCGGCATGAGGAGCACGCCGATGATGGAAAACAATGCCCAGAAGGCTTCCCACGAGAACGGCTGATACTTCTTGAAGCAGATTCCGAAGCTGCCCTGGAACAGGGTTGCTATCAGAAGAACAAGAAATCCGGATACAATCATTTTCCATTTTCCTTTGATTGCGAGGGGATCAACCATCGTCTCGAGCGATGGTGACCAATTACTGCGCTACTATCTTTTCCGCCGTTTTCTGCTTCGTTGCAAAAGCAGCTTCAGAGACTGTAGACACGAGAAGGCTAAGGCTTGAAAGACTTTG
>JALCOX010000029.1 GCA_022649925.1 Bifidobacteriaceae bacterium | reverse complement strand
GGCGATAAGCTCAATCCGGGCGACGCGCTCATCATTCGCTACGAAGGCCCCAAGGGCGGCCCGGGCATGCAGGAAATGCTCTACCCGACCTCCTTCGTCAAGGGCAAGCACCTCGGCCCCAAGGTGGCGCTCATCACTGATGGCCGCTACTCCGGTGGTTCGTCAGGTCTGGCAATCGGACACGTGGCACCTGAGGCTGCGGCCGGCGGCCCCATCGCTCTGGTCGAGGAAGGCGACACCATCCTCATCGACATTCCGAACCGTACCATCGACGTGGACGTTCCCGCCGACGTGCTCGAGGCTCGTAAGGCCGCCATCCGTAATGGATACGGATTCCGTCCTCACCGCGACCGCAAGGTTTCGCTGGCCCTCAAGGCTTACGCGGCCTTCGCACGTTCCGCCGATAAGGGTGCTACGCGCGATCCCGAGCTCATCAATAAGCTCGCGCATCAGGCGGAGTAAGTAGGGTTCTTAGTTTATGAAGGGCGTCATCCTTTGGGTGACGCCCTTTTCGTATGTGCCCTCGTTGCGGCGTTTCCGGTTGCGATGAATTTCGCTTGGTTGGAGCACATCTTGCCACGATTCCTCCCGAATTTATGCGGATCTGCAATCATCAATTCACCGCAACCGAAATGAATTCATCGCAAACGCAAACTTTGCCGCCTAAGAATGCAGCGCCGCTCCAAAGTGGAGCCAATCGGCACAGTCATTCCATAGGAATTTATTGCAGGGCCTCAAGGATTTCGGACACTTTGGCCTTCCAACGGTCAAGGTACATTAAATCCTTCGACGTAATGGTGATGATCGTCCATCCCATATGACGCAATCGCGAGCGTTTAAAATCATCATTATCTCGTTGACGCGGATCGCTGAAATGTTGCACCCCGTCGTATTCAATCCCAACCTTGTTAGCTACATAGGCCATGTCCAGAGAATAAATCTGCGCTCGTTCATCATCGACCACCTGATAATTGACGGCAGGTATCGGCAGTCCAAAAGATGTCATGAGCAACCGCGAGCGCGTTTCTTGCGATGAATCGGTGCCTTCGACCATCTGCTTGAGCGCTGCCCTGCAATTCTTTCTTCCCTGAAACACCGGAGTGGCCGTCATAAAATCCTCAAAATCGCTGAAATGCGCACGTTTTAAACGAGAATTATTACGCATCATAGAATCTCCGAGGACGACGAGCTCCGCGTTGCTGAGAATTCTACCCATCTGAGCCCAAGCAGTAACTGGGGGTACACAACTCACTTGGGCTCCCACCACCCTGGGCAGGAACGGATGATCCCAAGTGTGAAAGGTGACTCCGTTCCGCCGTGACCGAGTAGCTCCGCGTGGTTTGCACACGTGAATGTCAGAAGTTCGAAACGTCGCATTTGACAATCTCGGAATCTCAATGCCAAGCAGCTGCAAAGCTGTGGTATGACTCATCACCAAAGGTCCTTTGGCCCAAGTACGCTCAATGAATCGTACGCACTTCTTGTACGCCTCCATACGTAACCGTTCCAGATCGGCTACGGCAAAGCTGGTGTCGTTCCAGCGGCGTGAATAATTGCTCATACGGTCACGCTATCGAATCCACGGTCGAGTTTTCCCGAATTTTCGGGGCTGTGGTCGAATGGGGAATCGTTAACCCTCACAGTTGCGATGAATTGCGTTCATTTGCGACAAATCATCGAAATCATATTGCCGGTTTTATGCGGTTCCTGCTTCCGAAATTCACCTCAACCGAGCGTAATTAAGCGCAACCGGAGCGAGAACGCAAGAGTATCCCGCATTTGGCAAGAAAACCCGTATATTGCCTGGGCCTGTGGATACTAGAGGTCGTATTCTTTGGCGATGACGTCCCACAGCCGCGCGGCGGCGGCCTCCACGGTGTCATTGACGATCACAACGTCGAATTCCTTCTCGGCAGCCAGCTCGACGTGTGCAGTCTCGAGACGCTTTGCGCGCTGCTCTTCATTTTCCGTGCCACGAGCAGCCAATCGGGTCACGAGATCGTCAAAGCTCGGGGGCGCAAGAAACACAGAGAGCACGTCGAGGCCGAGTTCAGGAGCACGCTCCCGCACTCGGCGCGCACCCTGAAGGTCAATCTCGAGAATCGTAGGAATCCCGTCGGCGAGATGATCCAGCACCGGCTGCAGAGGGGTTCCGTAGTGTGCCATGTTGTGCACCACAGCAGTTTCAAGGAACTTGTTCTGCGACTCCATCGCCTCGAACTCATCTTCCGAGACGAAGAGATACGTTTCCCCATCAACCTCACCAGGACGCGGCGCACGCGTGGTGGCAGACACCGACACCCACACGTCGGGGTGATCGTGGCGCAACTTCGCCTCCACAGTTCCCTTTCCCACAGCCGTGGGACCGGTCAGGACGATGAGACGACGCGAGGATGCTGAATTCGTTGACATAAAGCCCATCTTTCCGTTTCCCCTCGACGCGAACGCACTCAGGGTGTCATCCGCGTGAAACGGCGGCATCCTTCTTCTCGAGCTCAAACAACTTCGATGCATGCTCCTGAATGCTCATGATCTGGAAGTCGTTCTTCTTGACCGCCTCGATGGCCAACAGCGCCGCGGAGAATTCCGTCAGCGTGGTGAACTGCGGCAGGTCCGCGGCAATCGCTGCAGAGCGAATGGCGTAACCGTCCGAGCGGGAATCACGTGAGCTCGGGGTGTTGATGACCATATTGACTTCGCCGTCTTCGATGAGCTGAACGACGTTCTTCTGGGTATCGGCCTTCGCGGCTGCCTCTTCCCCACCTTCGACGTTGAGCTTGTTGACCAGGGTCACGTCGATGCCGTAGCGGCGCAGAACCGAAGCGGTACCGGCAGTCGCCCAGATCTTGAAACCGAGCTCGTTGAGTTTGACGGCGAGCAACGGAAGGTTGCGCTTGTCGGAGTCGTTGACGGAGATGAAGGCGTTGCCCGAAGTCGGGAGCCCCCCGTCGTAGGCGGCCAGCTGACTCTTGGCGAAGGCGTGCGGGAAGTCCCGGTCGAAGCCCATGACCTCGCCGGTGGAGCGCATCTCAGGTCCGAGAAGAATATCGACGGTCTTGCCGACGGGAGTCCTGAATCGCTTGAACGGCAACACGGATTCCTTCACAGCAACCGGCTGACCCTCGTGAATCGTTCCGCCGTCGCCATAGGGCAACAGGAGGCCACGCTCACGTTGTTGGGCGATAGTCTCCCCCGCCATGATGCGCGATGCGGCACGTGCGAGCGCCACACCCGTCGCCTTGGAAGCAAAGGGAACCGTGCGAGAGGCACGCGGATTTGCCTCGATGACGTAGAGCGTATTTGACATGAGGGCATACTGCACGTTGATGAGCCCCTGCACTCCCACGCCACGAGCGATGCCGAGAGTTGCCTTGCGCAGACGCTCCACCTGCTCGTCACTGAGCGTCGACGGAGGCAGCACGCAGGCCGCATCTCCGGAGTGCACACCCGCCTCTTCCACATGCTCCATGACGCCGCCGATGTAGAGATCGGTGCCATCGAAGAGCGCGTCGACATCAATTTCGATGGCGTCGTCGAGGAACTTGTCAATGAGCAGCGGCGAGGCTAGACGCCCCGTCATGGCAGTGTCGGCTTCGGCAGCCTTCAGCGCACGCTGCACGTAGGTGGTGAGCTGCTCGTTGTCGTAGACAATTTCCATTCCGCGACCGCCGAGCACGTAGGAGGGACGCACCAGCACCGGGTAACCGATGGTGCGCGCCGCCTCGAGTGCCTCGTCGAGCGAATGAGCGGTGCCATACTTGGGCGCCAGTAGCTTTGCTTCCTTGAGCACGTCGCCGAAGAGCTCACGGTTCTCCGCCAGATCGATGGACTCAGGGCTCGTTCCCAGAATCGGAACGCCGGCCTCCTTGAGGCGTGCAGCGAGTGAGAGCGGCGTCTGGCCGCCGAGCTGAACGATGACTCCCTTGACGGGGCCCTGTTGCAACTCTGCTTCGTAAATCTCGAGAACGTCCTCGAAGGTCAGCGGCTCGAAATACAGGCGATCAGAGACGTCATAATCTGTGGAAACCGTCTCCGGGTTGCAGTTGACCATGATGGTGTCATAGTCCTTGCCGAGCTCCTGGACGGCGTGGACGCAGGTGTAGTCGAATTCAATTCCCTGACCGATGCGGTTGGGACCGGAGCCCAAAATGATGACCGCCTCGCGGGTCCTCTTCTTGAGTTCGGACTCGTCGGCGTAGCAGGAGTAGTAATACGGCGTGACGGCGTCGAATTCTGCGGCACAGGTATCGACGGTCTTGTAGACGGGCCTGATGCCCAGTCCCCACCGCATCTCGCGAACGACGTCTTCGCCCTTGTCTCCAAGCCCACGCAGGTGCGCGATCTGAAGGTCGCTGAGACCCGTCTTCTTGGCGTTACGCAACAGCTGCGGCGTCAGTATCTTGGCGGCCTTGAGATCCAAAGCCATCTGGTTGATCTCGGCGAATTGCTCAATAAACCACGGATCGATCTTGGTGGCATCGAAAATCTGCTCGTTGGTTGCGCCTCCCCACAGGGCGCGCATCACCTGGAGGTAACGATGTTCGGTCGGGGTGTGCATGGCCGCAAGGAGACCGCGAACCTCTTCTTCGTGCGGTTTCTCGCCGTCCCAGCTGAACTTCATCGTGCGCTTGTCAATGGAGCGCATGGCCTTACCGAGCGACTCCTGGAAATTTCCCGCCAGCGCCATGGCTTCGCCCACGGACTTCATCGACGTGGTGAGCGTGGTGTCAGCGCCGGGGAACTTCTCGAAAGAGAAGCGCGGAATCTTGGTCACGACGTAGTCGATGGTGGGCTCAAAACTCGCCGGAGTGGATTGCGTGATGTCGTTTTGGATTTCGTCGAGCGTGTAGCCCAGGGCGAGTTTGGTGGCAATCTTTGCGATGGGGAAACCCGTCGCCTTGGATGCCAGTGCCGAAGAGCGGGAGACGCGCGGATTCATTTCGATGACGATGATGCGGCCATTGTCGGGATTGACTGCGAACTGAATGTTGCAGCCGCCCGTGTCAACTCCCACACCGCGGATGATGGCAATGGAGATGTCACGCATGCGCTGATATTCGCGATCGGTCAGGGTGAAGAGCGGGGCCACGGTGATGGAGTCGCCCGTGTGGACGCCGACCGGATCGACGTTCTCGATGGGGCAGACCACCACGACGTTGTCCTTCGAGTCGCGCATGAGCTCGAGCTCATATTCCTTCCATCCCTCGATGCCCTCTTCCACGAGGACCTCCGACGTCGGGGAATAGTGGAGGCCTGCGCCCGCGATGCGCGCGAGTTCAGCGTCATTATGGGCGATGCCGGAACCCAGTCCCCCCATGGTGAAGCTCGGACGAATGACGACGGGGAAGCCGAGATCGTCAACCGCCGCCTTGACCTCATCCATCGAGTGGGCGATCAGCGACCGTGCGGATTCACCACCCGCAACGTCGACGACCTTCTTGAATTGCTCGCGATCCTCGCCACGATCAATGGCCTCGAGGCTCGCACCGATGAGCTCAACGTCGTACTTCTCGAGCACGCCCGCCGCTCCGAGCGCCTCCGCCGCGTTGAGCGCGGTTTGGCCGCCGAGAGTTGGCAGCAGGGCGTCGGGGCGTTCCTTGGCGATGATCTGCTCAAGGATCGGCACGGCGATGGGTTCGATGTACGTTGCGTCAGCTACCTCCGGATCCGTCATGATGGTGGCGGGGTTGGAGTTGACCAGAATGACGCGAATTCCCTCCTCCTGGAGAACGCGGCACGCCTGCGTTCCGGAGTAATCGAATTCCGCGGCCTGCCCGATCACAATGGGGCCGGAGCCGATGACCATGACAGACTTGATATCGGAACGCTTAGGCATTGCGCTGCTCCTTCTGTGCGTCGGACGCATTTCCAGCGGTGTGTGACTTCATGAGATCGACGAAGCGGTCGAACAGGTAGGCGGCATCGTGCGGCCCACCGGCGGCTTCAGGATGGTATTGGACTGAGAAAGCCGGAATGTCGAGGCACTCGAGGCCCTCGACGACCTGGTCGTTGAGATCGACATGCGAAACCTGGGCTCTGCCGAAGTGACCGTTATCGAAGGTGGTGGTGACCGGTTCACCGATGGGCGCCTCCACGGCGAACCCGTGGTTATGGGCGGTGATTTCCACCTTGCGTGTGCTCAAATCCATGACCGGCTGATTGACTCCCCGGTGGCCGAACTTGAGCTTGTAGGTTCCGAAGCCGAGGGCCCTACCCAGCAGCTGATTGCCGAAGCAGATTCCAAAGAATGGGTAGCCGGCGTCAAGCACCTCGCGCAGCAGCGCCACTTCCCTGTCCGCAGTACTGGGGTCTCCCGGACCGTTGGAGAAGAAGATTCCATCAGGATTTAGGGCCTTGAGCTCGGAGAGCGTGACGGTGGACGGCACCACGTGAACGCGGCAACCGCGTTCGGCCAGGCGGTGAGGCGTCATGCCTTTGATTCCGAGGTCTACGGCCGCGACGGTGAAGAGCGGGGCCTTGCCCTCATACTCCCCCGTCGGCTCCACTGTGTAAGCGTCGGATGTTGTGACGTCGTCGACGAGATTCTGCCCGGCCATTTCGGCACTTGCCCGCACCCGCCCGAGCAGGTCTTCTACGCTGGCCAGTCCGTTAGCCGAAGCGTCTTTCAGAGCTTCACCGGAGAAAATGCCTGCGCGCATGACGCCGACGGAGCGCAGATGGCGGACGAGCTTGCGCGTATCAATCTTCGAGATACCCACAATGTGCTGGTCCACGAGATCGTCGGTGAGGCTGCGCTGCGCGCGCCAGTTGCTGACGACTGGACTGGGCTCGCGCACCACATATCCCGCGACCCAAATGTGCGCCGATTCGGGATCTTCCGAATTTAGCCCAGTGTTACCGATGTGGGGGAACGTCTGGACCACGATCTGCTTGTCATAGCTTGGATCGGTCAGAGTCTCCTGATATCCGGTCATTCCCGTGGAAAACACAATTTCGCCCATGGTCATGCCAAGGGCCCCAAACGGGGCCCCAACGTAAACCTGTCCGTCTTCCAAAACAAGGACGGCATCTGAATCCGAAAAATGAATATCCATCGACGTGGCTTCCGCAGCGTTCAGGCTCACGAATCCCCCTTAAAGAGATTGGATTTTCTCCTAGATTAGTGATCGGTCTGGATATGCAAAACTCCGCTCGCATATCAGCCGACGGATCCGGCAGCCACAGACATCCGTTGTGTAGTGACACGCCTCTTGTGAGATTCGGTCGGCCAAACTCGGGACATCAATCGCTGTCTTCCTGTGGCCGATGCCTCATCGATATGGCTCATTTGCCAATCTCATGTCGCATGCGACCCGCTCTATTATCCACGCCCCATGTTTCGGGCGCGTCGCGACGCACGACGCACGATGCGTGAAGTTATGTCCATGAAGTTATATCTCCGAGTCGCGAGGTCTCGCAGATATCTCGCGGATATCTTACGGGTGTCTTGACTGCGAACCCTTCCCCGGTCTCGACATCGCGATCCTCTCTCCCCGGACCCCAGTCGTGCCCTCTTTACTCAGTCATGTCCTTGTTTCTGAATCGTGCCCTCCATTTTTGAATTGTGTCCTCATTTTTGAATCGTGACCTGTCTAAATCCGCCATTTTACGTTCGCATGATTCGGGTAAGGAGGGCACGGCTCGAAAAAGAGGGCACAATCGAAAGCAAGATTTCCAGTGGAGAGCACGCACTTGTCGCGCGGTTAGCATCACCAAAATACGAAAGGGCGGCGATGCACAATCTTGCATCGCCGCCCTTTGTATGGATCACAAAGTCACAAATTCAAATTTCCTCGGAAATCGACACCGTTACCGACGAAATCACTTCTTTTCGGGAGCATCATTCGGGACTGCGAAATCTGCGATCTTGATATCTGAGAAATCGACGTCTTCCTGCGGATCCGAATCGGGGTCTTCAGGGGCAGACTCGGCGGAATCTGCATCTTCTGAGCCAGTCGCAACGGAAGTCTCGGAATTCGGCGAATCGCCATCTTCAGAATCCGTAGACTCCTCGGACACTGTGTTGTCAGACTCTGTGTCCTGAGACTCTGTGTCCTCAGACACTGCGCCCTCGGTCTGAGACGAGTTCTCGGCACTCGTTTCAGGCTCATCCTCTGGCGTCACCTCGGGCTCCGGAGCGACGTCGGGATCGTCTGAAATCGCACTCAGCACGCCATGCACGAATGCAGGAGCGTCGTAGTCCGAGAGCTTCTTCGTCAGTTGCAGCGCTTCATCGATTGCTACACGCGGAGGGATCTCGTCGTTATAGACGATTTCCCACGTACCGATGCGCAAAATGTTGCGATCGACAACCGGCATCCTGCTGACGGTCCACGTTTCGGAGTGCTCGTCGAGGACCGAATCGATGTGTCGCACATGCTGGGCCACTCCCTTGACAATGTCAACGGCATAGTCGGGAAGCGGGGTCTGTGCGCCGGGAGTCTGAAGTCGCTCAGCAAGAAGGGACAGGATGTCCTGCCCCTTCTCGTCTGCTTCGTAAAGTGTGTTCAAAGCCCTTTTACGGGCAGTGGATCGCGCCATATCTCAGTTCTCGCGTCCGAGGTACGAACCGTCGCGGGTGTCGACCTTGACGTGCTCGCCTTCTCCAACGAAGAGCGGAACCTGAATCTCGGCACCGGTCTCCACCGTCGCGGGCTTGGTGCCTGCGTTGGAGCGATTGCCCTGAAGGCCTGGCTCCGTGTGGGTGACAGTGAGGATGACAGAAGCCGGGAGCTCAACGCTCAACGGATTTCCATCGTGGAAGCTGATGATGCAGTCAGTACCCTCGAGCAGGAACTTCTCCTGATCACCGATGAGGTTATCGGGAATAGTGACCTGGTCATACGTGTTCATATCCATGAAAACGAAGCCATCCGGGTCACGATACGAATACTGCAGCGTGCGGTTGTCGACCGTCTCGAATTCCATCTTCATGCCGGCGTTGAAAGTACGCTCGACGATTTTGCCCGTCAAAACGTCTTTGATGGTCGTGCGCACAAAAGCGGGACCCTTGCCAGGCTTGACGTGCTGGAACTTGATGACAGCCCACAGCTTGCCATCGAGGTTGAGGACGGAACCATTCTTAATATCATTGGACGTTTGTGCCACTTTTATTTCCACCTACTAAGTTGATTTTTTACCCTGCTCATTATGCCACAGCCCCCAAACGGCGCCACCCCAAATCGTCGAAATTTCCGTCCATCCCTCGATCTTCTGTCCATCCCTCACCTGTTTGTGCGGACATCTCAGTGTTTGTGCGGACATTCTTTACCTGCTCCTCTATCGATTGACAGTGGAACGTTAAAATTACGTGAATCATTTCTACGACGCTCGAATATATTCGTCCATTAATAAGGAA
Organism: Bifidobacteriaceae bacterium; assembly: GCA_022649925.1. Lineage (GTDB taxonomy): Bacteria > Actinomycetota > Actinomycetes > Actinomycetales > Bifidobacteriaceae > JALCQC01. The sequence continues at coordinate 13,119 of JALCOX010000029.1, read as the reverse complement.
TTGTCCGCACAAACACTGAGATGTCCGCACAAACCGAATGAACGAGGTCGGGAACGAGATCGGGAACGAGATCGGGAACGAGGTCGGGAATGAGGAGGGGAATGAATGTGGGAAGGACTGAGGGAAGAAATAAGGGGGAAAAAATATTTACAAGGAATGAGAACGAAAAAAGAGGCCCGGGGACGAATCCTCGGGCCTCCTGAGTATCACTCAGAGATTACTGAATAGTCAAAGACTACTCAACAATCTTGGTCACACGACCGGAACCAACGGTGCGGCCACCCTCGCGCACTGCGAAGGTCAGGCCTTCCTCCATTGCGATCGGCTGAATGAGCTCGACCTTGAAGGTGGCGTGGTCGCCGGGCTGAACCATCTCGACGCCGTCAGGCAGCTCGATGACGCCGGTGACGTCGGTGGTGCGGAAGTAGAACTGAGGACGGTAGTTCGAGAAGAACGGCGAGTGGCGGCCACCCTCGTCCTTGGTCAAAACGTAGACCTCAGCCTCGAACTTGGTGTGAGGAGTCACGGAGCCGGGCTTCGCGACAACCTGGCCACGCTCGACCTGGTCGCGGTTGATGCCACGGAGCAGCAGACCGGTGTTGTCGCCAGCTTCTGCCTCGTCCATCTGCTTGTGGAAGGTCTCGATGGAGGTGACCGTGGTGGTCTGCGTAGGACGCAGGCCGACGATCTCGACCTCGGTGTTGATCGGGAGCTTGCCGCGCTCGACACGACCGGTGACGACGGTTCCACGACCGGAGATCGTGAAGACGTCCTCAATCGGCATGAGGAAGGGCTTGTCGAGATCGTGAACGGGAGTCGGGATGTACTCGTCGACATCCTTCATGAGCTCCTTGATGGTCTCAACCCACTTCTCGTGGTCGGGAGCATCGTCGTGGAGTGCGCCGTAAGCAGAGGTGCGAACGATCGGGCAGTCGCGGTCGAAGCCGTTCTCCTCGAGGAGATCACGAACTTCTTCTTCGACGAGCTCGATGAGCTCTTCGTCGTCGACCATGTCGCACTTGTTGAGAGCGACGAGGATCTTCGGGACACCGACCTGCTTTGCGAGCAGAACGTGCTCACGGGTCTGAGCCATCGGGCCGTCGGTGGCGGCAACCACGAGGATTGCACCGTCCATCTGAGCGGCACCGGTGATCATGTTCTTGACATAATCAGCGTGGCCGGGAGCATCGACGTGCGCGTAGTGGCGCTTCTCAGTCTGATACTCAATGTGAGCAATGTTAATGGTGATGCCGCGGTCCTTCTCTTCAGGTGCGGAATCAATCTGATCGAAGTCATACTCGGGGTTGAGATCCGGGTACTCCTCGTGCAGAACCTTGGAGATTGCTGCGGTGAGGGTGGTCTTGCCGTGATCAACGTGACCAATGGTACCGATGTTAACGTGCGGCTTAGTGCGCTCGTACTTGGCCTTTGCCATGTGTGTCCTCCTGGACGTCTCGTAGTTTGCTTCTGCTCTATGAGCCGGAGCCCCGCTACATTTTACTGGGTATTTGAACTTTTTACTACTTCGTGTCCCTGTCCCCGGTCAACAGCAACAGTTTATACCGTTGACCGAAGACAGGCCGCGTCTGACAGTGCGTGTTGCACTATCGGCCGAATTACTCGCCTCGCTGCTGCTTGATGATCTCGTCTGCAACGGCCTTGGGAACCTCTGCATAGGAGTCCATCTGCATGGTGTACATTGCACGACCCTGCGTCCTAGAACGCAGATCGCCGATGTAACCAAACATCTCAGAAAGCGGGACCTTCGCGTCGACAACCTTGACGCCGGTGGCGTCCGTCATCGACTGGATCTGGCCACGGCGAGAGTTGAGATCGCCGATGACTTCGCCCATGTACTCCTCAGGAGTACGGACTTCCACGGCCATGATGGGCTCGAGGATGACGGGCTTCGCCTTGGGAGCAGCTTCCTTGAACGCCATTGAACCGGCAATCTTGAAGGCCATTTCGGAAGAATCGACTTCGTGCATCTGGCCGTCGGTGAGTTCCACCTTCACGCCCACCACAGGGAAGCCTGCAGTGATGCCGGATTCCATTGCTTCCTTGATGCCGGCCTCGATGGAGGGAATGAATTCCTTCGAGATGTGGCCACCAGTGACCTGGTTGTCGAACTCGAAGTCCTTGCCTTCCGAAGTATCCAGAGGAAGAAGGTTGATCTGGATCTTTGCGAACTGGCCAGAACCACCGGTCTGCTTCTTGTGGGTGTAGCTGAAGTTGGTGACCGGCTTACGGATTGCCTCGCGGTAAGCCACCTGGGGCTTGCCGACGTTGCACTCCACGTGGAATTCACGACGCATACGATCAACCAGAATGTCGAGCTGGAGCTCGCCCATGCCGGAGATCAGGGTCTGGCCGGACTCTTCATCCGTCTTGACCTGGAACGTCGGATCCTCGTCGGACAGGCGTGCCAGCGCGACGCTCATCTTCTCCTGATCGGCCTTGGTCTTAGGCTCAACCGCAACCTCGATAACGGGGGTCGGGAAGGTCATCGACTCAAGCGCGATGGGGTTCTTCTCGTCGCACAGGGTGTCGCCGGTGGAGACGTTCTTCAAACCAACGAAGGCGTAAATGTTGCCCGCGATGGCCTCGTCGACCGGGATCTCCTTGTCGGAGTGCATCTGGAAGAGCTTACCGATGCGCTCACGCTTGTCCTTGGTGGAGTCGAGCACGGTCTCGCCGGGCTTGACAGAACCTGAGTACACGCGGACGTAAACGAGCTTGCCGTAGAAGGGGTGAGCGGCGATCTTGAAGGCCAGTGCAGAGAAAGGAGCATCTGCAGTGGGCTTGCGATCGATCTCGATGGACTCGTCCTTGGGATCGTAACCCTGAATTGCCGGGACGTCCTCGGGGCTGGGCAGGTAGTCAACGACAGCGTCCAGCATAGGCTGGATGCCCTTGTCCTTGAATGCGGAGCCGCAGAACACGGGGTAAGCCTCGGAAGCGATGGTGAGCTTACGAACGGCCTTGCGAATCTCGGCCTCGGTAATCTCTTCGCCCTCAAAGTACTTGCTCATCAGCGCGTCGTCTGTATCAGCGACGGTCTCGAGCAGCTCTGCGCGATACTTATCACAGGTCTCCTTGAGATCTTCGGGGATCTCGGTCGTCTTGTACGTGACGCCCTTGTCGGAGTCATCGTCCCAGACGTAAGCGACCATGCGCACCAGATCGCACATGCCGACGAAGTCGTTCTCGGCACCAATCGGCACCTGCATGACGATCGGCTTGGCCTTCAGCTTGTCCTTGATGGTGTCCACCGAGTAGAAGAAGTTCGCACCGAGCTTGTCCATCTTGTTGATGAAGCAAATGCGCGGAACGTTGTACTTATCGGCCTGACGCCACACGGTCTCGGACTGAGGTTCAACGCCCTCCTTGCCGTCGAAGACGGTCACAGCGCCGTCGAGCACACGCAAGGAGCGCTCAACCTCTGCCGTGAAGTCAACGTGGCCGGGAGTATCGATGATGTTGATCTGGAAACGATCCTCGGGATCGTGAGACTGACGGTTCCAGTAAGCGGTGATTGCGGCAGACGTAATGGTGATGCCGCGTTCCTTCTCCTGGTCCATCCAGTCCATCGTCGAGGCACCGTCGTGGGTCTCGCCGATCTTGTAGTTGACACCGGTGTAGTAGAGGATGCGCTCGGTCGCCGTTGTCTTGCCAGCATCGATGTGGGCCATGATGCCGATGTTGCGGACCTTGTTGAGGTCCTTGAGCACGTCTTGTGCCATCCTAAATTCCTAACTTTCGCTTTGCCGAAATTACCAGCGGTAATGTGCGAAGGCCCTGTTGGCCTCTGCCATCTTGTGCGTGTCTTCGCGGCGCTTCACGGAAGCTCCGAGACCGTTGGAGGCATCGAGAATCTCGTTGGCGAGACGCTCGGCCATGGTCTTCTCGCGGCGGGCGCGGCTGAAGTCGGTGAGCCAGCGCAGCGACAAGGTGTTGGCGCGGTTCGGCTTGACCTCGACAGGAACCTGATAGGTCGCGCCGCCGACGCGGCGGGAACGAACCTCGAGGCTCGGACGGATGTTGTCGAGCGCACGCTTGAGAACGGCGACGGGCTCCTGGTCGGTCTTTTCCTTGACCTGATCGAGGGCACCGTAGACGATTGACTCTGCAATCGACTTCTTGCCATCAAGAAGGATCTTGTTGATGAGCTGAGCAACTACCGTCGAACCGTAGATGGGATCGGGCAGAAGAATATGCTTTTTAGCTGGTCCTTTGCGTGACATTTTTACTTAGCCTTCTTTGCACCGTAGAGGGAACGAGCCTGCTTGCGGTCCTTGACACCTTGGGTATCGAGGGCACCGCGAACGATGTGGTAACGCACACCGGGAAGATCCTTCACACGTCCGCCGCGAACGAGGACGATGGAGTGCTCCTGGAGGTTGTGACCCTCGCCGGGAATGTAGGCCGTAACTTCGATGCCAGAGCTGAGCTTGACACGAGCGACCTTACGAAGTGCCGAGTTCGGCTTCTTCGGGGTAGTGGTATAGACACGGGTGCACACGCCGCGACGCAGCGGGCTTCCCTTGAGTGCCAAAGTCTTGGATTTCTTTGACTTCGGCTTGCGTCCTTTGCGGACGAGCTGTTCGATTGTTGGCAAGTTATCTCCCGATTACTGAGTTTCGTTGTTGTACCTGAGCTGCCGCACTGCAGCCTTGACCCGAAAATCGGAAGTCAGCCACAGTCCACCGGCCCGATGGCCCCGCACTCTCCGCCTCCCATTGCTGGGTTGCATCCTCGAGTTAAGGGATGTCCCGCCCAAGCTCACCGAGTTCGGGTGGCACACACAAGAGCACAGTTTATCACAGGTGCGGACGGGAGTGTTCACCGTCAGACTTTTCCACAGGCCCACTTTTCACAGCAACAAGTTAACGGCGTGGAATATAGTCGAAGATCAAGCCTTTTGCACCGGTATACCAGAGAGTCCGCATTTACGAGAGGGGGGATCGATGAGCGTCCCTGCTGCGAATACTGCACCCCACCTTGAGGGCTATGAATTCATGCGCCCTATCGGTTCCGGGGGAGCCGCGGACGTTTTTCTCTACCGTCACGTCCTCACCTCGCGCCCCGTCGCGGTGAAAGTGGACCGTCACAGTCTCACGGGTGCCGAGGCACAGCAGCGGTTCCGCACCGAGGCGAAGTCGATGGCCCGGCTGGCGACGCATCCGAACATTCTCACGATTTACGACGCAGGGATCACCGAGAACTCGCACGGCTACCTCGTGTTGGAATATGCGCCACAAGGATCGTACAAACGCCGCCGACTGAAGGAACACGTCAGCCTCGATGAGGTTCTCAGCGTGGGAATCAGCCTCTGTGGAGCGTTACAAACCGCACATTCACAAGGGATCATTCACCACGACATCAAGCCGAGCAACATCCTGATCTCCGACATTGACACGCCGCTGCTCTCGGATTTCGGCATCGCCGGCGACATCTACGACGCATCCCTCGCCCTGGGATATTCAATTCCCTGGGCTCCCCGAGAAATCCTCACCGAGGAGACGCCGGGCAACGAGGCCAGCGACATCTATTCTCTGGGGGCCAGTCTCATCGGCATCCTCACCGGCAGGTCCCCCTATGAGCTCGCCTTCTCTCCTACAGACGCCACTCAGCTCAAGGATCTCATCGAAACCGAGGAGCTCCCCTCCTTCGCGGCGATGGGAATTCCCTCAACCATCGAGGAGGCGGTGGCCCCAGCCCTCGCCACAGATCCCGAGAAACGCTACTATTCCGCGCTCGAATTCGGCCGAGCCCTCCAAAACACGCAGCAACAGCTCTTCGGCCACGCCAACCCACTCACCGCCCCGGACACCCCCGAATTCGAGTCGTCCGCTCATGCACCACGTTCGGCGCGAAAGTCCGCACCCCACGCGCGGACAGGTCGTCACTACCCGAAGCCGCGCACCATCGTCGTGGCCGCCATCGCGGCCGTCCTGGCCGTGGCGGGTGGCGTTGCCCTGTGGCTCGGCGTTGTCGCTCCACACGCCGACAGTGTGATGACAACTGTGCGCCAGAGCACCACGACGCCTCCCTCGTCGGGGGATCCGCCATCTCAGGAAAGCAGCGTCGCCTCGGTCACCGAGACCTCCGGAAAAATCGAGGGAACGACGGCCACCTTCACGTGGAAGGACCCGACCGGTGACGACAATTCTTACTTTTGGAAGCGCATTGATGCCACGTCCGCACAATCAGAAGGAGTGCACACAGATGAGACGAGCGTGCGCCTGCGCGATGTCACCGAATCACAGGTGTGCATCCAAGTCAGCATCGTCACCGCCTCGCACGCCATGAGCGAATCCCCTGCCACCATCTGTGCCGTGAGGACGGGGGGCTCCCACCAATGAAGAAGCACAAGCTCTCCTCATCCTTGCTCTTTCCCCTCCTCAGCATTCTGATCCTGCTGGCGAGCGTGGCCATCGCGGTCATCGTCACCTCAATTCGCACGAGCCATCTTCACCTCGACAACGGATCCGTCTGGATCACGTCGCTCGCAGACGGCAAGGCAGCCCGCTTCAACCCCGCCATCGAAGACGCAGACGCCGCCGTTGCCGCGAGCGGAAACTCCTTCGACGTAGCACAGTCGGGAAATGCGACGACGCTCGACAATCAAACGAACGCCTACAGCATTGACGCCGCCACGCTGGCAACGGGGACCCAGTCGAGTACGACGCCCACGACCGCCGTACTTCTCGGCGGTTCCACCACGGCCTTTTTCGACTCGGCATCGGGAAAGCTGTGGCTCACGTCGGTGCACAATCCCGTGGAGGACTTACTCTCCCGCTCCCCCACCCTCACGCTGCCCCGCGGCAGTAAGGTGACCGTCACCCCTTCCGGAGTCACTTTTGTCTATAGAGCCTCAGACGGCGTCATTCTGCGCTTCGACACCCCCGTTTCCCGTCCCAGCACCCTCGATTCACTGACTGACGGCAAGCGGGTCCCAGCACTCGGGATCACTGCAGCGGGAGATACTCCGGTCGTCCTCACCTCCTCCACGCTGAGATGGCCCGGCGGATCGGCGAAATTACAAGACCACGATCATCTGGCGCTCCAGATGACTCCAAGCTCGGACGCTGACACAGGCACCGACAGCACAACGACGACGGTGGCCGTCTCTTCCTCGAGCGCCGTCACCGTCATCGACCTCGCAACCGCCGGTCTCACCCGCTACACCAGCGGGAGCGATGGCCTGCCCGCCGCACCGGTCGTCTCGGGTGGCTGCGTCTACGCTGCGTGGGCCTCCAGCACCCGCAATTACACCCGGATTTGCGCGGGATCAGCGGGATCGAAGGCACAGCCGCAGTTTCTCACCCTGGCCTCGGTGACACCGACGTCGGATCTCGTTTTCAGAACGAATCACCGCTCCGTCATTCTCAACGACGTCGGCAACGGCAACGTCTGGAATCCCAACGACTCCACCAACGTCATCAAGATCGCCTGGAACAAGCTGGAGACAAAAGACACCAAGAGCACTGACTCCTCACAGAAGTCAGCACAGAATCATGAGAATTTCACGGACACCTGTTCCTCCAAGGACGACACCATCGCCGCCACCGACGACTCCTTCGGCGCGCGGGCGGGCGACGAGCGCATTCTCGACGTCCTGCGCAACGATCAACAGACGTCGTGCAGCGTTCTCAAAATCGAGAAGGTCGAGACACTCGATTCGTCCCAGGGGATCGTCGCCAGCGCTTATGACGGCCGCTATCTCCAACTGAGTCTAAAGGACACGGCGAGCGGGACCCTCACCTTCACGTACTCCATCTCGGATGGTCGCGGCCAGACGTCGTCCGCCACGGTCACGCTCACCGTTTCCCCGTCAACCGGTGAGAACGCTCCCCTCCAGACGGACACTCCGCCCGACACCTCGGTTGAACAGGGAGCAACTGTCAGCATCAACGCCCTCGACAGTTTCACCGACCCCGACGGAGATCCTCTGACACTCACGGCCGCCAGCGTGCGCAACACCGGTTCGGCCTCCGTGACCACGCGGGCTGACGGACAACTCGTCTTCGATTCGGGGGCGGCAACGCAAGGTCGCATCGGCGTTGACGTCACCGTCAGCGACGGCGTCGAAAGCGCGAGCGGAATCCTCTACTTCTCGGTGAAGGCCGCACATTCTCTCGCCCCGATCACGGACCCCATCGTGCGCAAGGTCGCTCCGGGAACCAGCGTCGACATTGGACTCAAGGACTACGTTCATTCAAACTCGGTGTCTCCGCTCGAGCTCGATTCCGTCACTCACACTGATTCGGCCTCGGTGCGCCCCAACTCCGACGACTTCTCCCTCACCTTCTCCTCGACGACCACGGGAACCCACTACGTGCACTACACGGTCACACAGGGCGATCAGAGTGCGTTGGGACTGCTGCGCGTCGATGTCGCGGCGCTGAATACGCAGGACAAGCGGCCCGTCGCCGTCAACGATGTGGCCCTTCTCGACGGTTCCGACACCGCCATTCTCGACCCGCTCGACAACGATGTGGATCCGTTGGGCGGAGTTCTCGCTATCACTTCGGTCACCACCGCGCCGGACTCGGGTCTTAAAACAGGTGTCGTCAATCACAAGAGGCTCTACATCACCGCGGAGCAAGTCCCCACCAAACCCATCGCCATCACGTACCGCGTGGCCAACGCGGAGACGAGCTCCGTGGGGCGCATCACGGTACAGCCGCCGCGCCTGTCGAATGCCACGACGGCTCCGGTTGCGCACAACGTCACTGCCACCGTGCGCCAAAACGGCATCGTGACAATACCCGTGATGGATCACGTCACCGTCAGCGACGGCACCGATGTCGACCTCACCACCCACCTCGAGACCGACAAGAAAACCTTCTCCGGACTCGTCTTCGTTTCCGGGGACTCCGTGCGCTACCTGGCGAGCGCCACCATGGGCTCCTTCCCCGTGACGTACACGGTGAAGGACAATCTCGGCAACACCTCCTCTGCCACCATCACCATCACCGTCCATCAAAAAGACGCCGCCACGAAGCAGAAGCCTCAGCCCCAAGACGTGGAGGCGCAAGTCGTCGCCGGGCACAAGGTCAAGATTCCCATCACTTTGCTGGGAATCGATGAGGACGGCGACGACGTATCCCTCCTCGGGCTCGGGAACACCGCCCCGAAGAAGGGCCGCATCGACGAGGTTGGAGCGGATTACCTGCTGTACGAGGCCTACCCGGGGGTGAACGGAACCGACTCCTTCCAATACGCGGTGGAGGATTGGAGTGGGCAGCGCGTCACGGCCCGAGTCCGCGTGGGAATTCTCGACAGCGTTGCAGACTCAGGAGTCTACGCCCGCGATGACACGCTGAGCATGCGTCCGGGGCGCGAGGTTGACGTGCCGGTCGCACAGAACGACATCGCCGAGGACGATTTACCGCTGAGCATCGAGCCGCGAGTCGAAGCAGAGGGAATCGGCCATGTCAGCGTCAAGAACAACATGCTTGAGTTCAAGACTCCCAACGCGCCCGGCGAATATTACGTCACCTACACCGTCAGAAATCCCGCTGGAATCACGGACACCGCCACCCTCACTCTCACAGTGAGCGACGACGCTCCCATCTCGGCGCCCACGGCACTGGACGACCTCGTGCCACCTGCGCAGACCATCGACAGGAGAACGGTGGACGTCGACGTCGCCGACTTCATCTCCAACCCCTCCGGGACCGTGGACGAACTCTCCGTCGGGGTCGACCCCTCCGCGGCGGACCACGCCCGTGTCAAAAAGAAGAAGTCGACCGTCATCCAAGTGGATCTCACAAATGAGGCGCGCGCCGTTGCCTACACCGTGACCAACACGAGATACCACCTCAGCGCAACCGCCTTCATCCAGGTCCCCGCCTACGGAGTGTTCCCTCCCCTTCTTCGTCCCAAGGCCCCGGCCTTGACCGTGAAGGCCGGAGAACAGCTCACTATCGACCTCGCCGACTACGTGAGGGTTGGCGCAGGTAAGTCCGCCTTCGTCCACTCCGCCGACGACGTGGAAGCGACACAGTCCGACGGTTCGTCACTTTACAAAGACTCGCACACGCTCCAATTTCGAGCGCCAAAAAGCTACTCGGGCCCCGCCTCAATCACTTTTACCGTTTACGATTCCGCGGCTTCGGGTGCCTCGGTCAACTCGGCCACCTTGAGCCTGCCCATCACCGTCGTAGGAACGCAAACAAGCCCGCCGACCTTCTCCTCAACGCTGATCACGCTCGCCGCCGGGGAGGAGCAGAAGATCTCGCTGCCGGCACTCACCTCCGCTCCTGCAGGGTTGGAGAGCGCTGCAGCCTCATACACATACAGCTTCTCTGCAAACTCAACTTCCGCGACCACCCGCAGCTCCAAAGGCGTGACGGCGAACGTGAGCACCTCTGGAAGTCTCCGCCTCGCCGCCAGTTCCTCCACGGTTCCCGGAACCACGTGGACCTTACCGATCTGGATTCACTACGCCGCCTCCAAGAGCGTTCAAGCGAGCATCACAGTGAAAGTGGTCTCGACGACACGACCGCTCGCACGCATTCCGGACCTTCACCTTGCAGCGAGCGCGGGGAAGGCCTCTTCCATCGACGTCCTCGAATCCGCCTACAACCCCTTCCCGGACACTGCCCTCACCATCGTGAGTGCCGCGTCGGCCGCGGACGAGGTGACGGTGGAGTGGAAGGCCTCCGGAGTCATCACCGTGCGCCCGGTCGCGGGGGCTGGGGCCATGAGCACGACAGTCCTGTTCAGTGTGAAGGACGCCACCGGCCTCGCCTCGAGGAGGGTGACGGCGAAAGTGCGCGTGTCCGTGAGCGACAAGCCCGACGCACCTCGTCTCTCACCAGTCGCGGGAACGCCCCAGGATGGCCGCGTCACGTTGTCGTGGAGTCCGGGACCCTCCAACGGCTCACCCATCACCGAATACGAAGTGTCGTGGACTGGTGCCACGAGCGGATCCCGCTCCTGCGGTCAGGCGACACAGTGCAGCATCGACGGCCTGAAAAACGCGGCGGTCTACTCCTTCTCCGTCCGCGCAAAGAACGCATTGGGCTGGTCGAAGCCGTCGTCTTCGGTCTCCGCCACGCCTGACACCCCACCGAGCAGTCCCGAGGCTCCCCGACTCACCAACGAGGGCGTGGGAACGGTCTCCGCCTCGTGGACCGCTCCGCGCAATGAGGGTTCCGCGATCAACGCCTACAGGGTTTCCGTTCGCTGCGCCGGCGTGGTGCGCGACATCACCGTCGCCGCCGCCGATACTTCCGCACGTCTGAGCGGTCTGCCCCATTCTCCCTGCACCGTCTCGATTTCGGCGCGCAACGGTGTCGCGTGGTCGACACAGGTTCACTCCTCCTCCATCACACCGTGGGGAGATCCCAGTGCTCCCTCACTGCACATCGAGCGCACGGGCGGCGGAAAAATACGGGGCTCGCTCAGCGTTGATACCCAGGGGCAGACCTTCACGGGGTGGAAGTGCTCGGTCGACGGGGTCGCCTGCGCCGTCGAGGGCGGGGAAAAGACGAGTTTCACGGTCAGCGTCCCTGCCCGGATTTGGTACGCCGGCGGCGAGGTGACGCTGTCGCTGACGGCAGACTTCGCACACGCCGGTTCGAAATCGACACAACGTCGAGTCACCATGAAGAAGCTCACCACCGGAACGGTATCTTTGACCTCCGTCGAGCGGGACACGGCGACCGGGCTTCTCAGCTATCGCTACACTGTGACCGGCGGTCGCCTCCCGGACGACAAGACCGCCTTTACGACCCGCCTGGAAATCAGCGGCTGCGATGCACTGCCGCAGAAATATTCAACAGAGACGATCACGCTCCACGTCACGGCGGCGTGCACCGGAGCTAGAGCAAGCCTTGAGCTCATTGCCTACGACCACATTCTGGCGACGAGCACGCCCGTAGACGTCACCGACGTCACCGCGCGGACACCAAATTCCTCGGGAAATTCCCCCGCTCAATTCCTGCCCTCCACCTTTGAAGACCACCTCTGGTCCCTCTCACAGACAGCATCGCGTTACTCGATCGAGGAAACGTCATGATTCCTCGCCATTCCCCGAAAGGTTCTCCCATGAGTCAAGACAACACCCCCGACGACGACAGCACACTCCTGAGCTCGAGAGTCCGAGACACGGACGACGCAACGATCCTCGGCATGCGCCAGGCAGCACCGTCTCAGTCATCGCAGCGCCAGCAGGTCGGGCCTTCGGACGTGCGTCACTTCGCGCAGGTTTTCACCTCGCTCGTCACCAACATCTCGCACGTCGTCCTCGGTAAGCGCGACGTCATCAAGTTGGTGGCAACAGCGCTCTTCGCCGACGGCCACGTCTTGCTGGAAGACAACCCTGGAACCGGCAAAACTCAGCTCGCACGCGGTCTGGCCAACTCGTTGAGGGCAAGTTTCAAACGCCTTCAGTTCACTCCGGATCTGCTCCCCTCCGACGTGGTCGGAGTCACCTTCTACGACCAGGAAAAGGCTCGCTTCACCTTCCGGGAGGGCCCCATCTTCGCCTCAGTCGTGCTGGCCGACGAGATCAACCGCGCCTCACCGAAGACGCAGTCGGCCCTACTCGAGGTCATGGAGGAGCAGCGCGTCACCGTCGACGGAGTCTCGCACGCGGTGCCGCAGCCCTTCATCGTCATCGCCACCCAAAACCCCATCGAGCAACTGGGAACCTACAGGCTTCCCGAGGCGCAGCTCGACAGGTTCCTCATCAAGACCTCCCTGGGAAATCCCAGTCACCAGGCCAGCCTCTCCATCCTCAAGCAGGCCACTGTGGCCGACCGTGCCTCGGGCGTGCGCCCCGTCATCACAGACGCACAGGTGCAACCGCTGCGCGACATCGCCGCCGGCGTCTACGTTCACGATTCGCTCCTCGAATACGTCACCCGCCTGGTAGAGGCAACGCGCCACGACGCCCGGCACATCGAGGTCGGTGCCTCCACGCGAGGCGCGTTGGCACTCGTGCGCTGTGCGAAGGTGTTCGCAGCGGCCGACGGGCGCAATTACGTGATTCCAGATGACGTCTCTGCTCTCGCGCGCCCCGTTCTCGCCCATCGCCTGGTGCTGACCTCGGAGGCAAAATTCGCGGGCACGACCCCTGAGAAACTCATTGACGACATCGTT
>JALCOX010000028.1 GCA_022649925.1 Bifidobacteriaceae bacterium | reverse complement strand
AATCGCGGAGGAGACGGCGATCGTGATCGCAGAGGTTACGGCGACCGTCGTAACGACGACCGTGGTGGTTTCCACAAGGGTTATGGGCACCGTGACGATCGCGGAGATCGTCGCAATGATTTCCACAAGGATGGGGATCGTCCGTATCGCAAGAATTTCCACCACGATGATGACCGCCGGGGTGGAGGCCGTGATTTCCACAGAGATGACCGGCGCGACAGGGATCGTCGTGACGACCGTCGGGGTGGCGATCGCAGGGACGGTTTCAAGCGCAATGATCGTGGTGGATATGGGCACCGTGATGACCGTCGCAATGATGATCGCAGGGACGACCGTCGCGGTGGCGATCGCAGAGAGGGCTTCAAGCGCAATGATTTCCACAAGGATGGGGATCGTCCGTATCGCAAGAACTTCCATCGTGACGATGAACATCGTGGGGACCGCCGAGACGAGCATCGCAACAACGGCCATGACGATCACAGGGGTTATGGTGATCGCCGTGGAGGCTTCGACCGTAGGAATGACAACAGGAATGACCGGGGAGATCGTGGCGGTTTCCACCGCGACAATTTCCATCGTGATGACCGCCGAGATGATCGTGGTGGCGACCGAAGAGGCGGCTACAACTCCGGCTTTCACGATGGGCCGCGCCGCAACTCCGACGGGACGCTCTCGTTCCCCTCGCAGAATCCGTACACGCATCGTCGTCCCGACGAACCGCGGATGCCTGCCGGCATGGAATGGTCGATGCTCTCCAAAGACGAGAAGATTCGCCTGCGCAGCCTGAGCAAGGAGCACGCCGAGAACATCGGTCTGCACATGTTGGCGGCCTACTCGCTCGAAGAGAGCGAGCCTGAACAGGCTCTGGAGCACGCACAGTGGGTCGCGCGCCAGGCGTCGCGCATCGATATTGCCCGCGAGACGCTCGCTTTCATCTCCTACCGAGCAGGAGATTACAAGACAGCCCTCAAGGAATTCCGGACTGCTCGTCGCATGAACGGCCAGATCGATTATCTGCCCTTCATCGCCGATTGTGAGCGTGGTTTGGGTCATCCGCAAAAGGCCATCGATATTGCGCTTTCTGACGATGCGAAGGATCTGGAAGGTGATTCCAAGGCGGAGATGCTCCTCGTCTTCGCGGGGGCATACTCCGATCTCGGACAGATCGATCAGGCCATCAAGATCGTCGACATGCTCAGCAAGTCGAAGGGTGTCAGCGGCGGATACCGCATGCGAGCCGTTCAGGCAGAGCAGAACTTCCTCGATCAAGCGGGTCGCCACGAGGATTCTCTCGCGCTCGACTCTGAACTCGATCGTCTGGAGGAGGCCTACGCCGACGCCGACGAAGAGGACGAGGAAGAACCCGTGATTGACAACGACCTCGAAGAGGTTCCGGACTCGATCCTCGCGGGACTCGGCATCGATCCCCACGACTTCAGCTATCAGTTCCCGGAGGAGGCAGACGCCGAAGGTTCATCCGAGGCTGAACCCAAGGCCGCGACCAAACCGGCGCCAAACTTTGGCGATCCCGCAAACGCGACGGTCGCGGGCAACGAGACGCCGTGGGCTCCAGGAGTCATGTCAGCATGAGCGAGCGTTTCACTCATCCGGGCTTGAAGTCGAGCGGCACAAGTCTCGCTGAAAAGTACAGCTTGGGCCTGCTCGACCTCGACGGGGTTGTCTACCGGGGCAAAAACCCTGTGGAGCATGCGGCCCAGGCCATCACCGCGGCCCAGGAAGCTGGCATGTTTGTCAGCTATACCACCAACAACTCCTCGCGCTACCAGCAGGTGGTCGCCGACCAGCTTGCCGGCTTTGGTGTGGAGGTCAGCGCCCAGCAGATCATCACCTCTTCGGTCGTGGGTGCGCGCATGGTCGCCCATCACCTGCCCCAGGGCAGCACGGTGCTGGCCGTCGGATCGGAGCATCTGCGCGACGAGGTGCGCAAGGCCGGACTCACACTGGTCGAGTCCGCAGTGGACCGTCCTGACGCCGTTCTGCAAGGGTGGCGTCCGGAGATCACTTGGAATGAACTCGCCCAGGCGGCGTATGCCGTGGAGGCGGGAGCCGCGTATTTCGTGACGAATAGGGACTTGACGATTCCGCGCGAAATGGGCATCGCCCCGGGAAGCGGTTCGCTCATCAACGCGGTCATCACGGCGACGGGTGTGCAGCCGGTCGCGTCCGCGGGCAAACCAGAGTCGGCGATGTACGACGAAGAGCGTTCCATGAACGCCGACGAGGGCCACGATCTCGTGCCGATTGAACGCTCCCTGCCCGTGGGAGATCGGCTGGATACTGACATCGAGGCCGCCAATCGCGGAGGCTACGACTCGCTCGTCGTGCTGACCGGAGTCGCCGACCCCCAACAGTTGATGACGGCGAAGCCGGTCCAGCGACCGACTTACATCTCCCAAGATCTTCGTGGACTCAATGAGGTGCACGTGGCCCCGGAACACGTGGGCGAGAATCGGTATCGCTTGGGCGACATGGTGGCGCAGTACAGCATGGACACAATGACCGTCGCCTCGCTCGCTCCCGAGGAATGGAGCGACGGTGCCGTTTCCACCTCGAAAACGGCGTCCGCGGTGGCCCGTCATTCGCTCGATGCCCTGCGTGCCGCGTGCGCTCTCGCGTGGGATCTGGCAGACCGTGGAGTCGATCTCGGCGAAGTGTCGCTGCCGAAATTTGACCTTCACGCGGATGAGACGGATGAGGTGGCCTCCAAGTGAGTCAGGTGAGTCAAGCGAGTCAAGCGAGCGACGACGACATTACCTCTGCGTTCCCGCAGCTGGCACATCTCGATGAGCTCGACGACGCCCAACGCGCAGAGGCATTTACGTCGGTCCTCGATCAGCTTCATCACACGCTTGACGACGTGACGGGTCGCTAGCATGCGCCCTGTTTCACGGGCCCGCGCGCATATGCCACAGGGCAAACCGGAAGTTCGCAAAGCTCGGCCATGGCTCGACCTCGGGGAGCGACAGACGCAGGGAACACCGACAGATGCCGAGATTACAGCACCTGCGTCGCTCCGCCTCGACATGGTGCTGGTGCACAGAGGGCTGGCGGAGACGAGAACCAAGGCGCAACGCCTCATTGAATCGGGTGCGGTCAGCGTCGATGGACATGTCGAAACCAAACACTCGCGCAAGGTGAGGCCGGATTCATCCGTCGA
This sequence comes from Bifidobacteriaceae bacterium, assembly GCA_022649925.1. GTDB lineage: Bacteria > Actinomycetota > Actinomycetes > Actinomycetales > Bifidobacteriaceae > JALCQC01. The sequence goes on along the minus strand of JALCOX010000028.1, from coordinate 21,021 downwards.
GGTCATTGCGCAGGGGCATCAATATGTGTCTCGCGGAGTCTACAAGCTTCTCGGGGCGCTGGAGGCATTTGGCCCGCTTGGTCTGCCAAGTCCAATGGATCGCGATTGCTTGGACATTGGAGCTTCAACAGGGGGCTTCACCCAAGTCTTGCTGGAGCACGGGGCGCGTCGAGTCATCGCACTCGACGTGGGTCATGGCCAGCTCGTGGACGAGATTCGCGCCGATGAGCGCGTCCTCGAAATGAGTGGCACCAATATCCGCGATGTGGAGCCTGAGGATCTTGCGTACAGGCCCACGTACGTCGTCTCTGACGTGTCGTTCATCTCGCTGACCTACGTGATCCCCGTCATTGCAAAGATCGCGGCCCCTCGCGCGGAAATCGTGCTTCTCGTCAAGCCACAGTTTGAGGTGGGAAAGGGAAACCTCGGTAAGGACGGCATCGTGACCGATACGCGGTTGCGCGAGGAAAGCCTAGAGACGGTGAAGAACTGTGCGACAGAGCAGGGATTGAGCGTGGTCGCGCAGACGGTCTCGCCCATCGAGGGAACGCACGGCAACGTCGAGTATCTTTTGTGGCTGCGTCAGGCGTCATGATGTCGCACACTGCCCGGCGCTCACCGTTCGACGTAAAACACAATGTGCAATTAGGATTGTGTGAAAGACGAAGGGAGATGCGTCCATGACAGGTAAACGCACCGCAATCGTTGTCACGCATCGCAAGCTGACAGCCGGCGGCTCAACTGTAGCGGAAGTCGTGCATCAGTTGCAGCACAGTGGTTTTGACGTCTCTCTCAACGAGAATCTGGCCGCGGCACCTCTGGGTGCGACGCCGGCGACGAGCATCGACGAAGATGCCGAGATCGTGGTGGTTCTAGGCGGGGACGGCACCATTCTGCGCGCCGCGGAACTGGTCAAGGGAACCTCCATTCCCATTCTTGGCATCAACATGGGTCACGTAGGATTCTTGGCGGAGTTTGAGAGCTTCCAGATCTCCGAAGCGATCCGCAAAATTGCTGATCACGACTATCAGATTGACGAGCGCACCCTCGCCCATGTGCAGGTGTACTTGCCCGATGGTTCTGAACCCCTGACGGACTGGGCGCTCAACGACGTGACGATTGAGAAGGTCGACCGAGGGATGATGGTCGAGCTCGGCATCAAGGTCGACGGCGTCGAGATGAGCTCCTTCGGCGCGGACGGTGTCATCGTCTCTACCCCCACGGGATCAACGGCCTATGCCTTCTCGGCGGGTGGCCCGATCATCTGGCCCACAGTCGAGGCCCTTCAACTTGTTCCCCTCGCGGCGCATGCGCTCTTCGCGCGGCCACTGCTCATCGGTTCACAGTCGAGCTTCCGCATCGACATTCTGCCCGATTCGGACTCCGAGGGATGGATCTCGTGCGATGGACGCCGCACCTTGCAGCTGCCGCGTGGCACCTCCATCGTGGTGTCGCAGTCGACGGATCGGCTGCGTCTCGCCCGTCTCTCCGGCGTCCCCTTCACTCAACGACTCGTGACGAAGTTTGACCTCCCCGTCGTGGGCTGGCGTGAACAGCGTCGGATCGCGCGTGAGTCGGGCGAAGAGGTGCGGAAGAACTCGCAGGAAGAGGATTAATTTTCGATGCTCAGCGAGCTTGATATCAGGAATTTAGGCCCCATTCATTCGGCCGACGTGACGTTTTCTCCGGCAATGACTGCCATCACTGGTGAGACGGGTGCGGGCAAATCCATGCTGCTCAACGCCCTGGCGCTGGTGCGCGGCGGACAGGCGGACTCAGATCGAGTCAGTGCCGGTGAATCCGGAACCTGGGCTCAGGCAATTTTCGATGTGTCCGGGTCTCCAGTGGCACGCGAGCTTGCCGAGAACGCGGGCATCAGCGTCGAAGACAACGAGGTGTTTCTCACTCGACAGGTGCCCCAATCGGGGCGCTCGAAGGCGATTTTGAGCGGGCACACGGTTCCTCGTGGCGTGTTGCAGGAGGTCTCTGAACAGCTCATCACTGTCCATGGCCAATCCGATCAGCTGCGACTGGTCTCCTCCGCGCGGCAGCGTGATTTCCTCGATTCCTTTGCGCGCAACACGAAACAGCGCGATGCCTACGCTCAGGCGTGGCAGGAATTCCGTCGTCTCGACGACCGTTTGCAGCACCTGGCCGGGCAGCAGGCACAGGCCCGTCAGCGCGCGGATTATCTGCGTGACTCTATCGGCTACATTGAGCGCGTCGATCCTCAGCCTCACGAGGACGAGGAACTGAAGCTCCAGCGCGACCGCATCGAAAACGCCGCGTCAATCACGGACGCGGTCGGAGGGGCGCTCGCCGCCCTCGATTCTTCGCAAGTGAGTGACGACACCGACGCGGCCTCAGTCGTCAGCCTGCTCTCTCAGGCAGCGAGTGCGTTGCGCGGCGTGCGCAATCTCCCCGACATTGCGGCTCTGGCGGATGAGCTCGACGAGGTCAACACCAAGGTGTCGGACGTCGTGTTCTCGCTCTCACAACAGTTGGAATCCGTGGAGGGCGACGACGCAGATCTCGACCACATCAACGAGCGCATTCACGATTTGAATGAGCTGACTCGCCGCTGGGGTCCCAGCATTGAGGAAGTGCGCGCCTGGCACGAGAAGGCGGTTTTCGAGCTCGAAGACGTGGATGCTTCCCCCGAAAAGGTGGAGGAATTGACACAGCAACGCGCCGAGGCGCGGGAGAAGGCTTTGAGCGTTGCGCGCGAGGTTCACACGAGCAGAAGGGATGCGGCTCAGATTTTGTCGGAGCGTGTCAGCAGTGAGCTTTCGTCCCTGGCGATGCCCGGGGCCAAGCTCAGCGTGAGCGTGACGATGCGGACCGGCGACGATGCACTCACCGCCAACGGGGTTGACGATGTCAACTTTCTTTTTACCGCCTTCCCCGGAGCCGGTGAACGCCCGCTGGGCAAGAGCGCGTCGGGCGGCGAGTTGAGTCGCCTCATGCTGGCAATGGAACTCGCACTCGCCGACCGTGTGGCGACGTCGGAACCCAAGGCTTCCACTGCGGCTGCTGTTCCTGCCATGACTTTCGTCTTCGACGAGGTCGACGCCGGCGTTGGTGGCGAGGCGGCCGTCGAACTCGGTAAGCGATTGGCGCGGCTGGCCAGGAGTTCGCAGGTGATCGTGGTGACTCATTTGGCGCAGGTGGCGTCGTGGGCGGATGCTCAATTCGTCGTGAAAAAGGCCGCTTCTGGGGCGAGTGATGATTCCATCGAAACGAGCGTGAGCGAGGTGAGGGACTCTGCTCGCGAGGCGGAAATCGCACGCATGCTGTCGGGTTCCGACTCTGAGACCTCCGTGCGCCACGCACACGAGCTGCTGGAGCAGAGCACTTTGACGTCGGCGGGGGAGTGAGACAGATAGTGGAATCTCAACGCGGTGGAGTCTTTGACATGGACGGAACTCTGCTCGATTCGATGGGTGTGTGGACCCAGGTCGACATCGATTTCTTTGCCAAGCGCGGGCTGACGATGCCCGCCGACTACAGTGCCGCCGTCATCGCCCTGCCCTTCGAGGAGATCGCTCGCTACACCATCGAGCGCTTCGGCCTTTCGGACACTCCCGCCCAGCTCATGGACGAGTGGAATCAGATGGTCTACCACTCCTATACCCACACCGTGCAGGCGAAGCCCCACGCGGTGGACTATCTCATGCAGCTGCACGCGCACGGAGTCCCGCTCGCCGTCGCGACGAGTTTGTCGCCGGTTCTTCGCGACGCCGCCCTCGACCATGTTGGGTTGCACGGCATTTTTGATGCACTGTGCTCGACAGACGACGTTCAGCGCGGCAAGAAACACGCCGATATCTACCTGTATGCCGCCGGCAAGATCGGTGTCAAACCTCGTGATTGCTACGTTTTCGAAGACATCCTCACTGGGGTGCGCTCGTCGTCACGAGCGGGCATGCACGCCTGGGGTGTTCTCGATGAGTCGTCGGAGCAAGATTGGCGCGAAATAAAAAGGGTTGCCGAGGGCACCATCACCGACTTCACGCAGGCGCCGCGTCTGTGGTAACGAGAGTGTGAAGGGAAGCAAAAAGACCCGCGGAAACATCAAAGGTCTGGCTATCCTCTACAATTTCAATCAATCTGGTTCGTTCGCCCTCCTGGGCGACGCAGTTCAATGAAGAGCCGGATCCGCCTTGGAGAAAGGACACCATGACAACACCATCCTCAGCACAGACACCGAACGATATCTTTAATTCTCCGATCTCGCAGGCCGACCCGGAAATCTCGGAAATTCTGACCGCCGAACTCAACCGTCAGCAGTCGGGTCTCGAAATGATCGCCTCTGAGAATTTCGTACCCCGTGCGGTTCTTCAGGCTCAGGGCTCCGTGCTCACCAATAAGTATGCGGAGGGCTACCCGGGACGCCGCTATTACGGTGGCTGCGAACAGGTCGACAAGATCGAAAATATTGCGATCGAGCGCGCCAAGAAGCTCTTCGGTGCGGAGTACGTCAACGTGCAACCCCATTCCGGAGCACAGGCAAATGCGGCCGTCTACGGTGCGCTCGTCAAGCCGGGGGATACGATTCTCGGCCTCGCTCTCGATCACGGTGGTCACCTGACCCACGGCATGAAGATCAATTTCTCTGGACGTTTTTACCACGCGGAATCCTACGGCGTGGACCCGCAGACCTTCCGCATTGAGCCTGAAATCATTCGCCAACGTGCGCTCGAGACCCATCCGGCACTCATCATCGGTGGCTGGAGTGCCTACCCGCGCATCGAAGATTTCAAGGCGATGAAGGAGATCGCCGACGAGGTCGGTGCCAAGTTCTGGGTGGACATGGCGCACTTCGCCGGTCTCGTGGCGGCGGGATTGCATCCCTCACCGGTTCCCTTCGCAGACGTCGTGTCGTCGACGGCGCACAAGACCCTCGGTGGACCTCGTTCCGGATTTATTCTCGCAAAGGACGAGTACCGCAAGAAGTTGAATTCCTCCGTGTTCCCTGGGCAGCAGGGTGGTCCGCTCATGCACGTTATCGCGGGCAAGGCGGTCTCTTTCAAGGTGGCCGGAACCCCCGAATTCAAGGGGAGAATGGAGCGCACGCTCGAGGGCGCACGCATTCTCGCCGAACGCCTCACAGCGAAGGACGTCGCCGACAACGGCATCAGCATTCTCACCGGCGGTACCGACGTGCACTTGGTGATGGTTGACCTGCGTAACTCCGAGCTCGATGGGCAGCAGGGTGAGGACCTCCTCGCTCAGGTGGGCATCACCATCAACCGCAACACGGTTCCCTTCGATCCGCGACCGGCCTCCGTGGCCTCAGGTCTGCGCATCGGTACGGCCGCGCTCGCGACCCGTGGTTTTGGGACCAAGGAATACGAGGAGGTCGCCGACGTCATTGGCACCGCTCTGGCGGCAGGTGCGTCCGCCGATGTCGCGGCTCTCAGGGCGCGCGTCGACAAGCTGACCGAGGACTTCCCGCTGTACCCGGGACTGGACCAGGTCGACTGACAGGGTAGTTGTATGGTGGTTGGCAGTGTGAAGTTTATGGAGGAAGGAACCGCGCATGACGGACGATAAAGGCAGTCACGGGACCGACGCGACACCAGCGCCCGAGCGCGACATCGCACAGGCCCTTGAGCGGGTTACTGCGATGGCACGGACTGCTCGCAGGCATCAGGGCGACTTGGCGCGGGCGACGAGCAGTGCGAAAAACGCCGCCTTGCGCGACATTGCGGCGGCGTTGGTGGAAAATTCCGCTGCGATTGCTGCTGCCAATCAGCAGGACATGACGGCCGCTGCCGCCGAAGGCATGGACGAAGGGCTCCTCGATCGACTGAGCTTTACCCCAGACCGCATCAAGGCGAGCGCCGAGGGCGTGCTCACGGTGGCGGAATTGGCTGACCCCGTAGGAGAGGTGGTACGCGGCCGCAACCTTCCCAACGGCATGCGGCTGACTCAATCTCGAGTACCCATGGGAATCGTGGGCATGATCTACGAGGCCCGACCCAACGTGACGGTGGATGTGGCGGCTCTGACACTCAAGTCCGGTAACGCGGTCATTCTGCGCGGCGGGCACGCTGCTCAGCGCACGAATGCCGCCACCATTCGCGTCATCGGCGAGGTGCTCAGCAATCACGGCCTCGACCCCAGCCTGGTGCAGACGGTTGATCCTCTGGGTCGCGTCGGCGCCACTGCCATGATGCAGGCACGCGGTTCCATCGACGTCCTCGTTCCTCGAGGGGGAGCGGGCCTCATCAAGTCCGTGGTCGAGAATTCCAAGGTTCCCGTCATCGAGACTGGCTCGGGCAACGTGCATATATACGTGGACGAATCTGCCGATCTCGACGCGGCCGTCCCCATCGTCATCAATTCCAAGACACAGCGCGTCGGCGTCTGCAACGCCGCCGAGAAGCTGCTGGTGCATCGCCGTGTGGCCGCGCAATTCCTGCCGCGCGTCCTCGAGGCACTGGAGGAGAAGGGTGTCGTCATCAAGGCGGATCGGTCCACGATGGAATTGATGGACAAGGTCACCATCCCGGGTCTCAGCATTTCGTTGGCCGACGATTCCGACTGGAGTACCGAGTATCTCGCACTCAAAATGGGAGTCAAGATCGTCGATTCACTCGACGAGGCCATTGAGCACATCAACACTTTCAGCACCGGGCACACGGAGGCGATTCTTTCGCAGGATTACTCGGTCATCGAGGAATTTACCTCCCGCATCGACTCGGCGGTGGTCATGGTCAACGCCTCCACGCGCTTCACTGACGGTGGCATGTTTGGCCTCGGTGCTGAGCTGGGAATCTCAACCCAGAAGTTGCACGCACGTGGGCCCATGGGCCTCGAAGAACTGACGACTACCAAATGGGTCGCCTATGGAAATGGACAGGTGCGCCCGTGAATTTATCTCCCAACGGTTCTCAAGATTCGGCGGTGGATCTTTCGGATCCCTACCGCGGTGCTGAACCACTGTCTCGCCCCAATCACGAGGATACCTACCAGTGGCTGAAGGTCGCTTCGGAGCGGCTCAGTCAGGTTCGCTACGTCTTTCTCATTCAGGTCGAGGACGGAATTCCCAGTGCCTCCCAGCGTGCCGCGCTGGAGTACTCCGACGCCGTGCTCATGGGGTGGCCCGAATTCAACGATCCCCATCTGCGCAAGCTCACTGAGCAGCAGAAGGCGGAGGTCGTCACCAAGTCCGACTGCGTGGAGAAATATCTCAAGCAGTTCAGGAAGGCAGAGCGAGACGACGATTCCGAAGCCATGGCGGAGTCGCTCATTCGCGTCACGGAGAACGTGGCCCAGGTTCGCAAGAATTTCCAACCAGACTTCCTGCTGCCCACCTTCGCAGAGATTCGCCGCGTGGTGGAGGAGGAGTGGAACGAGGATATGGCCAAGATCGCTGCTCCTGATCTGAAGGGTGCCCGGCTGCGATCCGGCTTCCAGGTCGAGGGCGTGGCAGACAGGCCGCACACTTCGCACTCCTCGCATGCCTCGCACTGAGCGTGGAAAAGGATTTGATATGAGCTCTGAGAATGCACAGAACATGCAGGAGGCTGAGGTGTTCCTCGACGCCACTTCCACTGAGGAAGGGGAGGGGCGCAAGTCGTCATCCCTCTCTGTGACTCCGCAGCACGAGCTCATCGAACCTCATGCGCTGTCTCAAAAAAAATCTGCACGGGGCAACGTGCATCGCCGGTTGCGTATCGGCATCATGGGTGGCACCTTCGACCCGATTCACAACGGGCACTTGGTGGCAGCATCCGAAGTCGCGTGGGTTTACGATCTGGACGAGGTGATTTTCGTTCCGACCGGGCGACCCATTTTCAAGATCGACAAGAAGGTCACGAACGCCGAGGATCGCTACCTCATGACGGTGATCGCCACGTCGTCAAATCCGCAGTTCACAGTTTCCCGCGTTGACATCGACCGGCCGGGAGCCACGTATACCATCGACACGCTGCGGGATCTGCGCGAAGAATACGGCGATGAGGCGGAGCTCTTCTTCATCACCGGAGCGGACGCCGTGGCGGAGATTCTCAAGTGGAAAGACGCCGGCAAGATGTTCGATCTCGCGCACTTCGTGGCAGTGACACGTCCCGGGTATTCAGTGGACATCAGTTTCCTGCCGCGTGACCGAGTCGACGTTTTGGAAATCCCTGCGTTGGCGATCTCTTCCACCGACGTTCGCCGTAGGGCCGCGATGGGGGAGCCTGTGTGGTACCTGGTTCCCGACGGAGTGGTGCAGTATATCGGCAAGCACGGGCTGTATTCGCAGGAGTGATTTTTGCCCCCATGTGGCGGGGTAGTGTGCGTGTCGGAAACGGGCTGGGTGTCGGGTTTCATCGCTAGTATGTTTGTGTTCGGTCCGAGACTCATGGCTACATACGTTGGGAGAACCTAGGGTGAGCGTAATCCTCGAAGGTACACCAGATAAAAATCTCATACTTGTAACGGGCAGGGCGCATCCAAAACTCGCTCAGCACGTTGCAGACCAGCTTGGTATTGACGTTCTGGAGACCACGGCTTACGACTTCGCGAACGGTGAGATTTACGTTCGTTTCACGGAGTCCGTGCGCGGTGCCGATGTCTTTGTGCTTCAATCGCACACTCAGCCTATCAACAAGTGGATCATGGAGCAGCTCATTATGATCGATGCGCTCAAGCGCGCGTCGGCTCGCTCCATCACTGCGGTGGTTCCGTTTTTGGGTTATTCCCGTCAGGATAAGAAGCATCGCGGCCGTGAACCTATCTCCTGCCGCTTGATGTTCGATCTGTTTGAGGCTGCCGGAGCCGACCGCATCATGTCGGTCGATCTGCACGCCGCTCAGTCCCAGGGCTTCTTCAACGGCCCCGTTGACCACCTGCAGGCGATGCCTGTACTCGTCGATTACGTCCGTGACCGCATGGGCACCGACAATATTGCTGTGGTGTCTCCTGACGCTGGCCGCATTCGCGTGGCAGAGCAGTGGGCCGCTCGTCTGGGCGGCGGTCCTCTGGCCTTCGTCCACAAGACGCGCGACATCACTCGTCCGAACCACGCCGTTGCCAACCGTGTGGTGGGCGACGTCAACGGCAAGGACTGCGTCTTGGTCGACGACCTCATTGACACCGGTGGCACCATTGCTGAGGCATGTAAGGTTCTGCAGGCCGCTGGCGCCAAGTCCGTCACGGTCGTCGCAACCCATGGCGTGCTCTCCGGCCCCGCTGTCGAGCGCCTGCAGAATTGTGGCGCGCGCGAGGTCATCCTCACCGACACGGTCCCGATCCCTCAGGAGAAGCGCTGGGATGGTTTGACCGTCCTCTCCATCGCGCCGCTGCTGGCGTCTGCGATGAAGGCCGTCTTCACGGACGGATCCGTGGCCGACATCTTCGACCACTATCCCACCCATCACGGCGAGAACTTCCTCTTCGCCTGATTTCAGTGAAATGAGCCACACGGCTCAGATAATTGAACTTGACCGCACGGGTTGATTGCTGGCATAATCGAGCAGTTGACCCCGGTCAATTCCCCCATGGTGTAATGGCAGCACACGGGTCTTTGGAACCCTTAGTCTTGGTTCGAATCCAGGTGGGGGAACTGCTGCAGTGAGGAGTCGTACGTTTCGGCGTGCGGCTCCTTTGCTTTTTTGACTTCTGGCCTTTGCGATCCCTGTAACCCCTGACCCCCGTAACCCTCAAACCTATATCCCTGTAATCCCCGTGATCCTTGTGACACCTTATAATCCCTGTTCGCACCTTTGATCTGGGGTCCGTTCCAAGCCCCTAGCGTCAGGCCTCATTGGTGCGAAAGACCATTGACAAGCTGAGGTATCTTCGCACTGATTCGAGAATCCCATCCGGTGCGAAAGTCCCTTTTCCACTAAAGGCCGTCGTTTCAACGATGTTGGGTCGAGATGTTTTCGCACTGATTCGGAGAATTCATTCGGTGCGAAATTATCAATCTTCAGTCACTCCCTTTTTAGGTCCCGAGATTTCCATGAGTGAGTGGGGAGGGGCTTGAGTGGGCGATATCTGCATCAAGTGGGCGATATTCGGCCTATTTTTGGATATTCAAGGTCATTTATCGCCCACTTGATGCAGATATCGCCCATCTTGTGAAAAAGAAGGTGATAAATCCTCAGGGATGAGGATTGAGACAGGGACAGGGATGGGGCAGGGACCAAGAAAGTGACAGTGACAGGGCATGAGACTGGTGTTGAAGCCGGACAAGGACAAGGGAGGAGGGGAGGAGAGGAAAAAATGGAGAGTGGAAGGGGAAAACGGGAGAACTATGGATGAATGGGGAAGTTCGACACCGGCTGGTAACGGACATTGTCATTCTTTTATGGTGATAGCCGATTTTTCGCGAACACATCTACCCGCTGTGTGAGAATGAACATCGGACGAATGTGATGGAATCAATGGAGGACTCGAATGGCAACAAAAGAGATCGAGACGTGGTTGACCGATATGGACGGTGTACTCGTCCATGAAAACACCGCCTTGCCGGGTGCGGCCGAGTTCATTGAAGAGTTGAAGCGCAACGATCGTCGTTTCCTCGTTCTCACTAACAATCCGATCTTCACTCCGCGAGACCTCTCCGCGCGACTCAAGCGTTCGGGCATCGACGTACCTGAAGAATTCATCTGGACCTCGGCGCTGGCTACGGCCGAATTCGTGTCTCACCAAATTCCCAATGGCTCCGCTTATGTCATCGGCGAAGCGGGTTTGACCACCGCGTTGCACGAGGCCGGTTACATTCTGTCCGACAACAAGCCCGACTATGTCATTCTGGGCGAAACACGCACGTATTCCTTTGAATCACTGACCACCGCCATTCGTCTCATCCTCGCGGGATCGCGCTTCATCTGCACGAATCCCGACCCCACTGGTCCGAGCGAGCATGGCATCTTGCCCGCCGCGGGTTCTGTGGCGGCGCTCATCACTAAGGCGACAGGCAAGGAGCCTTACTTCGTCGGCAAGCCCAACCCGGTCATGTTCCGTACGGCGATCAACCGCGTCGGCGGACACTCCGAAACCACCGCCATGATCGGCGATCGCATGGATACCGACGTCATCGCAGGCGTCGAGGCGGGTCTCAACACCTTCCTCGTTCTCAGCGGCATCACCAAGCGTGACGAGGTGGAAAACTTCCCCTTCCGTCCCAACAAGGTGGTTGACGGCATCGCGAACCTCATCGACGTCGCGAAGACGGGTCAAATCGAGATCTGACCGCTGGGGAACACCCGGAGCACCAGGGAACACGGGACACACAGGGGAGTCACGGAAAGAGATATGTCAGAATCGAAGGCAGAACAGGTGGAAATGTCACAGACGGAAATGTCGCAGGGCTCGAGCCTCACCGCAGCGATCATTCTTGCGGCGGGGGAGAGCACTCGTATGAAGTCCGCAACGCCGAAGGTGTTGCACACGCTGGGTGGTAAGACGCTGCTTCATCGAGTCATGACATCGGTTGAGGGGCTCAATCCCGTCACCACCGCAGTCGTGGTGCGTTTTGAAGGCGAACGAGTGGCGCAGGCCGCCAGTTCCTACACGCCTGACGCCATCATCGTGAAGCAGGACGACATTCCTGGCACTGGTCGCGCGGTTCAATGCGCGCTCGCGTCCATCTCCTCACGTCTCGAGGCGCAGCAGGGACCGGTGCTGATCATCGCTTCCGACATGCCGCTGCTCGACACGGAAACGTTGCAAGCGCTGACGAACGCCCACAAGGAACAGGGCAACGCTGCGACGGTGCTCACCACCACGCTCGCCAATCCCTTCGGTTATGGTCGCATCATCCGCGACGAGAGCGGGCACGTGCAGCGCATCGTCGAGCAGAAGGACGCCAATACCGCCGAGCGCGACGTCAAGGAAGTCAACACTTCCGTCTATGTGTTCGAGCCATCCGTACTTTTGAAGGCCACACAGAACCTCGACGCAGACAATGCGCAGAAGGAGTTCTACCTCACTGACGCGCTTGAGACCGCCCGCCAGTTCGGTGCGGTGGGTGCCTATGAGGCGCCGGATTCCGAGCTCGCGGAGGGCATCAATGACCGTGTGCAATTGGCCCACCTCGCCTCGCTTCACAATAAGCGAGTCTGTGAGCGTTGGATGCGCGACGGCGTCACCATTTTAGATCCGTCCACTACGTGGATCGACGACGACGTGGTGCTTGCCCGAGACGTCGAAGTGCTCCCCGGTAGTTTCCTCCAGGGCAAGACGAGGGTGGAGGAGGGCGCCGTCGTCGGCCCCTACACCACGCTGATCGACGCCCATATCGAGGCCGGAGCACACGTGGAGCGCTCCCGTGTTCAGGAGACGCACATCGGTGAGAAGGCAAACATCGGCCCCTGGACGTATCTGCGCCCCGGCAACGAGCTCGCTGCCAATACGAAGGCCGGCGCATTCGTGGAGATGAAGAAGGCTCACATCGACGAAGGCAGCAAAGTTCCACACCTCAGTTACGTCGGCGACGCTCACATTGCGGAGCACACCAACGTCGGTGGCGGCACCATCACCGCGAACTATGACGGCACTAACAAGCATCACACGGAAATCGGCGCCAACGTTCACGTGGGTGCGGGGAATCTCTTCGTGGCCCCCGTCACTGTGGGTTCCGGCGTGACGACGGGCGCGGGCTCGGTGGTGCGACACGACGTTGAGGACAACGCCATGGTTTATTCCGAAAACTCTCAGCACGCTGTGGAAAATTGGACACCACATGCAACCGCTGACGCCAGTAACAACAATGAAGAAAGAAAGTAGGCACAGTTGAGCGCCACTAAAGAATCAATTCGCGACATCAAGATCGCGGCAGCGGCAGCGAACGAGGCAAAGGCGACCGACATCGTGGCCTTTGACGTTTCCGAACCGTTGGCGATTACCGACGCTTTCCTCATCGCTTCGGGGGACAATCCCCGTCAGGTGATTTCCATCGCCGAAGAGGTTGAGAAGCAGCTTTATTTGAGCTCACAGATCAAGCCGCGTTTTCGCGAAGGACTTGAGGAAGCCGAATGGGTGCTCCTGGATTATGGCGACTTCGTCGTTCACGTGATGGACGAGAAGGCGCGTGACTTCTACGCGCTGGAGAAGTTGTGGGCGGATTGCCCGCGCATCGAGTTCAGCCTCGAACACGCCGAAAGCTCGGAGCACGCTGAGTAGGAGAAATCATGGATGAGTCGCAACACGAACCCGCACGCCAGGATCACGTCGCTCATTCCGTGATTTTGGTGCGTCACGGACGTACTAGTTACAACGCTGCGGGCAGGATCCAGGGCCACGTCGATATCCCTCTGGACGAGCAGGGTCGCTGGCAGGTCGAGCAGACCGGCAGGCAACTGCGCTCGCTCTACGTGGGGAAGGGGCGCGGCAAGCGCGAGAAAGAGCTGGTAGTCGCGTCCGACCTCGACCGCGCGGCGGCGACGGCACACGCATTCGCCGATGAGCTGGGAGTAGACATCAATTTCGATGAACGCTTCCGTGAACGCAGTTTCGGAGAGTGGGAAGGTAAGGCGGTCGACGACCTGAAACGCGAGTGGCCGCAGGATTGTGCGTCCTGGTTGGCGGGCTTCGGCGGAGAGCTGAAGCACGGAGCAGAGACCAAGCACCACGTGGGACAGCGCGGGGAGCAGGCGTTGACGCAGTGGGTACAGAGGGCTACTCCCGACACAGATCTTTACGTGTTCTCTCATGGCGCATGGATTTCTCAGACCCTTCAGGAGATACTGGGATTGAGTGGGCGCTCAGAGGACTTCATGAGCATGGTTTCGCCGAGGAATGCCTTTTGGTCGCGTTTGGCACCGATGGTTCGTGATGACGGGACGATCCGTTGGCGTCTTCTCGAGTTCAACCACGGGCCCGTTATCGCACAAGAATTGGATTGGGATAGAGAGCGTAGATGAAGAAATTCTTCCGCAACATTTCGTGGGTACAGATTTTGGCGAGCGGCCTCGCCGCCGTCACGGTCTTCTTTTTCTCTGCGAAAATAGGCCTCGCGGGGTCTATTATCGGCGTTGCGGTGGCCTCTATCATCTCTACTTTTTCCTCGCAGCTGTACCAAAACGTCCTCAAGGAATCTTCCAAGAAGATCAAGAAGGTTCGGGGCAGTGAGGACGATCCCGATTCCGCAGCGGCTCCGCGTTCGGCATCGAGTGCCGCTCGTACGCAGCGGATTGAGCCGACAGCTCTTCCGGCCTCTTTCGATCCTTCTTCCCACCAGTCGACTGGTGAGGAGACGACGACCCTTCCCCCGGTGACGGATCCCACGCCGGATCCCGCGACAGATACACGCGCCGTGGCCAGTGGGGATACGACGGTGATGCCCGTTGTGACGGGAGCGACACGAACCTCCGCGATATCGCAGGATACGCCGCCGATTCCACTTCCGGCTTCCATCCAGCCCAGCGATACCTCGGATGCCGGCACTTCTGATCACTCTCGTCGCCGCAAGGTCATCCTCGTGTCTGTCATTTCCGGGTTACTCGCAGTGGGCATCACCGTGGGAATTATTCTGCTGGTGACAAACGGGCAGGGGACTGACACTATCGTCAGAGACGCCGTTCAGAAGTCTCAGACGCCGCAAGACAACGATACGACGCACGACAAGGCTCCCTCCGGCAGTGGTGAGTCCGATTCAAATTCCACCACCAACGACAACAAAGAAAAATCATCGACCGACGGTGATTCCTCCTCCAAGGACTCCACGGATTCTGGCTCCTCTGGTTCCTCGAGCTCGAACGATTCAGGAAGCTCGGGGACGTCGTCTGATTCGGGATCATCCGGTTCCTCCGGGTCGTCCGGATCTTCGGGATCCTCGACGTCCGGTTCTGATTCAGGATCTACGACTGGTGATTCCGGTTCGTCAACGTCGGGCTCTACGAATTCCAATCAGTCAGGCTCCCAGAGCTCTGGAAGTTCGTCGGACAAGGGGTCTTCCCCGTCAGATTCAGACTCTCAAAAATCTGGAACGAGTGACTCAAACACGTCCACTTCCAGCGGTTCAACTTCGTCGGGCAGCAAAGGGACAACGAGCTCGGATTCCACAAGGTAGCCCAAACGCAGCCCCACCAGTGCGACCGAGATGCTGGGCGTGTTGTCAGCTTGCAAACTTCTGCGGCTGTGGTGTAACCTGTCAAAGGTTTCTCGGGGCTATGGCACCGCAGCGTCGGTGAAAGCACAGTGTGCTTTCGCTAGCGAGGCGAGGAGCAGTACTTGTACTGCGACCGACTGTGGCATAGGCTGTGAAGCTTGTAACTCGGGGCTATGGCGCAGCTGGTAGCGCATCTCCATGGCATGGAGGGGGTCGGGGGTTCGAATCCCCCTAGCTCCACGAGTACCGCCTGTCTGGTTGTATCTCAACAACCTCAGGACGGTAAAATAAGGGTCGTAAATCACCTTTCCACTTGGATTCCCCTCAGGCCAGTTTGACGTGTCTGGAATCGTGGGAGTGAGACCCTAGCCGAATGTACTAAGGCGGGTGATGACGATGATGAAGACCTTCAATACTGTAGATGGCCAAATCGAAGAAATTACGAGTGCAGTACCGGGCTCATGGATATCACTCACCGACCCCAGTGACGCCGAACTGGCGAAAGTTTCCGGCCATTACGACGTCGAACTCGCCGACTTGCGAGCTTCCTTGGATGATGAGGAACGTTCTCGCGTTGACGTCGAGGACGAGTACACCATGATCGTTGTCGACATCCCAACCGTGGAAAATCGCGGCGGGCGGGATTGGTACGAAACAATCCCTCTGTCGATCATCGTGACTGGCGACATCATCATCACTGTCTGTTCCGTGGACACTCCGGTCTTGCATCCCTTCATGGAGGGCAAGATTCGCAATTTCAACACCTTCATGAAGTCGCGGTTCATCCTCCAGATTCTGTATCGCAACGCTCAGATGTATCTGCGCTATCTGCGCACAGTCGACCGTGAATCCGACAAGCTGGAACTGCGCCTCTATCACGCCATGCAAAATCGCGAGATCATCATGCTCATGGAACTGAGCAAGACGTTGGTCTATTTTGCGACCTCGCTCAAATCGAACGAAATCGTGTTGGAGAAGCTCACCAACCTGGAGCGCATCCGGCAATATCCCGACGACGAGGACCTCCTCGGGGATGTCATCGTCGAGAACAAGCAGGCAATCGAGATGGCGAGCATCTACTCCGGCGTTCTCCAGGGAATGATGGATGCGTTCGGCTCTATCGTTTCCAACAACGTGAACAACGTCATGCGCATCTTCACCATCATCTCGATCGTGATCTCAATTCCGACGTTGATCTTCTCCGCCTACGGCATGAACTTGTCGAACGGAAGTCTCTTCTTCGAGGGCTCCATCTGGGGCTTCGTCATCATCATCGCCATATCGCTCGCTGTCGCGGGAGTCGCGGCGTGGGTCTTGACAAAGTCGAGGATTTTCCGATAGTAATTTAAGGACCGGCGGAGTCGGCGGACTTTACGTAATTAATGGTAGTGGTGTCGATTCGTAACATGGGGTAGTTACGCTAATGTAACTATCGCTCCGGGGACGAGTTCCTCTGGAATCGAAAAAGTGTGAAAGGTGGTTTTCTCATGACCTCAGCGTCCGAGAAGGTAGTTTCCGAGGGAGTTGCTAGTTCCAAGCCGCTCGTAGAGCTGGACCACGTTGAAAAGTATTACGGTGAACTTCACGTCCTCAAGGACATCAATCTCGAGGTCAAGAAGGGCGAAGTGCTCGTCATCATTGGACCTTCCGGTTCTGGTAAGTCGACTCTGTGCCGCACCATCAACCGCCTGGAGCTCATCAATTCCGGTGAGATCCGCATCGACGGCAAGCCACTGCCTCAGGAAGGCAAGGAGCTGACCAAGCTGCGCGCTGAGGTCGGCATGGTGTTCCAGAGCTTCAACCTCTTTGCACACAAGTCGATCCTCGACAACGTGACACTTGCTCCCCGCAAGGTTCTGGGGTTGAGCAAGGACCAGGCGGAGAAGGAAGCCATGGAGCTTCTGGCCCGCGTCGGCGTTGACTCGCAGGCGAACAAGTTGCCCGCACAGCTTTCCGGTGGTCAGCAGCAGCGCGTTGCTATCGCGCGTTCGCTGGCGATGCATCCCAAGGTGATGCTCTTCGACGAGCCCACCTCCGCTCTGGACCCCGAAATGATCACGGAAGTCCTCGACGTCATGGTCGACCTCGCCAAAGAGGGCATGACCATGGTGGTGGTGACCCACGAGATGGGCTTCGCCCGTCAGGCGGCGGATCGCGTGGTGTTCATGGCAGACGGTCAGATCCTCGAGCAGGGCACCCCTGCGGAGTTCTTCGATCACACCAAGACTGAGCGCGCCAAGGACTTCTTGGGCAAGATTCTCGCCCACTAGACGCCGCGCCGATTCACAGTGGTGGGACGCCTTCGCGGAGCACGGGAGGCATGTATTCAGTGAGGAGTAGTAGATGAATCGAGTGGCGAAAAAGATTCTTGCGGCGGTTGCTGCCGTCGTTTCTTTGGCAACCCTGACGGGCTGTGGCACGTCGTCGGCTGAGACGAGCGGTCCTAAGATCACCATCGGCATCAAGTACGATCAGCCCGGTGTCGGTTACAAGGAGGGCGACAACTACTCTGGTTTCGACGTGGATGTGGCTCGCTACGTCGCCAAGCAGTTGGGCTATTCCGAAAAGCAAATCGTGTGGAAAGAGGCGCCTTCCGCGCAGCGCGAGGCGTTGTTGCAGAACGGTGACGTCGATTTCATCATCGCCAGTTATTCCATCACTGCAGACCGCAAGAAGGTCGTCGATTTCGCAGGACCGTACTTCGTCGCAGGTCAGGACCTTCTGGTCCGCTCCGACGACACGTCCATCAAGAGCGCCAAGGACCTCAACGGCAAGAACCTCTGCACGGTCAGCGGCTCCACTTCGGCGCAGGTCATCAAAGACAACTTTGCCAAGAGCGTTCAGATCATGGAGCTCTCCGGATACGCGGAGTGCGTCACAGCCCTTATCTCGGGAACTGTGGACGCCGTCACCACAGACGACATCATTTTGGCAGGTCTGGCACACGCCAAGGGCAACGGCCTTCTCAAGGTCCTCGGTCAGCCATTCACCAAGGAAACCTATGGCATCGGTGTGAAAAAGGGTGACACCCAACTCATCTCCAAGATCAACGCTGCACTGAAGAAGATGGTGGACGACGGTTCTTGGAACAAGGCACTTGACAGCGCAACCGGCGGCACCGGTTACACGCCAAACAAGGAATGGAATCCGCCGAAGAACTTCGACGCCGAGAACTCTGACGAGACAGTGCGGCAGTGACGATGCGGAAATATTTAGGACGAGGGAAGCGAGGTTGAAATGCAAGAAATGATGACGTTGCTCAGCAATTACAACGTTCCTGCGGCATTCTGGGTCAATGTTCAATTGACGCTGTGGAGTGCGTTGTTCTCACTGATTCTTGGAGTCATCTTGGTGATGATGCGCATTTCACCAGTGGGATCTCTTCGCGGATTCGCCGTTGCGTTTGTGGAGTTCTTCAAGAACATGCCATTGACCATCATCATGGTGTTCATGCTGCTGGGCGTCTTCGTGCAGTTGCGCTTCCAGTTCAGTTCCACGTTCTCGACGAACTTCTACTGGCTGGCAATCACGGGCCTGTCGCTCTACACCTCCGCCTTCGTGTGTGAGTCTCTGCGCTCCGGCATCAACACGGTCCCGCTCGGGCAAGCGGAGGCGGCTCGAAGCCTGGGCCTCAGCTTCTTCCAGACTGCAGGGCTCATCATTCTCCCGCAGGCGTTCCGCGGTTCAGTTGCCCCCTTGGGCAACACCCTCATCGCACTGCTGAAGAATTCGACTGTTGCCGCGGCCGCCTCTGTGGCGACGGAGACATCTACCTTGATGAAGACGATGATCGAGTACAACGCTTCGATGATCATCGCGGTGTTCCTCATCTTCGCCATCGGATACGTGATTCTCATCATTCCCATCGGACTGCTCACGACGTGGCTGTCCAACAAGCTCGCGGTGAGGAGGTAAGTCATGACGAGTGCACAAGCAGAAACTGCAGAAACAACGGCCGTGGCTCCGAGCAAGGGGCTTTTCCGCCGTCGAGCAAAGTCAGTAGAGCAGAGCGTGCTCTTCGACGAGCCAGGTCCCCGCGCCCGTCGTCGCATCAGGCTCTTCAACGTCTTTGGTGCCATCGCCATCGTCGCGTTTGTGGTGTGGATTCTCTACCGCTTCGCCAATCCTCCCCAGGGTGAAAACCAGCTGAGTTGGGACTTGTGGAAGCCGGCGCTGAGTGCAGACGCGTGGATTTACTTCTACCTCCCCGGGCTTCTCGCAACGCTGGAGGCTTCGGTCTTGGCGATTGTGGGGTCAATGGTCTTCGGTGTCGTCTTCGGCATCGGTCGCCTTCTGCCCGTACGCATTGTCCGCTGGATTTCCTCGGCGGTCGTGGAGTTCTGCCGAGCGGTCCCCGTCCTCCTCTTCATGATCTTCTTCTGGCGACTCTTCGCTGGTATGGGCTTCAACGACGGCGCGGCCTTCTGGGCAGTCGTTCTCTCTCTGGTGCTCTACAACGGTTCCGTCGTGGCGGAGCTGGTGCGTTCCGGCGTGGGCAATCTGCCCCGCGGTCAGCATGAGGCCGCCATCGCTCTGGGCATGAGTCCGCTGAGATCCCTCGTGTCTGTCGAGGTTCCGCAGGCGCTCATCGCAATGCTTCCGGCAATGATCACCCAGTTGGTTGTCGTGCTCAAGGACACGGCTCTGGGCTCGATCATCACCTATACCGATCTGCTCCAGGAATCGCGGCGCCTCGGTTCCGCGCATTTCGACACCCTGCAAACGCTGTGTGTTTCCGCGGTCATCTACTTCATCATCTGCTACATTCTCTCGATTGTGGCTGAGAGGCTTCCCGAGCGACTGAAGCGTCACACCATCGGTGTGGTGCGCGAACCCGTTCAGGCACCTATCGCGATTCTGGATCCGTCCAACGTCTTGGCGCAGGAGCGTGCAAGCGAGCGTGAGTTGCCGCAGGGCGGTGCGGAACCGCTGTTCCCGGATCACTATCACGGTTCAAACGCAGTGGTGACCGACGCTTGGCGATACGCCCACATGGAGCACGGGCACGATCCGCGCCATCCCGACGAGCACCTCAAGACCATCCTTCCGGAGAGCGTCTACCGCAAGCGGTCTCAAGCGGAAGACAAGGCCGTGAGAAGTGTGTGGGGCGACTCCGACGACGAAGACGCAGGGGACACCGGGGACGCCTCTGCCAAAGACGAGAAAAAGTAGGGTTAGCTGGCCACTTCGTTGTGGGATTCTCGCCAGTCGGCCAAGACTGGCGAGTGTCCGCAGTCGTAGCGATAATGAAACGCAGTGTTCAAGAGAACGCCTTGGTAGGAATCTACCGGGCGTTCTTCCGTGTTAGTGCCCGAAACTGCCGAGGGCAGGCTCCGGGCGAGGGTAAGGAGTGCCATGTCGAGCGAATTCGGCGCAGCAGGCGAATCGAAAGATCACGATCAACCTTCCTTCAGGTACAACGCCTTGGCGGCACAAAGCATCGAGCTGAAGTGGCAGAAGCGTTGGGATGAAGAAGGTACTTTCTGGGCGGCGAACGTCTCGGGTGACTTGGTGGATGGCAAGGGCAAGCACGCAGGCAAGACGTCTCCGTACTTCGTCATCGACATGTTCCCCTATCCCTCAGGCAAGGGCCTGCACGTGGGGCATCCTCTGGGATACATCGCGACCGACGTGGTGAGCAGGTATCACCGCATGAAGGGCGAGAACGTGATGCACGCTCTCGGCTTCGACGCCTTTGGCCTGCCCGCGGAGCAGTTTGCCGTTCAGACCGGCCAGCATCCGCGCGTGACCACGGAGGAAAACATCAAGAACATGCGACGTCAGCTGCACCGTATGGGACTGAGTTTCGACGACCGTCGCTCCTTCGCCACGATCGACCCCGACTACATGCGCTGGACGCAGTGGATCTTCTCAAAGATTTACGACGCTTGGTACGACCCCGATTTCAAGCGTCGCGACGGTGGCATCGGTTCTGCGCGCCCGATCAGCGAACTCATCGACTGCTTCAA
>JALCOX010000027.1 GCA_022649925.1 Bifidobacteriaceae bacterium | reverse complement strand
TCAGGCGGTTTTGGGGCGGCACGGCATAGACGTTGCGATCACCCGACAGACGAACCAGGTTTTCGCTCAGGTGAGTACCGCACTCAAGCAGCACATGGCGCGCTCCCTCGCCTTCACCGACTGGGGGTGGATTGGCGATATCACGGGCGTGATCCGTCTGGTGACGGGACGGGCGAGCGCCGAGGCCGACATCGAAGGCCTCGAACGCTCGCTGACAGACTTCACAGAGCTCTGAAGCGGCCCGCAGATCACTCCCCCAACGTGTCCTCGATGGCGCCCACGAAAGCGTCGAGATCGGCAGGCTTCCGAGAGGTGATGAGACGCCAGCCGTTCGCGTTGCAGACCTTGACTTCCTGATCCACGAAGGTGCCACCCGCGTTTTCGACGTCCGCCTTGATATAGCGAGTGCTCGTCAACGTCTTACCGGGGAGGACGCCCGCGTTCACCAGAAGCCACGCCCCGTGGCAGATCGCTGCGATCGGCTTACCCGCAGCAGAGAATTCTTTGGCGAGACGTTGCGCCACTTCGGAAACGCGCAGACGATCAACGTTCGTAGTGCCGCCCGGGACGATGAGCATGTCATAGTCCTGCGCACTGACGTCGGCGTACGCCGCATCGGCGTCGAGCGTCTCGCCCGCATAGCGATCGTGCTGCACAGTTTCCACCGGTGCCTTCTCGGCCGCGGCCAGTGTGACATTGGCGCCGGCGGCCCGCAGATCGCGAAGAGGACGGGTCAGCTCAGTTTCTTCAATGCCCCAGTTTTGAGTGATGATAAGAACTTTTGAGTTATCCAGTGTCATGGTCGTGCTCCTTTGCCTTGTCCTTCCACCCTACAGACAAGCAGCTTGAGAACTCTGAGAGAGAAATCACACCTTCGCTCAAAGTATCTTCGTACAAACTTCAGGTCCATACTCCCCAACCGCAGCAGGTTGCGGACCGCACCAACGCCAACGCCAACGCCAACGCCAACGCCAACGAAACCATATACATCGTTTTCGATGTATTCATCCGGAGGATTTTGTATTCACATTCCCTACGATGTATTCACTTTTCACAAAAGTGAATACATCCAAAACGACATATATGGTCAACAACACTTGCTGACACGAATCCGTGGGCCGTGGACCACGACTGCAGCCACCGAAATTATCCTCGGTGGATGCGCAACGTCGCAAGCTGGAAGGGCCCAAGATCGATCTCGGCCGTTCCTTCAATCAACGCGGCCGGTTCACCGTACAACTGTCCGGTTCTCTCCAAAACGTCGGCTTCCTGCACATCGGCACCGTCGAGCGCGGAACACAGTTTCACTCGTCCGTGCACGCGCCCGCCGGCCGCTTCGTAGAGGCGCGCAATGACATCCCCACTGCCGTCGTCGGCGAGTTTGATCCAGTCGATCACCGCCGTTCCAGAACCCGATGTCTCTGCCAGCAATACCAGCGGATCCATGAGCGGAACATTCGAGAGCACAGGTGAATTCAGCTGTGCCGCCTCATCGAGCGTCGCGTCGAAGTCCTCGCCGGCAACCACACTCCAAGTGAAGTCGTGGTGACCTTGATCGGTCCGAGGATCGGGGAACTGCGGAGCAGACAACAGCGACAGACGCACCAACGTCCCGGCCGTGCGCCCACGAGCGGCATCCGCAGCGATTTGACTCACGTCGGAACCGTACGTCGAGCCGTTCACCACGCTGAGTCCATACCCGGCCTCGCGCAACCGCACAAACCGATGTGTGCAGCTCTCGAATTTCGCCTCATCGCTGCGAGTGTTCTTCGCCACGGGCCGCTCGACGATACCGTATTGACACTCATATTGCGCCGCATTCCCCTCCGCCTGAATTGCAAGGGGAAAATCGACTTTGAGGAATTTCTCCTGTGTGTGCCAGTCAACGGACACAGCGAAATCGAGATGGCGGGCACCCGGGGCGAGCGTGGCCGTCGTCGTAATATCCGCATCGGAGCACTTCAGAGTGGAGACGCACGAGCCACCGCCACGTTCGGCCAGAACTGTAGCGTTCACCAGCTTGCCGTCTTCGATCTCATGCGCCTGTAGGAAGGCATCGCGCTCAATCTCCCACGCATCCCACGCAGAAGGTTCATCGCGCAGCAGCTCATACGTGCCCAATCGAGTTCCAGCGGCGACGAGCTCGCGCTGTGCCACTAAGTCATAGAGCGACGTCACGCTGCCATCGGCGGCGAAGGTTGCACGCAGGAGACCATTGTCAAGTACAGCGCCATGTTCGAGAGTACCGGCTGCGGGAGCACCCTTGTCATCCGTAGCGGCGACCACAGCAGCCGATGTGGCGCGCACAGCCCACGATCCCCCGGGCTCGCAGCTGAACGGCACAATGCTGGCTTCAGGAACAACCTGGCGGTCGGAGGCAGCATCATTCGACGCGGCAGTCGAAGCGGCAGTCACGTTAACCCTCGCAATGGCCTCACACGCATCGTGCGCAATCTCACGCAGTGAAGCGATATCACGCTGATACTCCTCACGTGCCTGACGATGGACCCACGCCAGGGCTGAACCGGGCAGAATGTCATGGAACTGGTTGAGAAGCAAGGTCTTCCAGATGCGGTCAATCCGTTCTTGCGGAACGGTGAAGTCAGCTCCAAGAACAGAGGCGGCGGCACACAGATATTCAACGGTCCGCAACATCGCCTCCTCCTGCCGACACCCGCGCTTCATGTCCTGCTGAGACGTCAACGTGCCCCTGTGCAACTCGAGGTAGAGCTCGCCCTTCCATACGGGCATGCCCTCGTCTCCGGCACGCATGGCCATCTCGCCGTGGGCCTTCTCGAAGAAGTCATCGGGGGTACCGATCTCCACGCGAGGCACTCCCTCGAGCGAATGCACTCGATGCAGGCGTTCCATCATCTCACGGGTGGGACCACCACCGCCGTCTCCGTATCCGAAGAGCATTAATGCCGTAGAACTCAGGTCCTTGTCCTGGAAATTCCTCTCTGAATATCGCAACTCATTCGGCGTGATCTGCGCCGCATAAGAATCGGAGGGCGGGAAGTGCGTAAAGATACGGGACCCGTCGACGCCCTCCCACATGAAGGAATGGTGCGGGAACTTTGTCGTATCGTTCCATGAGATCTTCTGCGTGAGGAACCACTCGTACCCCGCACGCCGAGCAATCTGGGGGTAGGCACCCGTGTACCCAAACGAATCCGGCAGCCAGATCCCACGCGGTTCCACACCGAACTTGTCCATGAAGAAGTGTTTACCAAAGGAAATCTGGCGAATGAGCGATTCTCCCCTGGGAATCATGCCATCGGCCTCGACCCACTGGCCGCCCACGGGAATAAAGCGCCCCTCGGCCACGCGGGCCTGTACCGCCGCAAACAGATCCGGGTAGTCCTGCTCCAACCACTCATACTGCTGCGCCGAACTCATCGCATATTTGAGGTCCGGGTACTCCTTCATGAGCTCCAAAACGTTGGAAACCGTGCGAGCAACCTTGCGGCGCGTCTCGCGAACCGGCCACAACCACGCGGAATCGATGTGGGCGTGCCCGATGGCGACGTGATTCAGCGTGGTGGGGACGGCCGGACGAGACAGCACGTCGGCGAGAGCATCTCGAGCCCCGGCGAGCGTTTCGTTTCGAGCGCGTTCGTCGTAGAGATTGAGCGAGCGTTGCAACGCCTTCGCAAGCTGCCAATACCTCAGCGATGAGTCGTCGAGCTCCCGCAGGAGCGACACCACAATATCGAGATCGTGGCTGTACGCCACCAACTCCTCGTCGAGCTCGTAAACCCCCATCGACCTCAGCACGTAGGGCTCTTCGGGCTTGCCCGTGGCATGGTCGCCGAGCTCGGTCTTCTTGAACTCGAGAGGCCCAGGAGGCAACGGCAAGGACGGCAGAATCAAGGGGTTGCACGCGGCTTCAATGTACAACGTGAAGCTGCCGTCGGGGCGAACTGCGGGGTCGGTTTCCCCGTTGGAGTCTCGCAGCAGCACCCATCGATTCCGAGGGTGCAGCGCCTTGAGCGCGGAACCATCTTCGCGGAAGACCATTCCCTCGACGTGACCGCCCACCGAGTGGTCATACCACCCAAGGTCTGCGACCAATTCGATCCGTGTCTGCGCACGGTCCGCAGTCTGTGGAGGAATCGAGCCCTGCACGGCAAACCACACGGTTCCCCACGTGGTTCCCCACGTCTGCCCGGCGTGGAACGGGGTGAAATTCGCCTCACCCCGACGGACCTTGGCCAGGAATTCTCCCGACAGTTCAGGCTCTCCCGGGTTCGCAAACGCCGCGAGCGCGCACTCCGATAGGGGCCGGTAGAGATGGGGCCCTATGCGCTGGCTCAGCACTCTCTCGGCGCGTGAAATCTGCTGATCAATCTTCAAGAACATCTGCATTCCTCTCATCACATCTCATCACGTCTCATCAAGAGTTGGACTGAACCCGCAGTTCACCGGAGCCGCCGTTTGCGGAGGCATCGAAGACGACGCGCCGAGCGACGCCACCGGTCAGGTTCACCACGATCGAATGGTCGTGATAGCGAATCTCCTGCGTGCGGTCGCTGGCGCAATGGACGCTGAACTCACTCAACACTCCCTCAGCCCACGACACTGAGTACTCGACGCCGCCACGGGCCACCATGCCGCGCACCGAACCCTCGCGCCACCCGGAGGGAATCGCGGGGAGAATGTCGTGATATTCCATGTAGCTCTGCAGCAGCATCTCGGTGAGGCCCGCGGCCCAGCCCATCACGGCATCGATCTGGTAGTAACCCACGTTGAGCAGGCTCGCACCCAGGTCGGAACCCATGAATCGTTCGTTCATGTAGCACCCGGTGGCGTTCTTGAAGCGCGCGTTCATGCACAGATTCCACGCTCCGGGCCACTGTCCGTAGTAGTCGCCGTTGCGCACGCGGCGCTCGAAGGCGATGCGCGCGGCTTCGTAAAGTCGCGGCTGATCGGGCGTAATGACGTTCTCGGGGTAGACGCCAAGAAGCGGCGAAAGGTGCGGCATCCCAGGCGTGCATTCGCCGAAGTCTTCCTCCCACTCCTGCAGCTGTCCACGCGAACCGATCTGGAAGGGCGGGAGATTCTCGGCGAGCGCGGTCGCCTCTGGTTTCACCGTTTCGCCGAGCACCGCGCAGGCCTGCTTGTAGGTGGCGAGGAGATTGGTGATCATGGTGAGATCCAGCGTGGTGATCTTTGAGACACAGCTGAGATCCTTCACGTCAGGCGAATACCGCGACACCTTCGCGCGCTCCTCGAGATCGAAGGTGTTCCGAGTCGAGGAACCTCCCGGGACGATGAACTTGTTCTCCGGATTGCCCGACGGAGCGGTGACGTAGTAGCCCACCTTTTCGTCGTAGCAGGCAAAGGTCGTGATGAAATCGACCGCACCCTTGAGCACGGGGAACACCTCGCGCAGATAAGCCTCGTCCCGCGTGAAGCGGTAGTGCTCCCACAGATGGTCCGCCATCCACAGGCCGGCGGTCGGCCACCAGGCCCAGGAGGCATCTTCGCCCGCGACTTCCGTCATGCGCCACAGGTCGGTGTTGTGATGCATCACCCAGCCCTGGGCGCCGTACGTCTCGGCGGCCGTGCGCTTGCCGGCGTCAGCGATCTCCTCCATCATGCGGTTCAACGGCTGAGTCAGCTCGCCGAGATTGAGCGGGTCAGCGATCCAGTAGCACATCTGAACGTTGATGTTGACCGTGTAGTTCGACGCCCACATCGGGCACGGATTCGGGTTCCATATGCCCTGCAGGTGCATCGGCTCAGTGCCGGGTCGAGAGGAAGCGATGAGCAGGTAGCGAGCGTACTGCATGACGAGGGCCGACAGACTGGGATCGGCGACCGCCTTGAAGTAACGGAGGCGGTCCGACGTGGGGAAGTCCTGCGTCACCGCGTCGTCAGGTGCACCCAGGCTGACGCCAAAACGGTCGTACAGCTTGCGGTAATCCTCCACGTGCCGCTGCTTGAGTCCGTTGAAACCTTCCGCCGATGCGGCCTGCAGAATGCCGTTGCACTCTGCGAGGAGGGGCTCGAAGGACTTGTCGCGCGGCTGTTTGTACCCCTTGTAATTGGTGACGGCAGCCACTTCAATATCCGCATAGGTGGCGTCGGCGACGTAGAGACGCAGGCCGTCGGTGTGCACGGTTCCGTCCGTCGCTGCGATCTTGAGACTCATGGCGAAGCGGATCGCATTTGATTCCTCATCGCTGCGGTACACGATGTGCGGATCGTATTGGGGATTGTAGGATTCGACCTTGTCGGGGGCGCGTCCGGTGATGCTCAGGCTCGTGTCAGAATTCACCTGCTGGTTGTAACGCAGCGGGGAATCCAGAGCTACCGAGAAGCTCAGTGCGCGCGGACCCTGGGAGCTCAGGTGCGCGACGAACACGTTGTCGGGACGGGAGACGAAGTATTCACGAGAGTATTTCGTTTCGCACTGCTCGTAGGTGACGTGTTCTGTGGCGTCATCGAGTTCGAGCTCTCTCCTGTAATTGTCGAAAGGTACTTCGTTGTTGAGGAAACGCTTCTGCCCCATGTCGCGCAGGTCGGAGGTGTTGTCGTACGTCAAGTGGACAAATCCGAGCGGCATGTAGGACTCGCTCCAGTTGCCGACCATCTTCTCGTTGATGAGTTCGTTGGCCTCGCGATATTTCCCGTCGAGAACGAGGCTGCGAGCGCGGTGGAAATTCTCGCGCGTTTGTGGATTGATTTTGTTGTGCTCTTCGCCCGACCACAGCGTGTCCTCGTTGATGAGGATCTGCTCGTGGATCACACCGCCGTAGACAGTTGCGCCCAGTGAGCCATTTCCTAGAAGATGGCCGTCCTCAAAACGTTGTGCCGGCTTGTTCTCAAAAAGCTTCATATCGTATCTCCATCGATTACTTGTATGTACGTTTTTGGTATTTGTGAAAAGTCATGTTTAATGAGGTTGATTGAACACTTCGCTGAAAGTCTTCGACGAAGATGCGGATTGAGAGAAACAGGGAGGTACAACCTATGGGTGAAAAGAACTACTCTGTCTTCACGAGATTGCAGGAGTCCTTCTTCGACTTGCGGATCTACCAATTCGGTCAGGAGCGCTGCGTTCCCATGCACCTGTATGGCCCTGTCAAGCGCAATCACTATCTCTTCCACTACGTGCTCAACGGCACTGGCGTCCTCCAATACTCCGATTCCAAGGATGCCGACCACTCGATCGACATCCATCAAAATGAGGGCTTCCTCATCTTCCCCAATCAAGAAACTACCTACTTCGCCGATAAGACGAACCCCTGGGAGTACATCTGGATCGAGTTCGACGGCATCCAAGCCGAAAAATTCGTCTCCCAAGTCGGGCTCTCCCGCGACTACCCACGCTATGCCATGAAAGACACCACCCAGTCGCACACGGCACGACGTCTCTTCTCCTCCTTCATTGCAGAGGCTTCCGCCTCCGACTATCAGCTGCTGGCCAATCTCTACCTCACCTTCGACGAGCTCATCAAGCGCACCGCCCACAAGCCCGAGCTTCCGGCGCGACGCACCCAACTCGACAGCTACGTCGGCAAGGTGCAGGAATTCATCGAGGCGAACTATTCCTACGACGTTTCTGTCGACGACATCGCTCGCCACTGTGGCTTGAACAAGAACTATCTCGGCCGCATCTTCAAGCGCGAGACGTCCAAGTCGATCCACAACTTCCTCCTGGAATACAGGCTCTCCCGGGCGGCTCAGCTCCTCGAGGAGAGCGACACTCCAGTCAAGAACATCGCTCACCAAGTGGGCTACAAGGATCCTTTCACCTTCTCTCGCATCTTTCGGGAGAAGTACGGCCTGTCTCCCAACAAGTGGCGGAATCAGAAGCTTCCTTCCACCAGTGAGAAATCGACGACCTTGGCGGCGAAATCGCCCTCGAGGTCGTGGTTGAGGTAGAGCCCGTACTCCATGAGCTCTGCTCCGCTGAACCGCTCCTTTCGAGTACTCCCCGCATATGCCACCTCGTAGGTGCCCCCGCGCTCGAGTCCTCTCAACCTCAAGCGAACCCACGGTTTCGACGCATGGGAGAGCACCTGGAAGAACATGAGTCGGCCGCGCGTGCGCACCGCGTCAACGAACTCCCAGCAGCCGTAATTGCCATCGAAGGGGCTGAGGAGTCGGTAGAAGTCACCGAACTGAACGAGACTGCGGACCTCCTTGTAGGCGCTGATGTAGGTGGCCAGCTCGTCGAGCTCGGCCTGGCTCTTGCGCGTCAGGTCCATCATGATGCCGAAGTTCGCCGACATCGAGACCGCAGCGCGTGAGGAGAGGCTGGTGATGCGCCCCACCTGATCATTGGGCGACTCAGACAGCTGGGCACACATCATCACCGGAGGGAAAATCATGCTCGTGGCATGTTGGATGCGAAGCCGTTCGAAGGAATCCGTGTTGTCGCTCGTCCAACTCTGCGGCATGTAATACGACATCCCAGGATCGAAGCGGCCCGCCCCGCCAGAGCAATTCTCAAAGAGAATGTGCGGATAGCGTTTCGTGAGGCGGTCGAGGAACTCATACAGGCCGAGGATGTAACGGTGGGACGTCTGCAGCTGGTCGTGCGCAGAGCGCCCGGCGGAACCGACTTCGGTCATGTTCCTGTTCATGTCCCATTTGATGTAACTCACCGGAACCTCGTCGAGGATCGCCGTCATCTGCGCGAAGATCTCATCTCGCACCTCCTGCCGACTGAAATCGAGAATGAGCTGATCCCTGCCCTTTGAGGAGGGGTAGCCCGGAACGTGAAGATGCCAGTCGGGATGAGCACGGAAGAGATCCGAATCCTCCGAAATCATCTCGGGCTCAAACCACAGTCCGAACTTCAGCCCTTCCGCCTCAATCGCCTCCGCGAGATGCTTGAGGCCGTGGGGTAGCTTGCGCTCGTTGGTGACCCAGTCTCCCAGGGAGGAGTGGTCGTCGTCGCGATGGCCGAACCACCCGTCGTCGAGCACGAACTGCTCCACGCCGATCGCCTTCGCCTTCTTCGCGAGCGCAAGAATGCGCTCCTCATCGAAATCGAAGTACGTCGTCTCCCAGTTATTGATAAGAACCGGGCGTTGCGCATCTCGATATTCACCGCGCGCAAGCCGGCGACGATAGAGGTCGTGGAAGGCCTGCGACATCGCGTTGAGCCCCGAGTCGGTGTAAACCATCACCATTTCGGGTGTCTGGAAGCGTTGCCCAGCCTCGAGCCGCCACCCGAAGTTGAAGGGGTTGATGCCCCCCAACACGCGCGTCTGTTGGAAGGGATCCACCTGTGCGACGAAACGGAAATTCCCGCTGTACACAAAGTGGAAGCCGTACACGTCGCCCTGGAATTCGTCCGCGTGGGGCCTCATGAGCGCCATGAAGGGTTGCTGCGCAACGCTGGAGGCCCCCCGTCGGCTCTCGAGAACGTGAACGCCGTTGCTGAGGTGGTCGCGCTTCAGCTGCTTTTCGCTGGCCCACTCGCCGGGCATCTGGAGGAGGTCGAAGTCCGCGTCGTCGAAATCGACGCACATGCTCAAGGCCTTGTCGAGGCGGACGGGGGCGGTGCCGTTGTTGACATAGCTCACCGACCGGGTCACCACGGGGCGAGCCCGGTAGATGGTATAGGTCAGCTGGGCGCCGACCTTGCGAACGGTGTCGCTGACGGAGAGAACGAGAGTGTCGGCCTCGTCGTCGCCCTCCACATACGTTGACGGCAATCCAGGCAGGGGCTCCTTCCCCTTGCGAATCTCGTAGCCGTCATAGGTGAAATTGAACGCCGTCGTTCCATCTGCGAAGGTGAACTCCGCCAACCCCTCCCGGTAGTCGCCGGTGTCGGTACCCGGGCACTCCTGGAGAATCGTGTTCAGGGAGAGACTCGTGCCCTCAAAGCCGGCGGGGTTGGGTGAGAACGACGCCCTCGCCACATCCGGGTAGGCACCCGCGTGATCGAAACTCTCGATGCGCTTGCCGTAGTAGACGTGCGTCACGTACTTGTGCTCGCGGATTTCGATGATGTAGCTGAGTGAATCGTTGCACAGATGGAACTGATTCAATCGCTTGTTATATGTAATTGGCATTGTGAAATATCTCTTTACTTTCCGCCTGAAGTGGCGATGCCCTCGATGAACTGCTTCTGGAAGATGATGTAGAGGATGATCATGGGGATCGTCGACAGCAACGAACCGGCCATCAGCTGAGGGAAGTTCGTCGTGTACTGACCCTGCAACAGAGCCAAACCTGCAGAAAGCGGAAGCTTGTCAGCGTCAGAGTTCACGACCAGCGGCCACATGAGGTCTTTCCACGAGCCCAGTCCGGTGAAAATCGCGAGGGACACCATCGGCGCCTTGGCCAACGGCAACATGATCTTGGTGAAGATCTTCCACGGAGAAGCGCCGTCGAGACGACCCGCCTCCTCGAGTTCCACGGGAACGCTCATGAAGAACTGGCGCATGAGGAACGTTCCGAACGTACTCGCCAACCCCGGTATCACCAGGGCGGTGATCGTGTTGAGAATACCCAGCTTCGACATCATCAAATACTGCGGCAGCGTGTAAATCTGACCGGGGATCATCATGGGGATGAGAATGATAATAAAAATCAGATTGACGCCGGGGAACTTGATACGCGCGATGGCGTAACCCGCCATGGCGCTCAGAACCGTCGAGACGACAACTCTGATGACGACCATGACAATCGTGTTCCAGAAGAACGTCGCAAACGGCAGGTTCTCCCACACGGCTTTGTAATTATCAAAATTAAACGAAGTAATGCCCAGTTTCGGCGGAACCTGCAGCGACTGCGGCAGGGTCTCCATCGATGTCTTGATGCCCCAATAGAAAGGCATCACCATGATGAATGCGCCAACAATCAAAACGATGTAGAACACCACCCGCGAGGGTGTTAACTTCTTTTTCATTTCAAGGCCTCCTCAAATCCGACGACAAGTTTTTTGCTGCATTTCGTATCACTTGTCATAGGTGACCCACTTCTTCTGGAGCTTCATCATGATCATGGTCAGCACGAGAATCACGAGAAGGAGCACTACGGCAATCGCCGCGCCGTAGCCCTGATTTCCCTTGGCAAAGGTCTCGTCGTAGAAGATGTAGACAATTGAACGGGCACTACTGATGGCGGGATTCGACTTATCGAGCATCACGAAGATGAGATCGAAAACCTGCAGCGAACCGATGACCGAGGTCACCAGCACGAAGAACAACGTCGGCGAAAGCAACGGCATCGTGATGTTGAAGAACTGCCGAGTTTTGCCCGCGCCGTCGAGCTGCGCCGCCTCGTAATACTCACTCGGGATGTCCTGCATACCGCCCAGCAGGATGATCATGTTGTAGCCGATACCGCTCCAGATACCCACAATGATGACGGCCGTCAGCACCCAGTGCGGATCCCCCATCCAATTCGGCCCTTTGATGCCGAAGAACGAGAGAACGTAGTTCACCAGACCGAAGTCCTTGTTGAGCAGCCACCGCCACACCATGGCGATTGCGGCGGGAGTCGAAACCACAGGGAGGAAGTACAACGTGCGGAATACCGCGCGGCCCTTCATTTTTTCGTTCAATGCAACGGCCAGAATCAGCGAGAGGAACGTTCCCACCACAACGCTCACCACCGCGTAGATCACCGTGTTAATAGAAGCCGAACCGATGAGTGAGCTATGGAAGATCTTGACGTAGTTGCCAAAGCCGATCCAATGCGGCGTCGAGAAGCCACTCGCATCCGTGAAACTGATGTAGACCGAGTTGATGATCGGCCAGATATTCATGATCAACACGAAAAGTAAAGTGGGCAGTACGAAGACGTAGCCCCAAGCGGCACGCGAATCCAACCGCTTCATACGTTTACTATGCATTCCATCCCTCCCCTTTGAGGTGCCTGTCGGGCGGCGTCCCATCCGTACCACGTGGATGAAGACGCCGCCCATCGGCAGGCGAAACCCATCGGATTACTCAGTATTTACTTCTGATACTCGTCGATGATGCTCTGCACCTGCTTGTTGAGCGAGGCGAGGCCAGTATCTACAGGTGTCTTTCCTGCGAGGATGTCGCCAACTCCATCACCCCAAACAGTCTTGAACTTCTCCCATGCGTCGATGTAATACGGCGCAGTACCGTAATCCGAGCTGTCCACGAACGACTTGAAGTTGATGTCAGGCCACGCCTTGATGATGGCGTCTTGCGTACCCTCGTACGCAGGAATTGCCGTCTTCGTCTTGGCTTGAATCTCATTGGCCGTCTTGCCGCTCATGAACTTCACATACTTCCACGCAGCGTCCGCATTCTTCGTGTTCTTCGCAATGGCGTAGCCCAAGCCTGCCATGGGAGTTGCACGGATCTTGCCCTTCGGCAACGGAGCGACGTCAACCTTCTGGCCAGATGCGGTGTACTCGGAAGGCATCCACGAACCCGAATAGATCATCGCCGCCTTGCCAGATTCGAAATACTGGTCGGGGGTCGTGCTCGCCTGGTCCGAAATCGAAGGTGAATATCCCTTCTTTAGGAACGAGTTGGCGAAATTCAACGCCTCGTGCATTGCCGGCGTGTCAATCTCAGACTTGCCATTCGCATCAGTGACCTTCACATTATTCTGGTACATCAGCGAAGAGTAGAAATTCGAATCGTTGTCGGCGACAATGCCATATTGACCAGCGGCCTTATTCGTCAGCTTCTCAGCGGCCGAAGCGAGGTCTTTCCAACCCCAAGAGTCATCCGGGTAGGAAACGCCTGCCTTGTCGAACAGGGTCTTGTTGTACCACAGGCCGACGGTGGAATAATCCTTGGGCATCGCCCAAACCTTGCCGTTCTTGCTCAATGCCTCAACGACGCTCTTCGGGTACTTGCCCATGTCGACGGAGTCCTTCTTGATGTCCTCGCTCATGTCGAGGAGCTTGTCACCGTTGACGTACTTTGGCAGGTACTCTGGGGGCATCCAGAACACGTCCGACATGTTGTTACCGCGGGCCTGAGTTTCAAGCTTGGTGAAGTACTGATCGAACGGCGTCACCGTCACCTTGACCTTGACATTGGGATTCTCCTTCATGAAGGCCTGGGTCATCTCCTCCATTCCCTTTTTCTGAGCCTCGTCCCAGATCGTCATCGTCAATTCTCCACTCGACGATGAACCGGAAGAACTGTTACCGCAGGCTCCCATACCAAACAGAAGTGCCGCGCTCACAACCGCGCCAAGCAAACTCTTCTTTTTCAGCATCTTCATTCCTTTCAATACTTCGCACGTCCTCGTGCAGTCAGTATGTAGTGGCATAACAAAACGTTAATTTGGTGGACCCTCCTTCTGAATGGCACAAAAAAACTAAGAAAAGATGTGAAAAATACTATTTCGTCATTTTCCCCATTTCGAGGGTAAAAAAGTCTAGGTTGCCGTTCTCCTTTAGGGGAACTCTCCTCGATTCGTACTCTTTCCAGTCATTTTGGTTGCATCCTCACCGTGGTCTGGTCCCGTCTTCCTCCCATAAAAAAGCCTTGTGCCCTCCTCGTTCCAGGAGAGCACAAGGTGTAAATGTCACACAACTCCATGTACGTTTTATCGTGAAAGTGCAGAGAAAATCACGTTTTTTATCTTTCTCGTGACAGAAAAAGTGCCCGAATTTGTCAATTGCAGACCCATAACGACCGTTGCGTCGTCGTGCGGAATATTGCAAAAATACGTGCCCAGCCAACCGTCCCAGCCGTATTCACCTTTCACTCCCAACAGGCTTGACTCACCGGGACGCTCCAGCACGCGCATGAGGAAGTTGTATCCATATCCCGTCTGCCAGCTCTCGTAATCACGTTGCTGGGGCGGAAGCAAGGCGGTGCGCGTCATGGCTTCGACGCTGCCTGGGCTGAGGAATCGGTTTCCCTCGTACTCACCTCCCTGCAGAAGCATGCGGCCAAACCGTGAAAAATCGTCGAGCGTGGAGAGCAATCCCGCTCCCCCAGATTGGTATGCGGGATCGGTTTCGCCGTGATAGCGAATTCCCAGATGATTCGTTGCCATCTCGCGCAACGCGGCCTCGGCTGATTCCTTCGCCTTCAGGGGACCCGACCCTACCCCGATTCCATCGAGTGCATTCTCGGGCTGCATGGGATTCAACGGATTGTCGTAGACGGCCGCGACCCGTTGCTGCTTCCCCGAGGGGACGAAGAATCCAGTATCGCTCATTTCCAAAGGCTCAAAAAGCTCAGTACGCAAGAAATCGCCAAATCTACGGCCCGAGACGACCTCGATGATGGCCCCCAACACATCCGCCGAAGTTCCATACATCCAGTGCGAGCCGGGTTGAAAGTGGAGTGGGAGTTCGCCCATCCTGTTTGCAATGTCGAGTGTGCCGAGCGGGTGGTCCGTCAGCAGGTTCCTATCGATTTCGTCGAACACGCGAGCTGCACCACGGCCTGCCGCATGGGAACTGTCTGGGTAAGACAACCCCGAGGTCATCGTCAGCAGATCCTTCACCGTCACGTCTCGAGAAATGGGAACTGTATTTTCGCGTAGACTTTCCTGTGATTCGCCGCCCTCTCTTCGCGCAATGTCGCCCAAGCTTTCAGTCGGTATGTCACTGGTGACAATTCCCAGATCTTCAGCGCTCACTTTTTGATGTGCAAATCCAGGCAAGAATCGACTTACCGGATCTCCCATGTCCAGCAATCCACGGTCAATAAGCATCATCACGGCCGTTGCCGTAACAGGTTTTGACATGGAGTACAGCCGAAAGATCGTGTCGCGCGTCATGGGTTGATGTTGCGCAATATTGCGCATGCCTGACTGCACATACCACCTCTGCGAACCGTGCTGCGTCACCAAAAGATTGGCACCCGCAATCTCATGATTCT
Organism: Bifidobacteriaceae bacterium; assembly: GCA_022649925.1. Lineage (GTDB taxonomy): Bacteria > Actinomycetota > Actinomycetes > Actinomycetales > Bifidobacteriaceae > JALCQC01. The sequence continues at coordinate 9,520 of JALCOX010000027.1, read as the reverse complement.
CCACGGCCTGGTCCAGTACTTCTCGCAGGACACGTGTCACTTTGTTGTCGTTGCGTTCATCACCCATGAAACGCCCTCTGTGCTCGTTCGCGTATGCCATCGAATTCACCGACGCCCGTAAAGGTCACTATCTTCGTCGATATCTCGCCAGCATTCTTCTGACTTCGCCTCGATGCTAAATTGAGCGGTGGATATTCTGGACGCATTCCCGCGTCCTCCCCGCTATCACAGCATTTATTGCACAGCCCTCCTCCTCGGCTCTCCCTCTCCTCTTTCCGTTCTTTCCCTCCCCTCTTCAGGCTGTCGTCTTCTCACCCACCTCCCTCTCCTTCGGCACTTTCCCCCTGTTTCGCCTGTTCCCTTCCCGCTCCTCTGCCCTCTTCCACCTACCCTCCCCCTTCCCGCTTGCTACTTCCCACTTGCCGGGGACCATATATGTCGTTTTACGTGTATTCATCCGAGGGACTTTGTATTCACATTCCCCGCGATGTATTCACTTTTCACAAAAGTGAATACATCCAAAACGACATATATGGTCAACAAACGCTTGCTGACACGAATCCGCAGACCGTGGGGCTGAGTCTGGGCCTGGGTCCGGGCCCGGGCCCGGACCCGAATCTGACGCACGAATGCATCCGCACCACGCACGGGGTGATACCATCCCCCATCTTCCTCCATCTCTCTCACCTTGCGACCATTTCCCCACGAAGTGACGGCAGCGGCCTATCGTCAAGGGTGCAAGGGGACATGGCACCGCACTATCGCGGCACTCACGAACCTCCGCACTTTGGAAACGCACGGGAGAGACGACATGGTAATCGGCGGGATTTCTATCGTGACGATGATTCTCATCTTCATCGCCGGTCTCGGAGCCGGCTTTGTGGGCTACGCGGTGGGCGTTTCCTCACTCGTCTCCTACCCCGCACTCCTCGCCATCGGAATACCGCCCGTCATCGCCAACGCCTCCAACACTCTCGGCGTCATCGGAACCGGTGTCGGCGGATGTCTAGGGGCGCGCAAAGAACTCGCGAAACAGAAGCGCCGCGCCATTACTGAATTCATCATCGGCGCCATCGGCGGTGTTGCAGGAGCCTTCCTGCTGCTGGAGCTGCCTGCGAAAGCCTTCGAGTACGTCGTGCCTCCGCTCATTCTCTTCAGCGCGGCGATGATAGCTTTCAACCCCGGTGGGCGCACTGCCGCCAAGACCGCTGCGCGTCAAGTGGAAGAGCAACTCGCGCAACGCACGGCGGGCAGCGCCGAAACGGTCGCGAGCGCGCAGGAAGCCAAGAAGAAAGACCCCCTCTGGCTGCGCATCGGCATCTGGTTCGTCGCAATCTACTCAGGCTACTTCGGCGCCGGAGCGGGAACGTGCGCCATGGCGCTCCTCGACGCCGCTAAAATCGGACCCTTCCACGAAATTAATGCACTCAAAACGGTCATCGGTACGGGTGCCAACATCACGGCATCACTCGTGTTCGTCTTCAACGGCGCCATCGACTGGCCCGCCGCCATCATGCTCTGCATCGGAAGCTTTATCGGAGGCTACGTCGCTCCGCCCATCACGCGCCATATCCCGGCGAAGTTCATGCGCTATGCAACCGTTGCCGCGGGCATTGTTCTCGCAGTTAATCTCGGCATCAAAACTTATATCTAATTATTACTAGATAAGCGAGTCGCGGCCAACTTTTCTTTATACTGTCAAGGGTGACCAACCTGCTGCTCGCCATCATCTACCTCGCCTTCATCAGCCTGGGGCTTCCCGACTCACTGCTAGGCTCCTCGTGGCCCACCATGTATCAGGAATTCGGCGTCCCGGTCTCCTTTGCCGGAATCGCCTCAATGATCATCTCCGCTGGAACGATCATCTCCAGCCTCATGAGCGACCGCCTCACGCGCAAACTCGGCACCGGAATGGTCATGGTGTGCAGCGTTGCAGCCACCGCCATCGCACTCTTCGGCTTCTCCACGAGCCACGCCTTCTGGGTGCTCTGCCTGTGGGCAATCCCCTACGGGCTCGGCGCCGGAGCGGTCGACGCGTCCCTCAACAACTACGTGGCACTCCACTATGCGAGTCGCCACATGAGCTGGCTGCACTGCATGTGGGGCGTGGGAGCATCGCTCGGCCCGGCCATCATGGGCGCGGCCCTGAGCGCCGGCAGATCGTGGAACACCGGATATGGAATCATCAGCGTCATCCAAATTGCACTGACGATCATCCTGTTCTTCAGCCTGCCGCTGTGGAAGAAGCGCCCGACGGGATCACAAGGAACGTCGAAGTCCCGGGGCACGTCGGAGTCCCATGGCACGGCGGAATCTCAGGCCGTGAGCCAGACCGAAGCGCAACCCCCCGCATCCAAGCCGCTCTCACTCCCACAGATCTTTGCGATACCGGGCGCGAAAGCCGTCTTCGTGACCTTCTTCTGTTACTGCACCGTCGAAACGACGGCAGGCCTGTGGGCGGGCAGTTACCTCGTGCTCCACGCCGGCATCAGCAAGAGCGTCGCCGCCACCATGGCCGCGCTGTTCTACGCTGGAATTGCGGTCGGCCGCGGTATCAGCGGCTTCGCCACCCTCAAATTCAACGACGTTCAGATGACGCGCGGAGGAGAAGTCCTCCTCGTCATCGGTCTAGTGTTTTTCTTCTTGCCGAATGCAGCGCTCTTCGCCCCGATCGGCCTCATGCTCGTCGGGTTGGGATGCGCGCCGATTTACCCCAGCATCATCCACGCGACGCCCGATAACTTCGGGGCCGACCGCTCACAGGCGGTCATCGGCGTCCAGATGGCGACCGCCTACACCGGCTCCTTCCTCATGCCGCCCGTCTTCGGACTCATCGCCAACAACATTTCGATTGCGCTGCTGCCAGAGTTCCTCGCCGTGGCGACCCTCGCGATGATCCTCTCGCACGAAGCGCTGTTGAGGCGGGCGAATACCGCGAACCTATGAAGCAGCACCCTCGCCGGCCGCACGGTCCTTGCCGTACATTTCAGGCACGAAACGATGCTGATCGTGTAGCTTCGCCCATTGGACGACGTGATGATCCGGTGTCGCCAGCGATGCCTTGACATCGACCACCCTCTGGTTCGCTGATCCGCGGAATTGCAGGAGTGAATCTTTTTGCGACTCGACGAAACGCCCGTCAACGAGCACGTCAACGAGACCGAGAAGCTCCGCCTTGTCGGGAGTCTCACCCTCGCGCATCAGTTCTTCCCAGGTGTAGCCGGTCCAGCACCAAATATCTTTAGTGTCTCCAAGTTCCTCGCGCAGACGATGGCAGAGGCGGAGGAGCACGGGCGTGTTCAGCAGCGGCTCGCCACCGAGCAACGTCAAACCCTTGACGTAGCTCTGCGATACGTCCTTGATGATTGCGTCCTCAAGCTCCTGCGTGTAATCGTGACCGGCCTGGAAATCCCAGATCGACGAATTCCAGCAGCCCTCGCAGTGGAAGGGGCAGCCGCTCACATACACGGAGCAGCGAATGCCCTCGCCGTCAGTCACGACGAAGCGCTTGTAATCGGCGATGCGGTCGCGGCTCAGCTTGCGACCATCCCACTGACCCGCTGCCGGGTTAGTTGACCCGGCGTAGGGAACAGAGGGGCCGCGGTTGGCGTCTGTGGGCGAAAAATCCTTGTGCCCAGGAGAGAGGGTTACGGGAGTATCGGGCGCACCCTTACTCACGCTTATCGTCCCACCACTCGTGCGTGGTGCCGTCCTTGAGAACGACACGGCCGGTTTCACCCTCAAGGTGCTTGGCACGGTTGACGATTTCCTCGTGACGGCCGTGCACCATGGGGCGCTGGACCGGATTGCCGAGATAACCGCAGGTGCGCTTGGTCACGTTGCACTTCGCAGGATCGTGATTTCCGCACTCAGGGCACTTGAAGCCGTCCTCCGTGGGCTCGAAGTCGCCTTCGTAGCCGCACTCGTAGCAGTGGTCAATCGGAGTATTGGTGCCGAGATAGCCGATACCGATGCTGTAGGCATAGTCCCATACGGCCTCGAGGGCCTTGGGATTCTGCTGCAGAGTCGGATACTCGCAGTAGTTAATGAAGCCGCCGGAAGCGAGGTAGGGGAAGTCCTTCTCGTAGTCGAGCTTCTCCATCGGGGTCGGGCGCAGCCAGACGGGATAGTGGAAGCTGTTGGTGTAGAAGTCGTGATCGGTCACGCCCTCCACCTTGCCGAACTTCTCGCGGTCGAGACGGTTGAAGCGATCGGTCAGCGATTCGGCCGGAGTGGAGTACACCGAGTAGTGATATCCCTCGGCCTTTGCCCACTGGCTGCACAGCTGGCTCATGCGGCGAACGATGTCGAGCGCAAACTCCTTGCCGTTCTCATCCCAGGAATGATCCTTCATCCAGTCCTTGCCAAAGAACACCGCCGTGGCTTCGTAGAGGCCGATGTAGCCCAGCGACACAGTCGAGCGCTCGTTGCGGAAGAGATTGTCGACGTTGTCGTCGGCGTCGAGGCGGCCGAAAGCACCGTACTGGAACAGCGTCGGAGCGTTGATCGGCGTGGCTTCCTTAGCGCGCTTGATGCGCACCTGCAGCGCCTGATGCGCGGTCTCGAGACGCTCGTCGAGCAGCTTCCAGAAGCGATCCTTGTCGCCCTGAGATTCAAGCGCGACGCGAGGTACGTTGACCGAGACGACACCGAGGTTCATGCGACCGTCTTCGACGTCCTCGCCTGTGGCGGGGTCGATCCAGCCCTGCAGGAAGGAGCGGCAACCCATCGGCGCCTTGAAGGAGCCGGTGATCTTGACGATGTTCTCGTAGAACACCACGTCGGGGTACATGCGCTTGGTGGCACACTCGAGTGCGAGCTGCTTCATGTCGTAGCTGGGATCGCCCTCATCGGCATTCACACCGTGCCTGATGGTGTAAACGAGCTTGGGGAAGATGGCCGTGCGGCGTTCCTTGCCCAGTCCGCGAATGCGATTGAGGAGGATGGTGCGTGAAATCTCACGAGCGAACCAGTCCTGGCCCAGACCGAATCCAACGGTGACGAACGGAGTTTGACCGTTGCTCACGCGGTTGGAGTTGATCTGGTACTCCATGGTCTGCATGGCGTCGTAGATGGACTTGCGCGTCATGATCTTTGCGTAAATCTCACGAATCTGCTCGAGCTTGGGGGCATCTGCGTGGAACGGGGTGTCGAGGTCGAGATCCTTACGATCCTCGAAGTGGAGCCACTCGGACTGCTTGGACTTGAACTTGTTGACCACACCCCAGGCGAGATCCTCGGGCATGCCGTCGGGGATGACGGTCTCAGCCATGTCGAGGTGCTTGTTGTAATCGAGCTTTGCGTAAGGCTCAAGCATCTCGTCCGCACGATTCACCGTCTGACCGCCGTACTGGCTGGAGGCGATGTCCTTGATGATCTGGGTGATCTGAGTTGCGGCGGTACCGATGGACTTCGGGGAGTCCATCATGGCGTTGCCCAGCACGAAGCCGTTGGCGAGCATGTCGCCAAAGTCGGGAAGCGAGCAGTTGGTCTGCGCGGTGAAGGGTGAGTAATCGGCATCGTGGAAGTGAATGTCGCCCTTGAGGTGCGCGTTGGCAACCTGCTTGGGGAGCATGGAAAGCGCGGAGGCCTTGGAGATGGCACCTGCGAGAAGGTCTCGCTGGGTCGCATAGACGTTGGCGTCCTTGTTGGCATTCTCACGAACCAGGGACTCGTCCTTGTTGAGCAGACGCTTGACTGCTTCATTGACGTCAGTGGCCTTGGAACGTGCGATGTCCTTATTGAGACGCCACGATGTATAGGCCCGGGCGACCTCATAGAGATGCTTATTGACGAGCTCATGCTCGACGAGGTTTTGAATATCGTCAATGCGCACGGGATTCTTGTAGCGGTCGTCGATCTCCGATTCGATCGAATGGACCATGGTGGTGATATCGGCCTCTTCGTCAGAACCGATCTCCATGTCCAGATCCTTATAGGCCGCGCTGATGGCGCGAACGATGTTCGCCGCGTCATAGTCGACGATGCGACCGTCGCGCTTCAGCACGCGACGAGTTGCGGTCTGAGATGTCGGCTCATTGACGGCCGTTTTCTCACTCTCCAGAACCTGCGATGTCATGTGACTCTCCTTGAAAAGTACCCTGAACTTCATCTGCAAAGCTCATACCTAGCTCTGCGCTCTGGTTAGTTATCTTACATGCATGTAATTCGATATTTAGTGTTCACCGTGTCGAACAGACGCATATATTGTGGTTTTCAACAGGTTATCCACAAGTCATACACATCGAAAATTTTCGTAGGAAAACTCATTTGGGCTTCATTCGAGGCATGTTGGGCAAGCACTTTCAGCGAGGTGTTTTTTCCACGCACTCCAAACTTTTTTAAGCTCCGGCGTGTCTAGAAATTTCCACTTCGTGCCATGCCCCGGACGTCCCTCACCGATTTTTGTGAACTTTTTGGCGGAGCGGAGACGCCCCACCGCCGCGAAACGGCGAAACCACGTCAAGCAAACCACGCCTCTCACCAAAAAAGTTCACAAAAATCGCCACTTGGAACTTCTGTGACCTCCCGGGCCTCCGGAGCCTCTGGAGGAGGGGCCCTGGGACCCACACACGCCCGTCCGCAGAGGCCAGTGAAACCCACTTTGCTAGAATTGATGACTTATTGCCTCAGGAAGGAAGCCGGTGATAGCCAGCCACAGCACAAATAAATGCAAGAGACATCGAATAATCCCGTGGTGCGCTCTGTGATGTCACGCGCAACAAATTGCCATGGGCAAGGAGATTATGAGTTTTACAACAACCGAAAAAACAGCCACGATCACAGGTAAGGAAAGAAAGAAGTATTTCGCCCGCAGGCCTCGCCGCCTCCAAGTGAGCGACGTGACCATCGTTGAAAAATCAGTTTTAAAGCGTGCCATTGCCGGAACAGTAGTCGGTAATCTCATGGAATGGTACGACGTGGGAATCTACGGCTATCTCGCCGTAACCATCGGTCAGGCTTTCCTCTCCGACGCACCAGGCACCCTACAGCGTCTCTTCTCACTCGGCGTTTTCGCCGTCACCTTCATTGCTCGACCACTTGGCGGCATCATTCTCGGCCAATTGGGAGATCGTCTTGGAAGGCAGAAAATCCTCGCCTTCACCCTCCTCGCGATGGCCACAGCGACACTCCTCATCGGAGTTCTGCCCGATTTCAGTTCCGCGGGCGCATGGGCACCCATCGCACTCATCATTCTCAAACTCATTCAGGGTTTCTCAACGGGCGGCGAATACGCAGGCGCCTCCACACTCATCACCGAGTACGCGCCCGACAAGCATCGAGGCCTGTACGCCTCGTTGCTCGACGTGGGATCTTATTTGGGATTTGCTACCGGCGCAGCATTGGTGTCGATTCTTCAGCTCAATGTCGCCAGCGATGCGATGCTCTCCTGGGGTTGGCGCATTCCCTTCATTCTGGCGCTACCCCTCGCATTGATCGCTCTGTATTTCAGGACCCAGGTTGAAGACACCCCGGTTTTCCGCCAAGCTCAGGAGGCGGCCGAAACAGCTGGATCGTCGGCCTCTGACGACGACCAGAGCAGCGAACACGGCGTGGTGAACATGATTCACAATTATTGGCGCGAGCTCCTCATCTCATTCACACTCGTCACCGCGGCGAACACCTTGGGATACACGCTCACGACCTACATGCCCACGTATTTGACCACTACCTTGCATCACGACGCGGCGCATGGCACTCTTCTCACCATTCCTGTTTTGTTGGTGTTGGCGGCGTGCATCCCACTCACCGGGGCACTCTCCGATGCGATCGGACGCAAAAAGGTGCTGCTGATCGGCGCCCTGAGTGGTGCCGTTCTCGTGGTTCCGGCCTTCCTCCTGATGGAGATGGGCACCACCGCGTCAACTCTGGGAGGCCTGTTTGTGCTGGCGATCCCCGTGGCGTTCATGGTGGCGAACCTCGCTTCGTCGCTGCCGGCGATGTTCCCCACGTCGTCGCGATATGGCGGCATGGGATTCTCCTACAACCTTGCGGTCGCAATCTTCGGCGGCACGGCACCCTTGATCATGGAGGCACTCGTCAGCGCAACGGGTAACCCCCTCGCACCGGCGCTGTGGATTGTCGCGACGTCACTGTGCGGCGTTGTGGCAGTCGTTTTCCTGAAGGAATCCGCTCGGCAGCCGATGCCCGGCGCCATGCCGACCGTCGCAACGCGGAAGGAGGCGCACGAGCTCGTGGCCACCCAAGATGAGAATCCCGATCTGGACGTTCCCCGCATCATGGCCCAAGCCGCACGGGAAGGCGCATTGGCCTCGTACGCATAAAGAGTAGAGAGATATCCGACGCACCTGGCCGTTCAGAGGGTTAAATTCCCTTCGAGCGGCCGCCGTGCAGGGTGCGCGGCATCACCGGCCCTGCCCTTGCGCACAGAATCAATGGTCTCGGCCACTACTTTGCGCTGAAATCTACTCAGTCCCGAGCGAGGGGCGAGGGCGTAAAAAGTGCGCGTGAACTCGGAATCCAACTCTTCGCGCGGCACGGAATCGGCAATGCTCGCCTGCGAAACAATCGACTGCCCGCATCCCGATTCCAGCGTTCGGCAGATCGCCTCATTACTCGAAATTTCAATGACGTTCGCGGGGTGCCGCTCCATCCTGCGGAAGAAAACGTCCGTGTAGTAACGGACCCCAGATCCCTCCTCCCGCACCAACCACGGCTGATCCCGCCTTCCGGCATGCACCAGTTGGTCGCGCAACAGCGCACTGCGGATCACCGACTCGTCCGACAACGGTTTTTCGATAATGCCAAATTCGATCTCCCTGCTACTCACCGCAGCGAAAATCTCATCCGAATTGCGCGTGGCGGCACTCACCGACAGCTTCCCCAACCAGGGGACGACGGCGAGAAGTACCTGAGGCAACACAACGTGAGTAGCGGTGTGCGACGTCAAGATTCTGAAGGGCTCGCGGGCAGTGGCATCCGTGTCGATGTCGGCGAGCGCGCCATGCCATTCCGCACTCATCGTGCGCGCAGAGGAATACAGGCGCTCCCCAGCGGCGGTGGGCGTCACATCTCGGCGAGGCGAGCGCTCAAAAAGGCGATGCCCCACCTGCTTTTCCAACGCGGCGATGCGGTCCGAAACCGTCGACTGCGAAACGTGCAGCTGCGCGGCCGCCGCCATGAACTGGCGCGCCTCGTACACGGCGATGAACGTGTCGAAAACATCAAGAGGGGAAGTCATCACTCCATCATGCCTCAGGCACGCGCCCTGAACCGGATTGTCCGAGGCTCAGAACAGGAAATACGCCACACCATAGGCGAAGACCAGCAGAATCACCGAAGCGAGGAAGCTCGAAAGAAACGCCGCCTTGCCACGCCGCGCGATCGCAGAGAAGTTGACGTTCATACCCAGCGCGGCCATGGCGATGCCCAGGATGAGGTAGGCGGCCTTGACGAGCCAGCCCGTCCACCCGGCGATGAACGGAACGTAGGTCCCCAGCACGGACGCCGCGATGAAGCCGAGCATGAACCACGGCAGAGGGACCTTCGCGCGGCTCTG
>JALCOX010000026.1 GCA_022649925.1 Bifidobacteriaceae bacterium | reverse complement strand
TGATGGAGACGAGCACCGTGGGCTTGCCGTTGTAGTCGTTGACCGACTTGGTGAGGCTTTCAATGGAGGCGTGGGCGCCGGTGAGATCGCCCTCGTTCTTCTGCTCGCCCGATGCCGAGGATTTGGCAGCGGAGTCGGAGGAATCCGCAGAGTCCTTAGAAGACTCAGACTTCTTCGAGGACTCGGAAGATGTATCGGAAGTGGTGGAGCCGGAGTCTTTCCCGGCCGAGTCAAATGCCGAGCTGAAGGCCGCCTGCATCGAGAACGAGATGACGAGCGCGACAACGGAGAGGATTGTCGCCGCAATGGCGATGCCGCGACCCTTCTTCTTCCCGGTTTTCTTGGTGGCAACGATGCCGATGATTCCAAAGATAAGACCGATGATTGCCACGACGATGGCGAAATTGTTGATGATGGGGATGAAGCTCAAGATGGCGCCGATGATTCCCAGCACGAGGGCGGCGATGCCAGAGGCTGTGGTGGACTTGGATCTGTCAGGTTCGGGTGCACTGCCGAAGGCCTGCGGCGTGTGGGAGCCGGGTGTGTGTTGTGGAATATTTTCACTCATGATGCATCTTTCTCTAGAGACAATGGCACCAGCCACGCTATAAACCTTGGGATTTCGCCACAATTGGGCGGAAGGGCAGACCCGTGTGCACCTTTGGGCAGAAGTGCCAGCGAAAAGTGAGCGACGAGGCGCGCGCAGATGTGCCTCATCGAACAATGGTGGACTTCTGAGGACCTCCATATGATGAGGCGTATGACCACACAGTTTGCTGCAGGAGCGCCGTCCGACGACGATGAGGAAGACCAACTGCAGATTCGCGCTCGCCCCTTTTACACGGTGGTGATGATTGTGATCAGCGCGGTCATGAATCTCGCCGTAGTCTCGTGCGCAGGGAATTACTATATTTCAGTGGACGACGACGTCTTTGTCGTTATCAAAATATTCGCAACGCTCCTTGCACTCGCGACTCCCTTCCTTCTTCTCTGGCGAGCAAAGCACCCCTATCTCATCACCGCCATCGCCTGCGGTCTCACGGCCCTTTTCCAACTCGATTCCCTGCTTGTCGCCTTCTGCGTTGCCGGTGTGGTCGCTCGCCGCGGGAACCTGCGCAAGAATGCGCCGTGGATAGCCCTCAGTCTCTTCTCGGCGTTCACCGCGGTTCTTTCCGACATGCTGTTGCCTCCAAAATATTCACTGTGGATGCTCTTTTTCTCCAATAGTCAGGCCTCTGAAACCCTGCATCCTGCGGGCGGCGGCATTACAGTCTTCGCGTGGTTCCTGTGCTTCCTCACCGCCGTCATCGAAACGAGTCTCGGGGTGGGGGCTGGCCTCATGATGCGCAATTCTGCAATGTCTCGCCGCTCCCTGGCACAGGCGCGTTCTGAACGTCAGCGTGCCGACGACATTCAGACGAGCCTTAGTAACAAACAAATCGCCGATTCTATCGCCGCCGAGGCTCACGACACCCTGGCGCATAGCCTGTCGCTCATCGCTGTGAACGCCACCACGCTGGGAGCGGACGTGGAGAAACTCAAGCAGGCTCCCGACGACTCGCAACTGCAAACAACGATCCAACGCAAGTCTGACGATTTGAGGGGTCAGGCCGCCGGCGCCCTGGACGAGGCGCACAGCATCATCGACATGCTGCGGCACCCCGACGAGGCCGCGCGCCTTCTGGTGCCGGGGGAGGAGACCGCGCTCACTCAGGAGGCGCTCGATGCTCTCTTTGCAGACGTGCGCGAGTCGGGAACAGAGCTGAGGCTGTGGGTCGATATCAGAGGCCTGAGCGCCCTGAACCCGGCCATCGGGAAAGTTGCGTTTCGAGCAGTGCAAGAAGGGCTGACCAACGCTCGCCGTCACGCGCCGGGAGTGCCCGTCTCGCTGAGCATTTCAGTGGTTCCCACCAAGGGCATTACGCTGAACATGACCAATCCCATCGGCAATCCCGATAGGAATTCCATGGGGAATTCCGCGGAGGCTGCGATTCAAAACCAGATCCCGAGCATAAATCCCACTGAAAGCACCACAGCTCAACAGCGTGACCCGCACAGCGGCGGCAACGGTTTACCGGGCCTCGTTCAACGCGTCGAGGAGTGCAAGGGTACCTGCGTGTACGGAGCGGACCAGCGCGGCATTTTCCACCTCGAAGTTTGCCTTCCCTTCGTGCCGATATCATAGGAAGCATGAGCATACGTGGCACTGGTGAGCCTGATGAGCAAGATGAGCCAAATTCGCAGGCCGGGCCAGATGCGATACGCGTCAGCATTGTCGACGACGATCCCATGATTTGCCAGTCGGTATCGCTCATTCTTACTGATTACTCGCAAGGCCGGCTCAATGTGGTGTACACGGCGTACTCGGTCGAGGAGGCGCTTGAGAAGGCGAAGCATCACGCCGTCGATGTTGTCCTCATGGACGTCAACATTCCAGGCGGCATGGATGGCATCGGTGGCACTAGCGCCTTCAGGAAGTTGCCCGGAACTCCACACGTGCTCATTCTCACGTCGTTGAGTCCTTCGGGAATGGCGGAACGTGCCATCGAGGCAGGCGCTGAGGGGTTCGTGTCGAAAACGGATTCTCCCCAGGAGATGATCCATCGGGTCGTCGGAGTGTACGAGGGCACGCCGCAATTCAACGCTGCGAGCCAGAAGCAGCTGTTGCGTGAGCTCACGGCAAAGAAACCCATGGGCAGGCGTGCGGGAGCTCGCGCCGCTCTCGATGAATTGAGCGAACGAGAACGGACCGCAGTAATTCTGAGTGCACAAGGGCTTCGCAACAACGAGATTGCCGAGAAGATGTTCATCAGCGAACGCACTGTCAAAGTGCACCTCTCTGCAGCCGCTGACAAGCTTGGTCTCAACCGGATTCAGTTGGCGAGGCTCGTGGAACGCGCGGATCTGTAGGCGTGCGCCAACGCCGCTGCAGGTGCTAGTCGGTAAGCTTGCGCTGCCGTTCCACGAAGAACCCATTGCATGTGGCGAAAGCTTTTGCCTGCGCTCGCATCAAGTGCTTCTTGCCGGTGGGAGTGCGTGTGTAGAGCGTGGTGCACGGGCCGATTACTTTCGCCAATTCGGCCGCCAGGGCACCTGCGTCGCGTTCCCTCTTGGCGAGTGCCTGGGGGACCGGCAAGTACGTGGTGTGAGTTGCAACGATGGTCTTGTGGCGTTGCTCAATGAGGTATCTCGGGTCTTTTACAGGGCTGAGAATCTCTGCCATCGCGTCGGCGAAGAGGTTCTGTTCGCGCAGACTGCCGTTGGCGAGGCTGATTTCGAAGCTCGATTGTGCGCTCTGTCTTCCATTCTCTTCGTGAATTTCTCGAGTCTCGATACCCGCGGCCGTCTGAGACACGATTCCCGTTTCACGCAGCGCGGCAAGGAGTGCCTGCCCGGTTTTCACGAGAAGCCGCTGAGGGTTACGCAGCAGATACGAATTCAAGAGAGCCACGCCGCCGACGAGCGCCGCGATTCCAACGACGATTGCCGGCCACAATGTGCTGAAAAATCCAAAAAGTTGCGGGGAACTGGGCACTCCAAGCAGAAAGTGGAACGCTGTGGTCCCAATGGCGATACATGCGAAAAGGGCGAGGAACAGGCCGAACGCGGCGCTTGTGGTGACATGCACGACGTTGCTGTTGAGACCCGCGAGGGAAGCGTTGTCCTTCGTGGTAGCAACGGTTTCGGCGAGTACGGCGCTGCGGTGTTTCTCAGTGAAGCGGCGGAGTGCATGATCCCACTCGTGCGCGAGGTTCTCGCGACGGGCAGCAAGCGCAAGCATCTGAGTGTCGATGGTGTCGATTCCTGCCCGGTCGTAGGGAGGCTGGATGATGCTGAGTCGCTCGATGCCGCTTTCCACGACGTTGCCCGAATAGCTGACTCCGACGAAGTGGGTGAAGCGGCGGCGCAGAGTTTCGTAATCCTCGGAGAGGGGGCTGCGCTGCCTGGAGGTGAGGAAGGTGGCGGTCTGCTCGGCGAAAGTAGCCTCAGACTGAGGCTCGATGCAGACAAGATGCCAGATATTGGCGGTTTTGTGGGGGTCTGCGGGTGTGGAGCGGATGGCGCGACCGCGCATTTGATTGGAGGCAACAGTGGAGCCCACGAAGCTCGCCAGCACGAGCGTGTTGATGCAGGGTGCGTCCCAGCCCTCGCCGAGAAGGGACTTCGTGCCCACGATGGCAGTGATGAGGCCCTCCTCAAAAAGTTGCGTCACGATGTCGACGAGACTGTGGTGGGAGGCGAGGGTAAATGCGACGCTGACGGCTGCCGTTCCCTCCAGAGGTGTGCAGGAGAGGGTGACGTTACGCTCGTGCGCGAGATTCTCCAATCTCTCTTGTGCGACGTTGGGGATCGCGACGAGTGAGCCGGTCAGCATGGCGGGCCTTATGCCAGAAACCTCGTTCTTGAGCATGGCGAAGATGGGGACCACGCCAATGTGCGCGAAGCTGGCCGAGCGCTCGGCGAGGAGGGGAAGAGCTTCCTTTCGAATGTGATCGGTGAGCACCACCATGCGCAAGTTCTCGCTCATATTCGCGCTTTCCGCGCTTGCGATGGACACGATGCCGTTGAGCTTTCCGGTAGACGTTATGAGTTGATGAGAAAGTTCGGTCCCGGTGAAAAGGGTGACCGTCGTGTCGTCGATGTGGTTGGTTTTGCTCAGGCCGCGTCGAATGGTGGTCTGCAGATCATTGGCGAATGCGTAGGATTCCGCGTCAGAGAAGAGGAAGCCCTGCAGGAGTACCTCCATCGAGGAAAGGGAGAAGGCAGGAGCATCGGTGAAATCAAGAGGGCCAATGACCTCCTGAATCTCTTGCGAGGGAGTAATTCCATGAGCGTTGAGAAAGCTGAGAAGCGCAAAGAGATACTGAGGGTTTTCGATAAAGGCGTCGGCGCTCTCGTGCGGATTGTGCAGACCGGGGTGGTGCGAAACCGCCGTTATGAAGCGCTCGTCGGTCATGAGACTGTCGAAGATTGATTGAGATTGCGCACGGAAGGCGGTGACTTGTTCGCTCTCCGCCGGGGTTGGGTAGTTGAAATAGACGAAGTCTTGATGGGGCATAGCGTCGCGTCGGCCACGAGTTCAGGGGTGAAGATCTCGCAGTCGATGTCTCCGCACAGCTCGATATAGCGGCTCCATTCGGTGCTTGTTGAATCGGCGGTGAGGGCGAGCGTGGTGGGGCGGGATTGTGTGCTGCTGTGTGCTTTCAGCTCGTCGCGCAGGGAGACGAGAGCCTTCCACCATTGCGTGCGCAGGTGGTGCGCCTCGTCGAGACACAGCGTGGAGACTCCCGCCTGCACAAGGCGTGCGATCAGGGCAGATGACGGAGCGTGTTTCCTTTGGGGTTTGGAATCTTGCGTGCTTTCTTGTGAAAAGGCGGAATACAGTGCCTGATAGGTGACGATAGTGAGGGGCTTGAGATGGTCGAGTGAGGTGGAGACCCAGGCGTCTGCCGATTCCCCAGAGGAGAGAAAGGCCTCGGTGAAACGTTGAGCCCACTGTTGCTCAATGGTGATGGTGGGTACCGCAACGAGGGTTGGTGCACCCAGACGAGTGATGATTTCAAGTCCCAGTGTGGTTTTCCCTGAGCCAGGGGCCGCGACGATATGGATTTTCTGGTCGGAGCCTAAGGTGGCCAACTCGTCCAGCACGCGCTGCTGGTAAGGCCGCCATGTGCCATGAAAATGTATACCGTTGTTGAAAACGCTCATGATCCTCTTCTCGCCCATCTCATTTCTCATCGTATGCGATGCGTGCCGCCACATCGGTGATTGACGTGCGGGAGAATAGAAGTGTTCTACTGAGTTCTATTCAGGCACGGTCCTCTGCGAGAGCAAGGTCAATGAACATTTCACGGTGGGCAATTCCGGCGTCGAGAAACTCGGGGCGATTGGTGTATGTGAATCCGAGACTCTCGTAGAATCCGGTCGCATGGGTTTGAGCGTCGAGGCCAAGGTGGCTCACTCCGTGTTCGATCGCGTAATCGAAGGCGTGGAGCATGAGTTCACGGCCCAGTCCGGTCCCACGGTGATCGCGTGCGACGGCTACTCGCTGCACGTGGAATCCATGTTCCTGTGGGAGCAGGCGCAAAGTGGCACAGGGAATGTGGCGGGCGGGCGTCGCCCCATTATTTTCCGCCGAGAGATCGTAGGCCACCAGATAGATGCACGAGTCCTCATCGTCGTCGATTTCGCGGTTCTTCGGCACGTGTTGCTCGTTGACGAATACCTCTGTGCGCAGGAGCACCGAGTCCTCGTGTGCAGTACTGGAAAGGTCCGTGGTGAATTCGAAGGTATAGTCGTGTGCAGCGGATGATGATGGCAAAGATAACTCCTTGGCGTGGTACGAAGATTTTTATCTTACAAAGAGACCCTGCTAAAACCCTTGTGAGTTATATTTTGCATGTCCGGCCTCGTCGTGTATAGTTCTATCCGTAAACCACAGACCGTTGGTTGGAACGTGTGCCCGCAGAAATGTGAGCAGAGGTTCTCCAAGCTTCCTCGTGAGGCCAGCGCAGGTTGAGAATAAAGAAGATGCTTCGCATCGGATTGCCGCTCTGCCTGTGTGCAGGGCTTTTTTTATGCCTGCAGATCTCCCGGAAAGTGTGGCAACGGTTTCCTAGGAAGGAACGCCATGAAAAGGCCCGAAAAGGAAAAGGTGATTGCCGACCTTACGGATCAATTCCGCAACGCCGACGCTGTCATTCTTACCGAGTACCGGGGCCTGAGTGTGCCGCAGATCTCTGACCTGCGCGTCAAGCTTGGCTCCGATACTTCCTATGTAGTGGCGAAGAACACGCTGGCACGCATCGCTGCAAAGGAAGCGGGTGTTGAGGGTCTGGACGAGCAGATGGCTGGTCCTAGTGCTTTCACCTTCATCCGTGGAGATTACGTCGATGCCGCTAAGGTCCTGCGTGACTTTGCCAAGGAGAACAAGCAGCTGGTCGTCAAGGGCGGATTCGTTGATGGATCCCTCTATGACCCGGCAGAGATTGCAAAGCTCGCAGAGCTCGAATCTCGTCCTGTGCTTCTCTCCAAGATGGCTGGTGCTCTCAAGGGCACGATGGCCAAGGCTGCGTATGCGTTCAACGCACTGCCCACCAAGGCAGTTCGTACGTTCGACGCTCTGCGCGACAAGCAAGAAAAGGCCGCCTGAGTCGCATCGGATTTATCCGATCGCACCCTTGAGGTTCAACAGAATATGTAGTGTTGCGGCAATTTGAACAAATTCGCCGCTGAATGAAAGGAAGCCATTATGGCTAAGCTCTCTGCAGACGAGCTCCTTGACGCGTTCAAGGAAATGACATTGGTTGAGCTCTCCGACTTCGTCAAGAAGTTCGAGGATGAGTTCGACGTTGAGGCTGCTGCTCCCGTTGCAGCTGCCGCTGCTGCTCCTGCCGCAGGTGCAGGCGCTGCTGAAGAAGAGAAGACCGAGTTCGACGTCGTTCTCTCCTCCGTCGGTGACAAGAAGATCCAGGTCATCAAGGCCGTTCGCGGCATCACCTCACTGGGACTCAAGGAAGCTAAGGAGCTCGTTGACGGCGCTCCGAAGCCCGTTCTTGAAGGTGCCAAGAAGGAAGATGCCGACAAGGCAAAGGCAGCTCTCGAAGAGGCCGGCGCAACTGTCGAACTCAAGTAAGTTCTTCTTATGCGCGTGAGGTTTGCGTTCGCGTGAGCCACACTCAGTCGAAGCCCTCGGAAGATTCGTCTTCTGAGGGCTTCGCTGTATTTTGGGTTAAGTAAAGCAAAGTGGGTCTTATTCGGGTGTGTTCGGCCTGCCCATCCTTTTTCTGGTGCTGAATCCTGATTCGTGGGCGGTTAATACCGTGAGTGGGTTCTTGTATTCCTATTTGGGTTTCTGGACTGGGTTCGAGAGTCGGTGTGGGGTGTTTCTTCCTTTTCCTGGCTCGTGCCTGTCCGGTTGTGATGAATTTCTTCTGGTTGCGATGAATTCTGGACCGGTTCGCCTCGGTTTCATGCGGATTCGAAGACCGTAGTTCATCACAATCGAGCGTTGTTCACCACAATCAGCCAAGATTCACCGCAGAGGAGGTTGCCCTTCGCACCGTGACCCTGCCCGGGTGCTGGGGATCGTACCGGATCCTGGTTCACGGACACCGATACCAGCACAGAGATCCTCAGAACAAGCTACACCCGCGTACTCAACCCCCGGAACATTACACACACACCCACACACACTCAAGCAAGAGGCCAAACCCCCATTTAAAGACCCACTTTTCTTTACTTAACCCTTTATTTTGGAGATTCTTCAGGAGATAGCCGAAAACCCGACACTTTTCGCAAGTGTATGCCACAATTTGAGTAGTTTGGGAGTAAGTGGGGTGCTTAGATGAGGAGGCAACGCTCGTGAGTGATACAAACGTCGCATCGCTGGGATGGATCGTCAAGGTCCTCAATACGGGAAGAGAATACCATTTTAACGTCGGTGATTCTGTCGTGATTGGCCGGACGCCGTTGCGACCCTCAGCGTTAGGTGAGGCGGATCGCCGTCTCGACATCGACGACCCCGAGAAGTCCATGTCGAAGCGCCACGCGCTTTTCACAGTGCGGGCGAATGGCAGTGCCTCGATTCACGATCTTCACTCCACGAATGGAACCTACATCGTTCGAGACGATGGCGAGCTGATGCGTCTGCCCCTCGAGCAGGATTACACCCTCACACGTCCTACGCGACTTCAGCTTGGAGATGTTGGGGTAGAAATTCACCGCGAGGTGACTCGCCCCGGCAACGCCGTACCACCCTCGAGGGCAGCCACGCGCACCCAGGGTGACGACCTGTTCTCACATGCCGCGCAACCCGTTCTTCCTGAAGGTGTGGACTCTCCCTCCCTTTCAGTTGATCAGATCCTTGACTTGCGCGCCGGCGAACCTACCGAGATGTTTAACGCCAAAAAGGTGCGCCAGCAGGTATTGGGGATGCAGAACGATGCTCCAGCAACTTCGGCGCAGACTTCGCCTGAGACTGTGGTCGAAAAGGCAGCAACACAAGAAGCTGAGCCCGCGCAGCCTGAGCCTGAGCAGACAGAGTCTGTGCAGGCCGCACCCGCGCAGACTGTGCAGCCCGAACCTGCGCCCGCAGAAACCGAGCAGGATTCTGACTTCGCCACGATGAAGCAGGATCTCGAGGCCCAGTCCCGCATGCAGCGTGAACTCCTCGAGCAGCAGCCCACTGATCAGCCTACGACGCAGCAGCCGCAGCCTACCGTGCAGCCGCAATCCCAGCCGGCGGCGGTGTTCGAGCCAGGATCCGTCTTCGACAGGCTCACTAGCGGCGAACTCAACTCGCACGTTCCGGCGGTTCAGATCGGAGAACTCACCTCTGACGACGCCCAGCGCACCAGCGATCAGACGGCCCAATTCGAGATGGCCAAGCACCATGAGCTCCTGCCGTTTCTCGCGCTGAACCCGCATCTGTACGACGATCTTTACGCGTGGCTCGAAGCCATCGGAGATCCGGACATCGATGCGGCACTGCGCTCGAACACGGGTTACACCACGTATCGTGAGGGAAGGAATTAGTCATCTTGACGCAGACTCACACAACACCAGCACCTTTGCCACAACCACTGTCCGAAGTTGAGAAGGTTCACGATTGGGTCGACGATTATCGCCACCTCATCGAAGCGGATCCGCTGAAGGATTACACCGCACTTGAGGCGAGTCTCGATCTCACCAAGGCGCACCCGAGCGGGACTGCGCAGCTTTTCGCAACGGGGGAGGCGCATCTCTCGAGTTTGTTCAGAGAGGCGTCGTCTCTGACGTCGGCCGAGCGTGACCTCACGCACGTCTACACCCAGAAGTTGGCAGCACAAGCGGCTTATGGATTCGGTTCCATCTCGCTGATTGCCG
This sequence comes from Bifidobacteriaceae bacterium, assembly GCA_022649925.1. Classification (GTDB taxonomy): domain Bacteria; phylum Actinomycetota; class Actinomycetes; order Actinomycetales; family Bifidobacteriaceae; genus JALCQC01. The sequence continues at coordinate 15,097 of JALCOX010000026.1, read as the reverse complement.
GAGTCGCCAAGTGGGGTGACGACAAGCAGCAGATGCCGGTACTGCTGTATCCACTCGATGTGGATCGTTCGGGTGAAGAGAAGATGTCCCATGCGAGCCTGCGGATTTGGGAACGTGTGAGCGTCAACCCGGAGCTGGTGACCGCTCTGAAGCTGCGCGGAGTGAGCTTTGATCCCACGGCATTGCTCAAGGCCTCGGAATATGAAGATGGCGTTGTCAACGCCTCGATTGCGCTCGCGAAGATAGCCTCACTGGCCTCTCGCGTCATCGACGGTTTCTCTGTGGAGCACGTCTTTGTTGTGGGGTGCTTCGTCAACCCTGCCACCATGATTGCCCGGCGCGCGACTTCCATCGTGCAGCGCCTTGAGGCGGGCCCCAGCGGAATCCCGACCCTCGACGCCATCGCCGGAGATAAAGCGGCGGCGGCCCAGCTCAAGCCCGCCGGAAATGTCGAGAAGCCCGGTATCACCGACGCCGATCCACACGACGAGTTCGAGGTGGGGGATGTTCCCAATCCCGTGCGATTCGCCGCACGCCAAGTCGCTCGCGGTGCCTCAATTTTCCTCGACGCTCCGTCGAATGCCACGTCTGCCACTTATGCGCTCGCCATCGCTTCACGCGCCGTGGCGGCCGGTAAGACCGTTCTCTATGCCCCCTGCGTCGGTTCTCAAAAGGATGTGTTCCTCAAGGAGTCCCAGCGTCTGAGTCTGTCTTCGCTCGTACTTGACGCCACCGATCCCGACTATCGCACCTCCATCGATGCGCGTCTCATCGAGGCCGTGGGAGCCGATGCCGCGAAGACGAATAGTGCGGTGACGCATTTCAACCAGCTAGCCGACGAACTCGTCGGCATTCGCGGCCGTCTCACCCGCTATTTCGGTGATCTCCACGAGGAAAAGCAACCGTGGGGCGTCTCCGCCTACCAGACCATCGAAAACCTCGCCAAGGTCTCGAGCCTTCCCAGCACGCCGCGTACCCGCGTTAGGCTGTCCGCGGACACGGCCCGTCAGCTCAACGGCAAGCTCTCGGAGTGGGGGACCAAACTCATCCGCGCAGGTCAATTGGGCGAGTACACCCTCGAACCTTCTGACACGGCCTGGTTCAAGGCTTCTCTCACGAGCGACGAGGATGCCCAGGCGGCGTATTCGCGCGTGGTACGACTCCTTGACCAGTCGCTGCCAAAGGTGCGCGAGCAGATTCGCAGCACTGTGGAAACGTGTGGTTTCCCAGTTCCCGACACGGTGGCCGAATGGGGTCGCCAGGTGGCAACGCTGCAGAATCTGCGGCGCGTGCTCGACGTCTTCAAGCCGGCAATTTTCGAACGTGATCTCACCTCAATGCAGCAAGCGAGCCTCAGCAAGCAGGAGCGCAAGGCCAAAGGCATCGAGATGGGCTTCTGGGACCGTCGTCGTTACGTCAAGGAGGTTAAGAGCCTCCTGCGTCCGGGTGGCCCAAAGGTGGAAAATCTCCACGAGGCCCTCGGCGTCGTCTCACTCCAAGCCGAGCAGTGGCGCGAACTGGTGCCTCACGGTGGCTGGCCGGTGTTGCCGCCCAAACTGGACTCCATCATCGAGACTTTCGAGAATTTGACGGCAGATCTCACCGCGCTCGACGTGGTGCTTTCAACGACTCCGGGTGGGTCCGACCTCACCACTTCTCAGTTCGTTGCGCTCGAAGCCCGTCTTCAGAAGCTGTTCGATGACCATTCGTCTTTGACGGACTTGCCTGAGCGCACGGTCCTGGAGCACGAATTCGAACAAGCGGGTCTGGCTGGACTCATCGAGGATCTCCACTCGCGTGCCGTTCCGGCGGAGGCCGCTCCCGACGAGCTGCAGCTGGCGTGGTGGACCACGGTTTTTGAAACGATCGTGCACTCTTCCGACATGATCGCCAATCAGGATGGAACGCTACTCACCGACGCCACGGAGCGCTTCACTCGTCTCGATCTCGAGCACATTGAGTCGGTGGGTCCACTGATTCATCAGGAGCTCACCCGTCGGCTGTCAGAGACCCTCTACGCACGCTCGCAGGACGCCAACCAGCTCCACTCGGTGCTGTCGGGAACGGCCACGGTGTCGGTGTCGAGTCTGCGCAAGGATTACCCGACGTTGATGGGCTTTGCAAAGCCCATTTTCGTGGCGACTCCAGCGAACCTCGCGGCCTCGTACGACATGGCGTCACAGGCGGACATCGTCATCGTCGACGCCTGCGCCCACGCTCCGTCTGCAGAATTCCTGTCTGTGCTCTCGTATGCACCTCAGGCGGTCGTCATTGCAGACAAGTCGACGGCATCCTGCCCCGCAGTTTTGCGCGCGGGTCAGATCCTGCAGACGGTCGAGTCCGGCTACCATTGCGTGCCGCTCAATTCGGAGCTCGCTGACTTCCTGCGCGACAACGGTTATTTGGTCAGCTCTTTCCCGACCGGCACGGGCTTCCATGCTCACGTTGGCTTCCACTGGGTCGACGCGAAAGGAATCCCACTGCGTGGCTCGGGTCGCGTGGAGACGACAAACGAGGAAATTGACGAGGTTATCGCTCTGGTGAGCGCGCGTGCGGCGGCGATGAAAGTTATTCCGGCGGACTACTCGCTTTCCATCGTGACGCTGACGCAGGCGCACAGCTCCATGATCATCGACACCCTGGATCGCACGGCGCAGAAGAACCGCGACGTGGCGATGTTGCTGCCGCATATCGACATTTCCGACATTGCGAACGTAGCGGGCATGCGCCCCGGTGACGTGATTCTCTCCACAGGTTTCGGCAAGACAATACACGGAAAGTTGCTGCAGCAGTTCGGCGTCATCGAGCAGCCGGGTGGCGCAAAGCGCTTGCTCGACGTGCTGTCGCTGGTGAACGGGGACTTCGACATCGTCGCTGGTTTCACTTCCGACGACCTCGAGGACGAGCGCCTCACGAAGCCGGGTTCGCAGATGCTCAAGCGCCTCCTGCGGTGGGCGGAGAACCTGGGTAGTGGTGAAGATCAGTCTCGGGAACACCCTGACGAGGCCAGCGTTCTGCTGGCGGATCTCGCGGCACGTCTTCAGTCTCGCGGATACAAGACAGCGCTCGGCTACGGTTATGATTCGGGTCAGCACCTTCCGCTCGTCGTGGGGAGGAAGGACTCGAGTTATTCCGTGGCGATTTTCACTGATGACGCGCAGTTCATGGGAATTGCCTCGATGCGGCAGCGCCATCGCAACCTGTCGGAGGAGCTCAACGAGGCCGGTTGGCAGACTCTGCATGTGTGGTCTGTGGGAGCGTTCGTCAATCCGGATCGTGAGGTAGATCGCGTTGCGGAGCTTTTGGAAACCTCGCATTCTGAGTCTGTCGCACGTGAGGAACAGGCGCAGGCCGCCGCGCAGTCTCAGGTACGCAAGCTTGTTCGCGATGTCACTTCGGATGCTGCCGGTAGGACTGGCGAGACCGGTGGATCTGACAAGGGGAACGCCTGATGGCGAAGCGCCAACATCGCAGAGTCGTCCGCGTGGGCACTGAGAAGTTCGACGCGGACGGAGTGAAGCTGGACCCCGAGGACGCTCAGACCGAGCAGGCTCGGTTGCGCGACGACGATCAGCGCATTCTCACCGAGTTGCCACCGCATTGGGCCAAGTTCGATGCGGAGAAGGAGTAGGCGAGAACTTACACAAAGAGGGGTTACCGAGAACGTTTTCGGTAACCCCTCTTTGGATATCGATACTAATTTTGAGAAGCGGAATTCTTTGATGTGTCTGTAGTGGTCTCGCCATTCTTCTGAGCCAGCTGGTCGCGAATCTCAGTGAGCAGCGCGATGGTCTGATCCTCGGGGCTGAGCTCCGGTGCCTCGTCCTCAGTCGCCTCTGCCGCATGCTTCTTTGTGAAGTCGCGGAACTTGTTGATCGGCAGCACGATGCAGAAGTAAATCGCGACGGCGATGATGAGGAAGTTGAGCAGCGAGCCCAGGATTGCCCCGAAGGAGATGGTGGCACCGTTCACCGTGAAGGCGAGGAGGTTATCCATGTCAGGTTTTCCAAAGATCATGGCGATGAGTGGATTGATGAAGCTCTTCACGATGGCGTTGACCACCGTGGTGACAGCACCGCCCATCACAACGCCGACTGCCATGTCGATCATCTGTCCACGAGCAATAAACTTCTTGAAGCCCTCTATCATGTTGTCCTCCGAATAGTCCTCGAGATTCTCTTTATTGTTGACCACTTGCTGAGGTGTGATGGTGGTCGGCACCATGTTTGTCACTTCGTAACCTCCGAAAGTACTATTTGATCGCGACACATTGATGAAAAATGTCCGTTTATGGTTGTCTTCGAGCCTAGTCTGTGGTGTTCGCTGCGAGCATGGGCGCGCGTTGTGCGGCTGACACAAGCAGCTGGGAGTCGCTTGCCGAGGCTCCTACTAGTATGATGCTCTGCTCGTCTGAAAATCCGGTGGAAGCTTGTCGTGGCAGTGACACAACCGTCACGCTGAAAGACTGTGGTGTTCCATCTGTTCCCTTGCTGCTGGGGACCAGCGTTACCTTCTGACCCTCTCTGAGGCCCACCGTGCTGCTGGCGAGCGGAACAGAGACGATGCTGGTTCCCCGGGGTAACGGCGCAGTCGCCGTTGTTTGAGAAGCAGCGATGGCGTTGCCGGCGGGGATTTTTGTGACCGCGTAGTGGCCGATGAGTGAGTTTCTATCGGTTGCGAATCCGGTGGCGGGGAATGATTCTTCGACGTATTCGACGCGCAGGTCGGACGAAGAGATTTGCTGATTGTAGCTGAGCGTGTGCGCAGCGACGAGGAGCGGCACCGTCCGGGAGGGAAGAAGGAGAATCACGCCAGAGGTTATGGCCAGAGCGGTCATCAGTGCCACGCCCATGGCACGCATATGTGCGAGGGCCCGTCGCTTCTTCAAGGTGAGAGGAGCGCGTGCAGCGGTGACTCCTGCGGGCGTGAGGTGCAGGAAACTTTTGACATCGGCCGAAGAAAAATGGAAGTTCATCCTTCCATCATCGCGGACTACGAACTTCCGTCAAGAAAAAACGACCCCTGTGGTCGAATTTGAATATAAAAGCGGATCGCGTCTTCAGACGCGATCTCCAATCTTCTGAGTTCTTACCTTCAGAGCTCTTTTTTAAAAACTCCTACTTCGACGCCCCCGAAGATTTATCAGTCCGGTAGAACCCGTGTCCCTTGAACTCGATCGGAACGGCTGCGAAGACCTTGCGAACTTGCTCTTGGCCGCATTTGGGGCAAACGGTAATGGGGTCGTCATCGAAAGACTGCATCTGTGTGAAATCGTATCCGCAGTTCTTGCACCGATAATGGTAAGTGGGCACCTGACAACACCTTTCGCCTTCAACTGACATTTTGTTCGCCGCCGCTAAATTCGCGGGCAGACGCGCCGAACAGTCATTGTAATGCCAACGCAGGAAAGCGGCGAGAATCCTTCTCACAGCGAAGCGTTGGCCACACCTACGATCGCAGCCTCACGGTCTGCTTGGGAGTGAGAATGACGTCGACGGCGATGTCGTGTGCATCGCGGGGGAGGAGGCGTTTTTCACTCGTCTCCCAAGGGTAGGCGACTCCGATGAGCGTTGCGGAGGGACGTGCGTGCAGTAGCGCCTGGTCGTACCAGCCGGCGCCACGGCCGAGGCGATAACCCTCGCGGTCGATAAAGAACGCGGGAACCAAGATGGTATCCGCGGCCTTCAACGCTTCCAATCCCAATACTTCCGCGCGTTGCGGCTCTGCTGGACGGTGTTTGCCGACCTCGCTGAGTTCTCTGGCTGATCCAAAATACGACCAGCCGATGTCTCGTCCCTTACCGAGTCGAGGAACGACGATCTTTGTGCCCTGCTTGAGCAGATGAGAGAGCAACGGCATCGTCGGCAGCTCGCTTCCCATGGAGATGTAGGCCGCGAGTGTATGTGCATTCGATATTTCGGGCAGTTTGAGGGCACGGTCCAGAAGCTGCGCACCGAGGCGAGAAATTTCTTCTGCGGAGAGTTCTTTTCGGCGCGCTAGAAACTCCGTGCGCATCGCGGGTTTGGTATCGGGGAGCGAAGGTTTCTCAGACATTTTTCCGTTTTAGCAGACACAGCGAATATTGCGCGGGATAATAGTGAGCGTGCTTCGTCTTCGTCACCTTTTTGAACCCGTGGAGTCGCGCTTCGCCTACCCCCCGAGCATCGTCTCGCGTGTGGTAAATCCCAGTTTCGGGCTGAGACCGTTTGTGGAATCAGACGAAGGGCAGTGGCAGGCCTTACGCACGCGCAATCACGACTGGCTGGCTCCTTGGAATTCAAGCGATCCCATGGGTGGTAGTCCTCTGACTTTCTCAGAGTGGGTGCGCAGCCTCGACGAAGATGGTCACAAGGGTGCTGCTGCAGTCTTTGCAATGATTTTGAACGGAAAGATTGTCGGTGAAGTCTCTCTGGGTGCCATTTCCTACGGTTCATTGCGCACGGGAATCGTGGGGTACTGGGTCGATCGCGACCACGCAGGGCAGGGGTTGACTCCGTTAGCGGTGGCGTTGTTGGCAGATTGGGCATTTTTCGCTCAGCGAGGCCCGCATCTGCATCGGCTCGAGGTGGCGCTGCTGCCGATCAACTCGAATTCGAGGCGCGTCGTCGAGAAACTCGGTTTTACTCGGGAAGGCATCCGTCGTCACTACATGCATGTGGCGGGCAAGTGGCAGGACCATGAGACGTGGTCGCTGCTCGCTGAAGACGTTGTCGGCACGGTTGAAAGCAGGCTTGTGCAGGTTCCGCGAGGGGCTTCTCGGGAAGATGCCTCACGCGAGATGACGAATGAGAATTCGACAGATTCGGGTCATGTGAGCGAATTTTAGTGGGATTGCCGATAAATTGGTGGTAATTTCGCGCGACACACCCCGGCGAGTCTAGGCGCTACGGCGTGTCCTCATCTATCGTAAAAGGCATGGGTTTCGATTCGATGGGCAGCATAGTCATTGTTGCCATCGCCGTCCTCGTTTTGGCCGGCTTTGTACCGAGTCGAACCCGCCTGGCGATCAGTCGAGCAAGAAAGCATGAAGCGGATAGGTTTTCCACGTCACTTCACCTTGTTAGAATCGAACCGGGTTTTATCATTCCGGGCGCGAGGGGTACGAACATGCCACAGGCTGTTAAGCAGTTGTCACAAGAGAAGATCAACGAGATTCACAACCTTCGCCGCGCTTCAATCCGTCGTCGTCAGATCCTCGTGGTGTCGCTGCTGGTCGTCACCGTCGTCGTCGTGGCGCTCGCCTTTGCCCTGCACTTCACTCCTCTCTGGGGTCTTATTCCCGCAGCTCTCATCGCGGTAATTCTTTTCTTCGGTGCGCGTGCGGCCAAGGTTGCCCGTGCGTGGGAAGAAGCTGTCACTCAGTCTTCTCCAGACGATAGCGACGCAGACGCCCCGTCAACAACCCCCCGCAAGCCCTCTGCAATCACGGTGAATTCACCCGAAGCCGAAGGCCTTTCCGAACAGGCGCACGAGGTCCTCGAGACGGCTCCGACGTATGTCATTCCGGTAGACGATGTGCGTGAGGTCCTGCGGAAGCAGGCGGCCGAGAAGGCCGAGGCTATCGCCAGGCGGCACAAGGCACGAGCGGCTGAAGACGTCGAAAACTCTGAGTCCGAAACGATCTATTCCGACGAGGCAGAGGATGAGGTTTCTCCCGCGAACGCTGCAGAAGGCGTGGTCGACAGCGATGCCGACAGTGCCGTCAGTGATGACAGTGACGACACGTCGATGGTCGAGGTCTCTGCCATTAAGGCCGCGGCAAACAGCTCGAAAGATCTCATCTCCTTCTCTCTGGGTGCGGATGCCGAAGAGGATGCCCCGGGCAGCGACACAACCGTCGAATCCGTGAAGAGCGCCGAGATCAAGTCCTATCGTCAGGTGGCTAAGGCTTCGGCGAAGTCCGAGGAAGAGCAGGCCGCCCTGCGTGCACAGGCAGCTCCGAGCAGGACCGATCTCGATCAGGTCGAAGCCCCCGAACCTTCAGTCGATTCCCTGGGCGTGGATATCGACGCCGTCATCGCGCGTCGTCAGTCGTGAAATACTCTGTCGGCCTTCCGCACAGGTCGATATTTCGCTTTTAGCACTCAAGTTGGCAGAGTGCTAAAAGCGCGTTACTATAACCCTTAGCACTTCACAGGTGGTGGTGATCGTCAGCCGCCACACGCCTGGGTTGTTACTAGTCATTGGAACGAACTCACTAGAAAGAGGAGGTCCACAGTGTCGGTCTCACTCAAGCCATTGGAAGACAAGGTCGTTATCAAGCAGGCAGCTGCTGAAACGACGACGGCATCAGGTCTGGTTATTCCGGACAGTGCCAAGGAGAAGCCACAGCAGGGAGAGGTGCTTGCAGTTGGCCCAGGTCGTCGTGACGACAAGGGAGAGCGCGTCCCCGTCGATATCGCGGTCGGCGACAAGGTCCTGTACTCCAAGTACGGCGGCACCGAGCTGAACTATCAGGGTGAGGATTACCTCATCGTGTCGGCTCGCGACGTTCTCGCAGTTCTCGAGTAAATTCAGGCGTTCGCGTTTGTTCTGGGCCCCGGTCATACGACCGGGGCTTTTTGTATGCTAACCAAGGTTGCAAAGCTAAAAGCTCGAGGAGGAATGGACACATGGGCGCACGCCGATCGCGAACTCGACAGATGACGCGAGGAATCGGCTCTGCCATCTCCCATGTGCGTCGTGCCTCCAGGCATTCGGTCTCTCCTCGCCTCATCGGTTGGTCCGTTGTCATCGGCGCCGTGGTCGGTGCAATCGTCAGTGTGTTTCGTGGCGTCATCTCTCAGTCCGTCGTGTGGCTCAAGCTCCTCTATGCCATCGCAATGGGAGGCCAATGGTGGATTATCGCTGCGGCCGTCGTTGTCAACGTGGCGCTCGCCTTCGGTTTGGCGTGGATGGTCAAGTCCGAACCCCTTTCCTCCGGCTCAGGCATCCCCGACGTGGAGTCGCGGTTGCGAGCCAAGGGGCCTGTGAACTTTCCCTGGTGGAGAGTTTTGTGGCGCAAGGTGCTCGGCGGTCTCATGGCAATATGCCCGGGTCTGTTCCTCGGTCGCGAGGGCCCCAGCGTTCAGATCGGTGCGAGCGTCGGCATGGGGGTATCTGCCGCCACCACGACGACTCGCCACTTCAGGCGTGAGCTCGTCGCCGCAGGTGCAGCCGCGGGGCTCTCTGCGGCGTTTACGGCCCCCATCGCGGGTGTGCTGTTCGTCGTCGAGGAAATCTATTCACGCTTCTCCCTCAAGACCGGGTTGTCTGCCTTCGCTGCTTCCTTGAGCTCGAGTGCCGTGGCCGTCGAGGTTTTCGGACTCAAGCCCGTCTTTGATCTGCCCGAGGCGCGCGTTCCCGCCATTGCAGACTATTGGCAACTCCTCATCCTCGGCATTGTGCTGGGATTGGTGGCGAAACTCTATGAGAAGACGCTCTTCTGGGGCTTCGATCTCTACAGTGCACTGCATCTGCCCGCGATGGTGCGCCCGGTTATCCCGCTGATTCTTGTGATCCCCGTCGGGCTTTTCCTGCCTGATGCACTGGGCGGTGGCAACGAGTTGGTCACCCTGCTGGGGCACGCAGGGCTTCCACTCGCCCTGCTTTTGGTGCTCTTTGTGGTGAGGCTTGTGGGGTCGCAGCTTTCCTACGGCGCGGGTCTTCCCGGCGGTATTTTTCTGCCAATGCTCACGTTGGGCGCGGTTTTCGGCGCCTTTGCCGCCACGTGCTTCACGGGGATGGGGGTGGGACCGTTGACGCCGAGCTACATGTCGCTCATGATCATCGTCGGCATGGCTGGATTGTTTGGGGCGGTGAGCAAGGCCCCACTGACGGCCATCGTGCTCGTGATGGAGATGACCTCGTACGGCGTCCTCATGCCACTGGGCGTGGTGACGTTGCTTGCCTACCTTGTTTATGACGCGCTGGGAGGCCAGCCGATTTACGACGAACTGGGCGCCCGTTCTGCGCATTCGCGGCTTTGAGTGTGAGGCTGCTACGCTGTCTTCCATGATGAATTTATCCGATTTTGGTACGCATCGTGTGGCTCGTTTGGTGGGCGTTGTGGTCTCGTCAGTACTGCTCTTCGCCTTGGCGGGCTGCGGGCAGTCATCTTCCACGAGCGACGCGAAGTCCTCAGACACTTCGAGCTCGACTACGACAGATGGTTCGGGAAGCGATTCTGCGGATTCGCCGGATCCTTCAGGCTCTTCGGACTCGTCCAACAGCGATTCAAAGGACTCCGGCGATGCGTCGTCGTCCGAGGCGCAGGACTCGTCTTCCGCAAACGCCGCTTCAAAGATCTGCACCACTGCGAATCTGAGGGTAAAGATCACCGCGGGTCAGGGCGGGGGAGCGGGCAGTACGTATCCCTACCTCGTGTTCACCAACGCCGGTTCGTCGTCGTGCGTCACGCAAGGATATCCCGGTGTTTCCCTCCAGTCCAACGGCAAGCAGATTGGTGCCGCCGCACAGCGCGACAAGAGCGTGAAGTCCACAGCGATCACCCTGAAACCCGGCGCGTCCGCACACGCGGTCCTCAGGATCACGCAGGCAGGGGCATTCGACAAGTCCGTGTGCTCGCCGAAGCAAGCGGATTCGTTGCTCATCTACCCTCCGGACCAGTTGACCTCCATCAGGGTGAAGACGAGCGACTACACCGGTTGTGCAAGCGCGCAGACCAAGATTCTCCAAGTGAGGGCACTCGAGGCAGGCAAGGCCTGAGCCCTTGGAATAAGCGGGAATTTGTTAATTCGAGACGTGGTAGTAACCTATGAAAGGTTTCGGTTCACGTCTGCCAATCCCGGCATGGCGACCCGAGCCCGGATTTCTAGGAGTCAGTATGAAAAAGGGAATTCACCCAGAGTATGTTCCGACAGAGGTTGTCTGCTCATGCGGCAACACCTTCGTGACTCGTTCAACAGTCACATCGGGACACATCACAGCAGACGTTTGCGCGAAGTGCCATCCGTTCTACACCGGTAAGCAGAAGATTCTCGACACCGGCGGTCGTGTGGCTCGCTTCGAAGCTCGTTACGGTAAGAAAGCTTCCAAGTAACGACCTCAAAACGCCAGCCCGCGCGCAGCTCTATTCTGCGTACGGACTGGCGTTTTTTGTTGTCTATGGATGCAAGTGATGTAAGTGGTGGCGAAAGGGATGCGGAATGGCAGAATCAAAATTTCCTGCGGCATTGACGGCCGTTGAGGAATATCATGACCTGGAGGCTCAGATGAGCCAACCCGATGTTGCCTCCGATCCCACCAAAATCCGCAAGCTGGGCCGTCGCCACGCGGCGCTGGGCAGCATCGTGTCCGCCTATGAGAAGTGGCACTCACTCGCCGACGACTACGAGGCGGCAGTGGAGCTCTCTTCGGAAGATGCAGATTTCGCGGCCGAGGCGAAGCGTCTCGAACCTCAGGTGAGCGGGGCCGAAGAGGCGCTGCGTGTGGCGCTGATTCCCAGGGATCCCGACGATGCGCGCGACACCATCATGGAGATCAAGGCGGGAGCGGGCGGCGACGAGGCGGCCCTCTTTGCGGGTGACCTCCTGCGCATGTATCTGCGATATGCGGAGAAGCGCGGATGGTCCACGGAGATGATGAGTGAGAACGGCACCGAATTGGGAGGGATCAAGGACGCCCAGATCGCCTTCCGCACCAAGGGCTCCGTCGCTCCTCAGGACGGTGTGTGGGCCAGTCTCAAATACGAAGGTGGCGTGCATCGGGTGCAGCGCATCCCCGTCACTGAATCGCAGGGGCGCATTCAAACTTCGGCGGCAGGTGTCATCGTGTTTCCGGAGGCGGACGACGACGATGACGAGATTCAGATTGACCCGAAGGATCTCAAGATCGACATCTTCATGAGTTCCGGCCCTGGTGGGCAGTCGGTGAACACGACCTATTCCGCCGTTCGCATGACGCACATCCCCACCGGCATCGTGGTGAGCATGCAGGACGAGAAATCTCAGATTCAGAACCGCGCGGCGGCCCTGCGCGTGTTGAAATCCCGTCTTCTCGCGCTCAAGCACGAGCAGGAGGAGGCCGAGGCGGCCGACATGCGCCACTCTCAGGTGCGTAGCCTGGATCGTTCGGAGCGCATCCGCACGTACAACTTCCCCGAGAATCGCATTGTGGACCATCGCACCAATTACAAGGCCTACAACCTTGACGCAGTGCTCGACGGTGACCTCCAGGCCGTCATCGATTCTGACATTCAGGCGGACGAGGCAGAGCGACTCTCGCGCCAGCAAGCGTGAATGTGACGCAATGACATCTTCAACGCAGCCATCTTCAAAGGTGACAGACCGATCGGACCAGGGTAGCGATTTTGCATCCGTGCTGCGCTCGGCGAGCACAGACTTGGCCAACGCGGGCATCGAACATGGCGATCACGACGCATTGGTGCTGTATGCCGCTGCGGCGGGCGTGGAGGTTTCCCAAGTTCGCAAGTGGATTGTCATGGGAGAACAGACCGCCGCAGGTTCGTCGGCACAGATTCGGGACCGATTCGCGAGTTTCGTGCGGAGGCGCGTGAAGCGTGAACCTTTGCAATACATCGTTGGAACGGTGGGGTTCCGCTACTTGGAGGTTGCGGTTGGTGAGGGCGTCTTCATACCTCGCCCGGAGACCGAGACGGTCGTTGCGGCGGGTATCGATTGGCTACGAGACAAGCAGATCGGAGAGCCCCTGGTCGTCGACCTGTGCGCGGGAACTGGGGTCGTGGGGTTGAGTGTCGCCAGCGAAATCGCAAACAGCACGGTATTCTCCGTCGAAAAGGACGCGGCCGCCTTTCGGTGGCTTGAGAAAAATGAGGCAGCCACTCAGGCGCGGTACCCCTCGATGCATTTCACGCCGGTACTCGCGGATGCGGGCAGCGCCGAGACTCTCAAAGAACTCGACGGCAGAGTCGACTGCGTCATCTCCAATCCTCCGTATATTCCGCTTTCGCAGCCCACCGTGCAGCCCGAGGTGGATCGCGATCCCAACCTCGCACTGTACGGGGGGTCTGCTGACGGGATGGAGGTGCCGATTCGCGTCATTCGCAGGTCCGCACGATTGTTGCGGTCCGGAGGCTACCTGGTGATGGAGCACGACATTTCACAGATGGCCGCAATGATGGCAGCCTTCGCCGCGTACGGATTCTCGCGCGTCGCGACGCATAAAGATCTGACAGGACGCCCGCGTTTCACGACGGGGGTGCGGGCGTGAGATTCGTGAGATTGTGGGGATGCCTTGGAGCACAATGATGAGCGGCAGGAAGGATTGAGATGAGCGACGAACGGATTCAGAATATCGATGAGGACTCACTCGCGCGAGCTGCGGAACTGATCGCGGCCGGCGAGCTCATCGTCGTCCCCACCGATACCGTCTACGGAGTCGCCTGCGATCCCTTTAATTCCAACGCCATCGACAAGCTTTTTGAGGTCAAACGACGCCCCCGCACCAAGTCGATTCAGGTTCTGCTGCCCGATCTGAGTGCGCTGCCGGGCTTGGGTCTCAGCCTGCCGCATCCCCTGGAAATCCTCAGTGACGCCCTCCTGCCAGGTGGGTTTTCGCCGATCTGCAATGCCTCGAATACTTCTTCTCTGGCGAGCCTGCGGCATGAAGCAGCGGAGGATGGAACCTCTCTCCTGACGCAAGGAATCCGGGTCCCCGACTTCCTGCCGCTTCATCGCATACTCAAGGCGCTCGGCCCTCTGGCGGCGACGAGCGCAAATCTGTCCGGTCACGAATCAGCGACCAGCGCTCAGCAGGCGTTCGACTCCTTGGGGACCGGGGTCGGTCTCTATCTCGACGCCGGAGCGACTCCTGGACCTGTATCCTCAACCGTGGTGGGTGCCAGCGCGTCGGCAGAGGACGGCATCGTCATTCTGCGCGAGGGTGTGATTCCCGCCACCACCATCCGTTCGATTCTTCACCTCTAGACTGGACGCACATGAGAGTCTATATATTTATCGCCGCAGTGGCTGGGGGAGTGACATACCTTCTCATCCCACTCATCCGGCATCTCGCCATCGACATGGGTGCCGTCGGGGAGGTGCGCGCTCGCGACGTGCACACCGTCCCGACGCCGCGCATGGGGGGACTCGGCATGCTGCTCGGATTCGCGGCGGCCCTCTGCTTTGCCTTCGGGACCCCATGGATTTCGGGGCTTTTCATCGCCAATATGCAGGCGTGGGTGATTCTTGTGGGGGCGGTGCTCATCTGCCTACTGGGGATCGCCGACGACATCTGGGATTTGGATTGGATGCTCAAGCTCGCCGGTCAGCTTCTCATCGCGGTTCTGGTGTCGTGGCAGGGCGTTCAGATCATTTCGTTGCCGTGGGGCAGATCGCTCATCACTGCGTCTCCCAGCGTGTCGATGGCGGTGACCGCCTTTCTCATCGTGGCCTCCATCAACGCGGTGAACTTCGTCGACGGTCTCGACGGTCTCGCCGCCGGAATTGTCGCCATCGGGGGCATCGCCTTCGCCTTCTACAGCTACTACCTCTCCCGTGATCAACCCAGCTACTCGTCGATGGCGACGCTTCTCGACGTGGCACTGGTCGGCATCTGCGTGGGCTTCATCCTGCACAACTGGCATCCCGCCAAGCTGTTCATGGGCGACTCGGGCTCAATGCTACTGGGATATTTGCTCACGTGTGCCTCCATCGTGATGACAGGGCGTTTCGATCCTTCCACGGTGGGTTCGGGCGCGTATTTGCCCGTTTTCATGCCGATTTTGCTGCCGATTCTGGTGCTGTTTATCCCCGTGCTTGACATGATCATGGCAATTGTGCGCCGCGTGAGCCATGGTCACTCGCCGATGCACCCAGACCGCATGCATTTGCACCATCGCATGCTGCGCATCGGTCACAGCGTGCGTTCCGCCGTGCTCATCCTGTGGGGTTGGGCTTTTCTCATCGCCTTTGGTTCCATTCTGACCCTCTTCGTTCCCTTCCAAGACGTTCTCATCGGCGTGGCGGTCCTCGTGCCGATCCTTACCTTCATCACACTGGCGCCTCACTACAGTCGCCGCATGCGCGAAATCCGAAAGGAGGAGCGCTCTCATGGGCAGCTCTCACAACACTGACGGTCGGCCCTCCGACGCGAGAGATTCGTACAGGTCTCCAGA
>JALCOX010000025.1 GCA_022649925.1 Bifidobacteriaceae bacterium | reverse complement strand
TGCGTTATCTCGGCAATGCGTCCCTCGGGATCATGTGCGTCCACGATCTCGCCAAGCACGAATTTGCGGAAGGCCTAGCCTCGGCATTGCAGATGGACCGCGCCGATCTGCAGCGCTCGCCGGCGTGGATCGCGGTTCTGTGCGTCTTGATTTTGGGTTCATCGATCGTGGTGTACGAGGTAATCCGCCGGGCGTTCCCGTTTGCAATGGGTGCGGCGAAGCTGGGCGTGGTGGTGGGCGTCGTTCACACTGGTGCGCGCCGGCTCGTGCGAGCGGTTCTCGCGAGGGTGCCTCTTCAGATGATGCCGGACTCGGCTCCGTCTTGGAGCTCCGCCCAGCGCAACAGGTCGGTTTCGTCGTCGTATCAGTCGTCGCTGAGGTAGGGGCTGACTGGGATTTATGGGGCCGCCTGACCTGCGAACTCAGGCGCGGCTCGCGAACTCACTGGGTCGCGAGGTCGACCTTGTGGGTGGGCGCCGGGAAGGCCTCGTCGAGAAGTGCAAGATCGTCGTGATCGAGGGTGAGGTCGTCCGCGAGGGCGTTCTGCCGCATGTGATGACTCGAAGTACTCATCGGAATGGCGATGGTGTGCGTGTCACGAATTGCCCATGCGAGCATGATCTGCGCGCTCGTCACGTGGTGTTTTTGGGCCAGACTCAGGAGCGTTGGATCGTTGAGCAACGGGGTGTGCTGAACGTGAAGCGTGCCGCCCTGAGCGAGCGGGCAATATGCCATGACGGCGACGCCGTGATCCCGCAGCCAGGGAACGAGCGAGTATTCGATGCCGCGCGATCCCACGTGATACAAGACTTCGTCGACTTGACAGTGGTCCGCGTTCGGCAGCTTCCACAACTCCTCCATGTCGGCAGTGTCGAAGTTGGAGACTCCCCACGCCCGTATCATCCCGCGGTGCACCAGCTCCTCCATGCACTCGACGGTCTCTTCGAGCGGGACAGATCCGCGCCAATGCAGCAGGTAGAGATCCAGATAGTCGGTCTGCAAGCGCTCGAGGCTCGCGGCGCACGAGGCGAAAATATGCTCCCTGCCAGCGTTCCATGGGTAGACCTTGGAGGTGAGGAAGAGCTTGCTGCGGTCGCAATTGCGAGTCGCGTCGCCGACGAGTTGTTCACTCTTTCCGTTCGAGTACATTTCAGCGGTGTCAATGAGCGTCATACCGGCGCTGATACCCGTCTGAATCGCATCGATCTCGCGAAGTCGCTGCCGGGGAATCGACGTTTCTGCAGTGTGCCACGTGCCAATTCCCAACGCTGGAATGCTCGTTCCAGACGGCAGCGTGACCTCATGCCTCATATTTCCTCCTGCGCAGAAGTATTTCCATTAGGCAACGATAGTCAGTGTTTGGGGAAAGGGTGGCATGGGGTGCAAAGTGTGTCGCACATTACGCCAATTACGCCGGAGCAAAGTGGAGTCAACGCCGGTAATACCGATTGCTAATACCGAGCCTTTGCCCGCGGTGACACGTCGATGAGGTGCGTCTGGCGAACGGGCGCGCTCGACAGGTTCACGGCGTCGCGCAAATGCCGGTCGTCTTCGCCGGTCCATCGATGCAGGCTCTGCTCGGTGAATTCGCTCCACGAGCGCACGTAGAATTCCTCCACGAAGCTCGTGGCATCGTCCTCACTCTTCAGCAGGTTCCACGAAGTGGCTCCCGTGCGCCTGCGCCCGTCGCGCACGTAAGTCATGGCGTCGAGGAACGCCTGCTCGTCGGCGGGAGCGATGGTGTAAGTCCGCCTGACGAGTACGGCGTCGCGCGGATCGGGCTCGAACACGAGCGTGGGGCTCGCCTGGCAGAGGGCAACGACCGTGCGGTCGAGGGTTCCGGTCGCCGCCGGCAGGGGCAGCGGGATGGCGGAGATCGCGACGAGAATCAACAATCCCGCAGCGATCAGAAGAGTGAGCTGCACTCCTGCAAAGTCGCTCACGAGGCCCCAGACGAAGGATCCGACCGCCTGCATTCCCATGAAAACCAGGAGGTACACCGACATTCCACGCGCACGTACCCACGCGGGAACCGTCAGCTGCATGGCCGCGTTGAGATTGGTCAGCGTCCCGATCCACGCGATTCCAGAGACGATGAGGAGCGCGTAAACGGCGGCGATTGGGAGGGTGACCACGGCCGCCGTTCCAATGCCGAAGAGCAGAGCCGAGAGTGCGATGATGCGGTTTCCTCCCAGTTTCTTGCGTGCGATTGGCATGAGGGCAACTCCGAGCAGCGCTCCGATTCCGAGGAGGCCGAGCAGGATGCCATAACCGGAGGCGCTGAGATGGAGATTCTGGGTCGCCGCGGCTGGGAGCAGGGCCCACAGTGCGCTCGCGGGGAGGATGAAAAGGGTTGAGCGTAGCAGGATGCGGCGCACGATGGGTGCGTGTGTCGAGTAGCTGATCCCGACTTTGAGCGAGGAGAGGAGGGAATCTCGGTGGGAGACCTGCGTGCGCTGATGCTTCCAGCCGACCAGGGCGACGATGACGATGGCGAATGAGGCTGCGTTGAGGGCGAAGACGAGGGAGGGTCCGCTCATTGACACCAGGAAGCCGGCGATGGCGGGGCCGATCGCTCGGGCGGCGTTGACGGTCACGCTTCCCAGTGCCGAGGCCGAGGCGAGTTCCGAGCGGGGGACGAGTTCGGGCTGTATTGCCTGCCATGCGGGGCCTGTCAGAGTGCTCGAGCATCCGAGGAGAAAAGTGAGAGCCAGGAGCGACCAAGGGCTTAAGGCGTTGGCGTAGCTCAAAAGGGCGAGGAGCGCCGCGAAGAAAGTCGCCGCGCCGTTGGAGATGATGAGAAGGGCCTTGCGGTCGTAGGAATCGGCGAGGACTCCTGCGACGAGGGAGAGGAGGAGCGCGGGGAGAGTGCTCGCCGTTTGCACCCACGCGACGATGGCGGAGCTGTGGGATTGTTCCACCAGGAACCATTGCGCTCCTACTGTCTGCATCCAGACGCCCGTATTGCTGCCGAGTTGGGCCAGCCACAGCCAGCGGAACGCCTTGTGCCGCAGCGGTGACCATGGCGACGATGGGGTGGCTGGAGTGGAAGTTGGAGTGGTGGTGGGTGACGATGCCATAGATCCCCCTGACGAGAGTAGCTAGTGGAGTGCGTGAGGTCGTTCTCGCTTGTTCAGTGCGTTCTTGCCTGTTCTCACGGCCCGTCTCCACGACTGCGTGGCGATGATGTTTGTATGCTAACGCTGATGGCGGCGGCCTGGAAAATACACGGTCAGCGGAATGGGTAGGGACGTGTGGGGATGGGGATGGATGTGTAGGTGTATGAGGACGTGTGGGGATGTGTACGTGTCCGGATGTACACGTTGGCGCTGCATCATCACCGTGCGCGTGTCTTTTCCGTCAGTTTTTGTTCTTTAGGGGCTCGTTTTTGACGGATTTCGCACTCTGGTGATGCATCGTCGTCGCCAGTGTGTCTTTTCGGTCTGTGTGGGGGCTGCGATTTCGCACTGTGTGGTTTTTCTCAATCAGTGCGAAGCTACTCTCCACTCCTCATCGTTGGAACGACGGTCCTTGGTGGAATCTGACATTTCGCACTGATGGGGGTGGGTGGCATCAGTGCGAAATGGACTTGGGACACCACGGATGTATTTGGGGTTATAGGCCTTGTATCTAGCCCAAGCGTCGCTCCCGCGGATGGAGTGGGATAAGAGAAATAAGAAAACCGCTAGAAACGTAACGTTTCCAACGGTTTAGCGGTGGAGCTAGCCGGGTTCGAACCGGCGACCCTCTGCTTGCAAAGCAGATGCGCTACCAGCTGCGCCATAGCCCCAAGTAATATTTATTTTTGCGGTGGAAAACCGCGTGGGCCCAGGAAGACTTGAACTTCCGACCTCATCCTTATCAGGGATGCGCTCTAACCAACTGAGCTATGGGCCCAACATGCGATTGAAAAATCACACAAATGAATATGTTATTGGTTTAGCCTCAAATAGTCAATTCAGAGTGTCGAAAAAATACGCATTTCCCAAGTCACCATAACCCTCTCTCAACGGCAGTATTCCGGCGCGCAAACCTTTCTCGCCGAGCTGGACGCACTACGCTCCGAGCGTGGGGCCGTTGCCCGCTCCGTGCAGACGTGTTGAAATCGATATATGAGCACATATAAAGGAAATGAACCGTCGGAAATCGTTTACACTGCAGTCGCAAATGTGACTGGTGGTCGTACCGGCGAGGCCTATAGCACCGAACCCGACATGCATTTGAGCATGCGTTCCCCCAAGTCCATGGGCGGCGAGGGAGACGGCACCAATCCCGAGCAGCTGTTCGCAATGGGATGGGGAGCCTGCTTCCAAGGCGCACTCGGACTTGCCGCCAAGGAGATGCGCATCAGTGGACTGAAGGTTTCTAAGTCCAAGGTGCGCGTTCACGTCTCCTTCGGCCCAGAAGGTGAGTCCTTCGCACTCGCTACCAAGATCGAGGTCGCAATTCCAGGTCTCGAGCTTGAGCAAGTTCAGAAGCTCGCTGATCGTACGCACGAGCTGTGCCCGTATTCCAAGGCGACCCGCGGCAACGTGCCCGTCGAGGTTGTTGCGGTCGACTCGCTCGACTGATTAGTTTCATACGTGATATTTAGTTTGTGGGGGCGGTGAGGGTTACTCCTCACCGCCCTTTAACTATGCGTCTCGGGTAGTATTGACTCCTGTGAGAAGGAATGGGCAGAGGCAGGTTCATCGCGGTGGTGAGCCCTTTGAAGAGCTCCTAGACGACATTCGCATCGTCGTCACGCGCAAGTCCATCAAAAATCTTTATCTTCGCGTCAAGCCTCCGGATGGGCACGTTGAAATTTCCGCCCCTCTGCGCATGCCTGACGACACCATCAGAAACTTCGTGCGCTCCCGCCGCCCCTGGATCGACGAGATGCGCAATCGCGTGCAAGTCTCCGCTGTCAGCCAGGGCGTAGAAGGACCGCTGCCGCTTGCCCAGAAGTGGACAGAGGAACGTCGCGCCAGTGCCAAGCGGGCGATGAGTGCGCAATTGGAGACGCTCCTTCCCCGGTGGACCGCCGTCGTGGGCAAGACTCCCACGTCCATTAGTTTGCGCCCGATGAAGACGCGATGGGGTTCCTGCACGCCTCGCACGGGGCGCATTCGCCTCAATCTTGAGCTTGCGGATATTCCCGAACAGTTCCTGGAGTATGTGCTGGTCCACGAGCTCACGCATTTGCGGGCTTCAGGGCACGGCGCAAAATTTCAGAATCTCATGAGTCAGTACCTTCCGAATTGGCGCCAGTTGCGCGGTGAACTCAACAAGTATGTGATTTTCTGACGCCGCTGTGGATAGATTTTTTGGGTTATCCACATTTTTCTTTTTGCGCCTGCACGGCAGCGAGTTTTTCGTTATTCTTGGCTCACTCGATGAGTGAATACCACCAGAGCGGAGGACTGCGATGGCCACCAAACGACTCGGCGGGCAAGCTAACGGTGATGCTGCGAGATTCCAGCGGCGCATGCGACGTGCACTCGTCGCTGGGACCGTGTGTTCTGTGGGAACGCTTTGCTTTGAGATATTTGTTTTCCTACGTCCGGATATTTTTTCATTTTTGTTTATTCTCGCGATCATCATCATCGTGCCGGCGGCGTTTTGGTCGCTGGTGTGCATCGCCGCGCTCGCCGTTGCGTTGAGTGGCGTGGTGAAAGGCGAGAATGGGACCACGATGCTGATGATCGTGGGGCTCTTGGGTTGTGGTCTCGCAGGGTTTGCCGCGCTGCCCTTTGCGGTGATCCCGCTGATGTGGTTCGTGAGTCTCACAGGGCCTTAGAAGGAGGACCGCCTTCCCGTCTGGCGGCGGTATCGTGAGGGAAGTACTTATGGCGGTACAGATTGTGGATCGATGAAGTGAAGGAGCAAGCACATGACGAATGGACAGAGTGGCGAGGAAGTTACTACGAAGCGTGCGGTGGTGACCGGTGCTTCGAGCGGCATCGGAGAGGCGAGTGTGCGCTCGCTCGTTGCCGACGGTTGGAAAGTGGTCGCACTTGCGCGTCGCGAGAATCGGCTTGCGAGCCTGGCGCAGGAGACGGGTTGTGAGTACTTCGTCTGCGACGTCACCGACGAAGAATCGACGTCCGCGGCGGTGCACTCCATTGTGACCGCAGGGCCAGTTGACGCCTTGGTGAATTGCGCGGGTGGCGCTTTGGGAACGGATCGCGTCGCAGATGCCAAAGTTGAGGAATGGCGGTGGATGTATGAGACCAACGTCTTGGGCACTCTGCGCATCACACAAAAGCTGCTGCCGGCGCTCAAGGAGCGTGAAGGCTCTGTCGTGATGATCACGTCCACGGCTGGTATCGACCCCTATGAGGGTGGAGCGGGCTATTGCGGTGTGAAGTCGGCGGAGAAGGTGTTGGCGCGTGTGCTGCGCCTTGAACAGTTGGGGGAGCCCGTTCGCATCATCGACATCGCCCCGGGGCTGGTTAAGACCGCCGAGTTCTCGCTCAATCGCCTTCACGGAGATCAGGCAGCAGCGGACGCAGTGTACGCGGGAGTGCCTGATCCCTTGACGGGAGAGGACATCGCAGAAGCGGTTCGGTGGGCGCTCGATCAACCCAAGACCGTTGACATTGACGAGATGGTAGTGCGCCCACGTGCGCAAGTCTCCTCGACGAAGGTGTACCGCACGAAGTAAGGGGACGCCGAAAGACAAGAATGGAGCATTGGGGGAATGGCGAAGCATGCCGTAGGAGCGTTGAGAAGTACGGATATCTTCCGTACAATTAATACCATGGCACCACGAAAGGGCGAACAAAAAAGCTACCGCATAGATATGAGGCTCACTGCTGAGCAGCGCGCGCAGATTGACCGTGCCGCAGGTCTCAAGGGTATGAATTTGACGCAGTGGGCTCTGAATCATCTTCTAGAGGCGGCGCGTAGTGACATCCGGGATGAAACTGCGATGGCCTTGTCGGCAGAGGCTTTCGACGCCTTCGAGAAAACGCTTGATGAAGGCCCGAAGTTCGCTGAGGCGGCCAAGGAGCTTCTTGCGATTGAGCCACATTGGGCGGACGGTCCAAGCGATGTTGATAGATGGTATAGCGAAGAGACAGACGCTCGGCCATGACCGAACTCAGCCATCCCCGCGCATTGCGGGACTCCGACGAAGTCAACGACTTCGACTGTGGGTTTGATGGCATTAATGAATGGGTAGCCAAATATGCGCATAAGGCAGCAGACCGTGGGACTGCTGTCGTATACGTGGCAGTGAGCGACAAAACGGTGAGAGGATTTTATTCGCTGAGTTCATATTCAATGATGCGTGATGAAATCAAAAGTGGATAGCTGCGCCGCAATGCACCTCAAAGTGTCCCAATGATTCTGCTGGGGCAACTAGCTGTGGATAAGAAATTCCAGCATCTCGGGTGGGGAACACAACTATTGCGCGACGCGATACTGAGGGCAAAATTCGGTGCGAGCCGTATTGGAGCAAAGGCCCTCATCGTAGACCCGATTGACACCAACGCAGCGACTTTCTACCTGTCGCACGAGTTCAGAAGGGTACCGGACAGCAAAAAGCTCTACCTTCCCTTGCGGTAATGCAAGGAAGATAGAGCTTTCATCGGTGTATTCAGTGTATTCGGTGTATCCAGTGCAGGATACGCCGAGCGCCCGCCTACGCCAAATGCGAGTGCAAGAACCACTGGAACTGCTCGAGTTCCTGAACGTTGTCCATCAGTGCTGTGATTTTTTGAGGTCTTCATTGAGTTTTGTGACGTTTTTCCGTTCGCCAAGCCAAAAAAAGAGGCCAATGATGAGGAAGATGACAGTATAAAACGGAATGAATGCTAGGACTGCATACCAACTCAGAGGGAACCATCCAGCGACGCATGCGAGAGGAGTAAATAAAACGAGTGTCACTACGTAATATATCCCAGTTTGTTTCCAAGATCCCATGTCGGAATTGGGAAAGATGAGAATTGCCGAAACTGAAAAGACAATGCCGATTGCAGACCAGATGATGGCGGAAACGATCGTTGCCAAGAGATGGGAGGGAAACGCATTCACGAAGGCTACGGTAGAGGGCATCCATTGGCCTGTTCCGTTAGCTGCTGAAAAAATTGTGGCCATCCAGAAACCAATGAATTGGCCAAGACCGATGCCTCCTATGGTGCTGATAAGAATCTTCTGGAAGGTCTTTTTCATGATGTCACAAGCCTTTCTCGAATGGTGCGGATGTAGGATGCTGTCACTTTGATAGTGGTGCCATCGCTCAGAATTGCGATGTACGCGCCAGCGGAATTGAGGTCGAAACGACGAAGGTGACGCATATTGATGATGCCGTTATTCGAAATCCTAATGAATGATGCTTCGGGCAATTTATTGGTGAGCGCCGTCAATGTTTCGGTGACGGTCCAGTCATAATTTCCGTATCTGGCAAAGACTTTCTTATCATGTGCTCGAAAGGCGAGAATGTCCGTAATCTTGAGAAGTGCTGATTTACCGGAAAGGCGAGCCTCAATCATCGTCCGTGTATCTATGCTCTCTAATTTCTTAATCAGGTCATCGATCCGTGCTGTTCGCTCTGCGGCGATGATAACTGCGTGCGGTTCTGTGGACTCTGGTTCTTGGCGGAATTCAACGTGCATGTTCACTCCTTTCTCTTGCTAAGTGATCTGCCAATAACTGTAAAGAAGTGAGAGTATCTGCGCGACTTTGACGTGACGGTTCGAGGGATTTTGCGGATAGATTGCGTTAGAACCAAGAAAAGGCCATAAAACTAAAGCTGTGGTCCACACTCAGTGTGGACCACAGCTTTAATCTATCCTCTTCTGTATGTTTGCGGGACCTGCGCCTACGCCAAATGCGAGTGCAAGAACCACTGGAACTGCTCGAGTTCCTGAACGTGATCCTGGATGATGTTCGAGCTGATGACGTCGAGCTCATCGAGCTCGGCGATGGCCTTGCGATCGGCGACGATGAAGGCATCGTAGTAATCGATGAGCGCCTGAATGTAATACTCGGTTGAGGCACGACCCTTGGCGGCAAAAGGCTCCCAGTTGCGGGAACGTGTGATGCCGTCAGGAGTTCCATCGGGCTCTCCGCCAAGTGCTGCGATGCGCTCTGCGGTCTCATCGGCCTGATTGCGAACCGCGTCAACCTGAGGGTCAATCATTTCGTGAACGGCGATGAAGTTCGGGCCGGTCACATTCCAATGTGCATGCTTGAGGATGAGAGCGGCCTCATTCTCCTGATACAGACGATCCTGCAGAATTGAAACGATCTTCTCGGACGCGCCTTCTTCGAGACCTGGAACAGTAAACTTTGCCATTTCGGCTCCTTTCTGGAATTTTGCTTCTTACTCCCGGTAGAAACGGAACGCGGCGTCGCCGCGAACCTGCAACGAAGCCCTCTCACGAGCTCCGGTGCTCTCACGCCTCAGCTTATCTACCTGGGCTGAGAGTCTCCAGCGCGTCTTATGAGAGCTGAATCACTTCTGATTTTTTTCGGCGTTCGCGACGTCTTCCTTGGCCGGAGTTTCCTTTGCATCAGAAGCATCAGAGCCTTGCGCTTGCACCTCGTCGTTTGCGCTCTTGCGGATCTCGATTGTCTGAATGCGGCGTCCGTCGACCTCGGTCACCACCATGTCGTAACCGGCATCCTGATGGAGCGTATCGCCCACCTTTGCCATTGCACCTGTGTGCGCGAGGAAGTAACCGGCGACGGTCTCGTACGGCCCATCCTCAAGCTCGATTCCGGTGAGATCTGCAAAGTCCTCAATCGTCATGCCACCGTCAACCTTGGCGACTCCGCCGACGAATGCGGAACCGTTCGCGGTATCCATCTCGGGCAGGTCGTACTCGTCGCGAATGTCACCGATGAGCTCTTCAGTCATGTCCTCGAGCGTAACGATGCCGTCAGTGCCGCCGTACTCATCGA
The DNA here is from genome assembly GCA_022649925.1 of Bifidobacteriaceae bacterium. Taxonomy (GTDB): domain Bacteria; phylum Actinomycetota; class Actinomycetes; order Actinomycetales; family Bifidobacteriaceae; genus JALCQC01. Next base: position 15,870 of record JALCOX010000025.1, on the reverse strand, counting down.
TTACGATGGCCAGATGAATTCCCTTCTTGCGCAACAGACTGAGGGAGGGCAGAAGGCGCGAGGTCCCGGGCAGGGAAATGCCTTCGCGCGTCACGTCGGCGACGGTCTTGGCGTGATTGTCGCGCACGTCAAGCAAGTCGCGCACGTGAACGAAACCGAGGACGTTGTCAAAGTCTTCGCCGATGACGGGATAGCGAGAATACGGTTTATCGTGCACCATCGCGGCGGCCTGGGCGATAGTCTGAGAACCCTCGAGGAAGGTGACATCGGCGCGGGGGCGCATCACCTCAGCGACAGTGGTCTCGGAAGCGTCGAACACGTCGTCGAGAATCACGCGCTCCTCCTGGCCGATACGGGTGTTCGTCGACACGAGGACGCGCAGCTCGTCGTCGCTGACTTCCGACTCGGTCTCATTGGGGTCGAAGCCCAAGAGTCGCACGAGACCGTTGGTCGACTTGCCAAGCAGCCAGATGAACGGGGTGCAGATGGTGGCGAAGGCATCGATAGCCGGGACCACAGTGCGCGCGATCTTCTCTGTCTGCTGCAGGGCGATGCGCTTCGGCACCAGCTCGGAGATGACGATGGAGACGTAAGAGATGACGATGGTGAGAATGATGGTGGTCAGCACTCCGGCCAGATTTGTCGGTACGCCCCAGCTCTCGAGCAGCGGGATGACGAACGGTGCGATAGACGACGCACCGAACGACGCCGAGAGGAAGCCGGTCAGCGTGATGCCAATCTGCACGGCGGAGAGGAAGCGATTGGGGTCGTGGGCGACTTTGGCGACGCGCGCCCCCCGGACGTCCTCCTGTTCCATTTGCTCAATTTGCGAGCCGCGCAGGGACACGAGCGCGAGCTCGGTGCCGGAGAACACCGACCCGATGAGCATGAAGATAAGAATCAGCAGAATGTTGAGCCACAAAGACATATTTCAACGATACGTCATGGGGTTGCCGAGTGGAGGTAGTGCACGGCAACAGCTGAATTGGCGGCTAGTCGGTGAATTTGTCCCAGTACTTCTTGAGATGACGCAGCGTGAGACTCCTCTTCACCGCGGCGGGGTCGTGGATGAGGGCGGCCGGCGTGCCCTGTGCCATGATGCGTCCGCCGTCGTCGCCTCCGCGGGGCCCGAGGTCCACGAGCCAATCAGAATTCGCCATGAGATCCATGTCGTGGGTGATGGCGAGGACTGTGGCACCTTGCGCGAGCAGCTTGTCGATGACGCCCAAGAGCACCTGCACATCGAGTGGGTGCAGGCCGATGGTTGGCTCGTCAAAGACGAAGAGAGTTCCGACCTGACGCCGGTCCATGTGCTTGACGAGCTTGAGGCGCTGCGCCTCCCCGCCCGAGAGGGTAGGCGTGGATTCTCCGAGGTGGAGGTAGCCCAGACCAACTTCGTCGAGGAGCTTGAGCTGGCGGTGGATCCCGGGAACCTTCGCGAATACGGGCAGCGCCTGGCGCACCGACAGCGAGAGCACGTCGACGATGGAGCGGCCATTCCAGGTGATCTTCGCGATGTCGTCGTTGAAGCGAGTGCCGTGGCAGTAGGGGCAGACCTCCTCCATGTCGGGCATGTATTGGATATCGAGCGTGAGGTAGCCCAAGCCGTTGCAATGGGGGCAGGCGCCCTCCTTGCTGTTGGAAGAAAACGCGGAGATCCCCAGACCCAGCTTGCGCGATTGCGGCAGGTCGTCGAAGAGGTGACGCAGCCGGTCCATGACTCCCGAATACGTGGCGAGAGTGGAACGGGCGTTCTTCCCCACGGGTGCCGCATCGACGCTGACGACGTCGGTGAGGTCGCTGTTCAGAGCGGAGACCTGCGGCGGAGCGGGACGCTTGCCAGCGCGTGCGTGAAGTGCCGGCACGAGGTTGTCGAGGATGAGGCTGGTCTTGCCTGCGCCGGAGAAACCGGTGACGACGCTCATGCGGTTGCTGGGGAAGCGGGCCGTGACGTCGTGGAGATTGTGCCACGCGTCAACGGTGAGGGTGGTGTAATCCTGGGCGGCGGAAGCTGTGTCGACGTCGCGCACGAGGAGCGGAGCGGTGCCGGCCAGGAAGGGACCGATGAGGGAGTCGGGATCTGCGGCGAGATCGCTGGGACTGCCCTGCCCAATGATGCGTCCGCCCTCGTCCCCCGAACCGGGGCCGATTTCGATGACCCAGTCGGCGGCGGCGATGACGTCGGTCTCGTGATCCACCACGACGAGTGAATTTCCCTGGGTCACCAGAGCGTGGAAGATGTCGATGAGACCGGTGACGTTGTCGGGGTGAAGTCCGATGGACGGTTCGTCGAGAACGTAGAGCACGCCGGTCGTTTCGGTGCGCAGCGTGCGCGCCAGCTGAATGCGTTGCAGCTCGCCGGTCGAGAGCGTGTTGCCGGCGCGGGAGAGGGTGAGGTAGTCCAGGCCGAGTTCGAGGAGCGGGCGCACGTCGTCGTCGAACTCCGCGAAGATGGCCGAGCCCATGGCGCGCATGTTCGCGGGCAGCTGCGCGAGGACGTCGTCCCTCCACTGCGGTAGGGCACCGAGCTGAAGGTCCGAAACCTGGGCGATGTTGAGGTCGGCCGCATGCTGGGTCAGGAGCTTGGGGTCGAGGCGCGAGCCGTGGCACGTGGGGCATTGGGAGAAGTGGAAGAACCGGTTGATTTGGGCGATGCTGCGCGACGAAGTGGAGGTGCGGGCCGAGTCGAGGACAGCCTCTCGTGCGTTTTCGTACAGGGCGTTGTCCATGTGAAAGACGCGCCCCGTCCCCGTGGTGAGATCGACCGGATAGTGTGCCTTTTCGCCGTGGAGCACGATGTCTTTCTCGTGGTCGGTGAGATCCTTGTACGCCACGTCGATGCGGACGCCAATGCTTTCGGCCACCTTTGGCATGAAGTTACGTCCGGGTAGATGCCACGAGGCGACGGCGCCGTCCTCGAGACTGAGGTTTTCGTCCCCGATGAGCATGGACTCGTCGAGTTCGCGCACGCTGCCGGTGCCGTGGCACGTTGGGCAGGCACCCGTCGAGTTGAAGGCGAAATCTTCGGCGGAGAATGCCATGAACTTCACACCGCATTCAGGGCAGGTGACGATTCCCATGCCGCTGTTGGGCTTGTTGGGAAGATCCATGGCGTGGGCGATGGCCAGCGTCGGTGCGAGGCGATGGCCGTTGGGGCACACGGCCGAGCCGAGTCGCGAGAAAACGAGGCGCACCACGTTGAAGATTTCGCTCATGGAGCCCACGGTGGAGCGTTCGGAGGGGATGGTGGGGCGTTGCCGCAAAGCCAGGGCGGACGGAATGTGACGCACCGACCTCACGTCGCTGCGTTTGTCCTGCGTGATGCGCCGGCGCGTGTACGTCGACAGGGCCTCAAGGTAGCGTCGGGATCCCTCCGCGTAGAGGATTCCCATCGCCAGTGAGCTCTTGCCGGAGCCAGAAGGACCGGAGATTGCGACGATTTTGCCCAGGGGGATGTCGATATCGATGTTCTTGAGATTGTTGACGTTTCCGCCGCGTACCTGAATTGCTGAGTTTTCAAAGCTCTTTGACGTCATGACTCCACAGTAGGAGGTGGTCGCGTCGAAAAGGCTTTGCGCTGGGGGAAATTCTCTCTGCCTAGGAAGTGCTCCTCTCCCGAGGAGAGGGGAGCCTCAACCTTCTCTCAAGCGCTTCGTTAAAAGTGCTTACTTTTAATCTTGCCATGCCTGGGTGTGATCTGGTAGGGAATGTTCCGTATTTGGCTAAAACTTTCGAAAAATCTCCGTTTTAGGGCGCACTCACCCCGGCAGGCTCAGTCAGCAAAGGCGGCGGCGATGGCCTGGTCGAGATCTGCAGTGAGGTCTTCGGCGTCTTCCAAACCGATGGAAAGACGAATGAGGTTGTCGGTGACGCCACCCGCCTCACGATATTTCGCGGGCACCTCGCGGTGGGTGATGCGGGCGGGATTGACGATCATCGAGCGCACATCCCCCACGTTGGGAATATAAGTGAAGACCTTCACCGAATTCAGCAGGGCGGCAACGTTACTTTCGCCGCCCTCGAGTTCGAAGGACAGGACTGTTCCCACTCCCTTGGGAAAGAGCCTGCTGACGAGGTCGTGCTGAGCGGAGTCGGACAAGCCGGAATAGTAGACCTTGGTGACGTGGGGCGCGTGCTCGAGATGCTGGGCAACGGTGAGGGCGTTGGCCACTTCCTTCTCCTCGCGCTCGGCGATGGTCTCGAGGCCCAGCAGCTGGAGATAGGCGTTGAAGGGATTTTGCACTGCGCCGAAAGTGCGCAGATACTTCACTCGGACGCGACGAATGAAGGCTTCCTTGCCGAATTCCTCGACGAAGCTCTTCCAGACTCCCGCGCGTTCATCGCTGATGACGAGCTCCTTCTCCGTGAACTGAGGGAATTTACCGTTTGACCAGTCGAAGGTTCCGGCGTCGATGACGACTCCGCCCAGCGCATTGCCGTGACCCGAGATGCCTTTCGTGGTGGAGTGCACCACGATGTCCGCGCCGAATTCAATAGGCCGGAACAGGTAGGGGGTGGGGAAGGTGTTGTCCACGATGAGCGGGATTCCGTGTCGGTGAGCGAGGTCCGCCAGTGCCGCAATGTCAGTGACTTCAGTGCTGGGATTGGCCACAGATTCAACGAAAATGGCCTTCGTATCCTCGTCAATGGCCACCTCCACCTCGGCGAGGTCGTTAATGTTGTGGACGAATCTGGAGTGCACGCCGAAGTGAGGAAAGAAGCTTTCCAGGGCGTCAACGGAGGCTCCATACAGGTTGGTGGGGGCGATGATGGTGCCACCCAATTCCGCCACAGCGAGAAGCGCGAAGGACACGGCCGCCATCCCCGACGACACCGCCACGGCGCCGATCCCGCCCTCGAGCTGGGCGAGGCGCTTTTCCAACACGTCAACCGTCGGATTTGCAACGCGAGAGTATGAGAAGCCGTGCTGGCGTCCCGACGCCAAGTCATCGCCGTGCTCTTCGCTGACCATGTCAAAGGCGGCGGATTCGTAAATCGGCACGTTCGCAGCCTTGCCGTTTTCCAGGGGATCGTATCCGGCGTGAATGCGCTGCGTGTTGAAACCTGTCATATCTGAGTCTTTCGTCGTCGTTATTCTGCCGTGTCGTTCAAGCGAGCGAGCTCTTGAGTCGCCAGAGTGGCCAAAAGCGTTGCCGTATCGGCGAGGCCTGCCACGTCGGGAGCAAAGTGCGGACTGTGCATGGCGCCCGCGTCCGTTCCGACACCCGAGTGAATGAAGAGGCCGCGAATCCGCTCCTGATAATACGAGAAGTCTTCGCCGCCCAAGCTGGGTGCGGACGGCACGGGCGTGAGACCGAGCGTTGTTGCCGCTTGACGCGCGCGAGTTGCCAGTTCAGCGTCGTTCTCCACGGAAGGTGAGCCATCCTCCCAGGTCAGTGTTGCGGTGATGCCATAGGCGATGCCGATTCCGGAGACGATCGCCGCAATCCGCTCGTGGATATCGTCACGCACCTGGGAACCGAGCGTGCGCACGGTTCCTTCGACGAAAGCCTTGTCGGGAATCACGTTCCACGTGCTGCCGGATTCGATGTGCGTGACGGTGACCGCGCGGGGAGTTGCGGGGTTGACGTCGAGGCCCGCGACGGTCTCGATGGCGTCGACGAGGTGGGCCGCCGCGCGAATGGGACTACGCCCCTCGTTGGGGTGCGCCGCGTGGCTTCCTTGACCCTGAACGTGAATCTGGAACTTGCTGACGGCACCGCTGACCGCGCCGGCGGAGATGCCGATGGAACCGACGGGCAGGGACGAGGTGTCATGAACGCCGAAGATTGTTTCGACGTCGTCGAGCGCACCGCTGCGCAGCACGTAGACGGCCCCCGTGGGAGTGTCCTTGTCGGCCGCGACTTCTTCCGCAGGTTGGAAGAGTACCTTGACCCTTCCGGCAAAGGTGTCGGCGTGTGCCTTCAAGTACAGCGCCGCCCCGAGCGCGCTTGTCATGTTGAAATCATGACCGCAGCCGTGCATGACGCCCGGGTTTTGAGAGGAGTAGGGCAGGCCGGTGTCTTCGGTGATGGGCAGTCCATCGATGTCGCCGCGCAGGGCGACGGTGTGGGTCGCTACGGGAGAGTGAGAGTGAGTGTCTTTGGTGCCTTCGATGATCGCAACCAGGCCGGTCTCCAATTTGGGGTTGTCGAGAATTTCAATGCCGGCGTCAGTGAGAAGGCCGCGGAGGCGTGCCGTGGTGGCGACCTCTTTATAGGAACGTTCCGGATGTGCGTGGAACCACCGATAGTGTTCGCTCAGTTCTTGCTGCAGTGGTGAGTCGGTCATGGAAATCTCCTTCAAAATCGCTCTCAGGCTAGCATTCGCAAAGGTGCGTCGCGACGGGGAAAGGCCGGAACTTCCATAGGAATAATCTATAGACCGTTCAAGTGCCCCGTCGTTGCAGAGACGATAAAACTGGCTCTAACTAATGCTTATAACGCGAGGGGAGCGGATTGGCTCACAGTGATGCATGCTTAGTAGTCGTCACCCTGTTCAGGGTGGTTTTGTCGATTGAGTCCATAGAGAGGACACACCATGCGATTGAATTGGAAAGTTGCTGCCACGACCCTCATTGCCGCCACGATGGTAGTGACGACTGCGGCGTGCGGCTCGGGTGATTCTCAGGCGAGTTCTTCAGACACCTCCACTGTGCGAGTGGGAACCTCTCCGGGGCCTTACAGCGAGCTCTTCAAGAAGGGCGTCGCTCCTGTCCTCGAAAAGAAGGGCTTCAAGATCGAGTACACGAGCTTCTCGGATCTTCAGCAGGCCGACGTCGCCCTCAACGAAGGCAGTGTCGATCTCAACGTGGACCAGCACACTGCCTACATGGAGGCGTTCAACAAGGCCAAGAGTGGCACGTTGGTCGCCCTCAACAAGATCCCGACGGTCCCAGCGGGCCTCTACTCCTCCAAGCACAAGTCGCTCAAAGACGTCGCAAACGGTCAGCTCATCGCCATCTCGGCCGATTCTTCCAACGAATCCCGCGGCCTGCGCCTGCTGGAAAAGCTCGGTTGGATCAAGCTGAAAGCCGACGCCGATCCTGTCACCGTGACGCCGAACGACATTGCGTCGAATCCAAAGAATCTGGAAATCAAGCCCATGGATTCCGCGACGATTCCGCGCAGTCTCGACGACATCGACTACGCCGTCATCCCCGGCTCGATCTCCTACTCCTCCAAGGTCGACTCCAAGCTTGAACTCGCCCAGGAAACGCTCAAGCCTGAGTATCTCCTCGTGGCGGCGGTTCGCAAGGCCGACAAGAACACGAAGTGGGCGAAGGCGGTCACGGCGGCTTACAAGTCCGACGACTTCCTCAACTACCTCTCCAAGAACAACACGAATAATTACTGGTTCGTCCCCGACGAGCTGAAGCAATAGAGTAGAGGATTTCCTTGATGAGCTCAGCGATCACTTTTTCGCACGTCTCCAAATCCTTCGGGAAGGGCGACGGTGAGTTTCACGCCCTGGATGACATCTCCTTCGAGGTGCCATCCGGCTCGTTTTTCGGCGTGATTGGAACGTCGGGTGCGGGTAAATCCACCCTGATTCGCACGGTCAACGGCCTGGGAACTCCGACGTCGGGGACCGTCACGGTCTTAGGCAAGGAGCCCGCCACGCTCAAGGGTGCGAGCCTGCGCGAGTTGCGCCGTTCCGTCGGAATGATCTTCCAGCACTACAACCTCCTGCAGTCCAAGACGGTTGCGCAAAACGTTGCGGTTCCTCTCATTCTTGCGCATACGCCCAAAAAGGAGATCGCCGAGCGCGTCCGCGACGTGCTCGAACTGGTGGGGCTCGAATCCCGAGCCGACTCCTATCCCTCCCAGCTTTCGGGCGGCCAGTCACAGCGCGTGGGCATCGCGCGCACGCTCGTCACCAATCCGAAAATTCTGTTGAGCGACGAGGCGACGAGCGCACTCGACCCCATCACCACGGTGCAGATTCTCGATCTGCTGCACGAAATCAGCGTGAAGCGCGGCATCACGGTGTTGCTTATCACCCACCAGATGACCGTCATCGCCAAGGCGTGCGATCGGGTGGTGGTGCTGTCTCGCGGCAAGATCATCGAACAGGGCAGCGTGCGCACCGTGTTCGCTCACCCTCAACACGACCTCACTCAACAGTTCGTCGAGACGGTTCTGCCCCGCAGCCTGTCTGCGGAACTCAGCGCTCGCATCGATTCCGGCGCGGAGGGCGCGGTGGTGCGCGTCACGTACCAGGATGAGGCCGCGAAGGACATCTTCGATCGCCTGCGCACAGGGTTGAATGCGGCGAGCGTCACTCTGCTCAGCGCCAACGAAAGGCCCCTTCGAGAGGTCTCCATCGGCCATCTCGTCGTGGGAATTCAAGGAATTTCAAGGGCCTCTGAGCACGCGGATCTCGCCGCTCGCCTCGCGCCCTACGCCACCGACAATCTGAGCTTCGAGGTGCTTCATGAGTGATTTTCTCAACTCGGCCGTGACCTTCGACCAATATGTGAAGGCGTTCCAAGAGACCGTCTACATGGTGGGCATCTCGCTGTTCATCGGAGCTCTCATCGGCATCCCCGTCGGCGTCATCCTGGCCATCACGCGCAAGGGGAGCCTACTGCCCAACCGCTTCGTCTACGTCGTGCTCAACACGGTCGTCAACATCATTCGCTCGGTGCCCTTCATCATCCTGCTGGTCGCCATCATGCCTTTCACGCACCTCATCGCGCACACCTCCATCGGCACCAACGCGGCTCTCGTGCCGCTCACGGTCTATGTGGCGCCGTACATCGGCCGCCTCATCGAGTCCGCCGTGCTCGAAGTTGACCCCGGCATTCTCGAGGCGGCAAAGGCGATGGGGGCGAGCCCAGTGCAGACTGTGCGCTACTTCGTGCTTCCCGAGGCCAAGGGATCCATTATCTTGGCGCTCACGACCGCCTGCATTGGCCTCATCGGTGCGACGGCCATGGCGGGAACCATCGGAGGTGGCGGCATCGGCGACCTCGCCATTTCCTACGGCTATCAGCAGTTCGACACCATTGCCATTGTCATCACCGTCATCATTCTCATCGTGGTGGTGCAGCTCATCCAGAGTTTCGGCAATTGGTATGCGCGACGTGCTCGCCACGAATCTGTGGCGTAGCTCGAGCCGTTTGCCTTTTGCTCTACTTGTTACCCTGATCTCGCCCTTACGCCCTACTCTCCCTACTCCGAGAACGTTGTGGGGAAGGTGCGACGCATCCATGCGTGGAACAGTTCGGGCCAGCTCTGAACCGACTCTTCTACGCGCCCGTCCGCCGCGCGCGTCTCCTCTGTGCCCAGACCGAGGCCGTGCTGACCATGGGGGAAAATGTGCGCCTCGACGCTGACACCTTGTTCAATCAGTGCATTGATGAACAACAGTGAGTTTTGAATCGGCACAGCCTCATCGGTGACGGTCTGCCAGATGAATGTGGGCGGCGTCTCTGGACTCACCTGCTTTTCCATTGAGACGCGCTCGAGGAGAGCCGGGTCATTCCTTTTTTCGCCGAGCAACAGGTCGAAGGAACCTCGATGTGCGAAAGTCCCGGAAGTGATCACGGGGTATCCCAGGTACAGACCGTTGGGGCGGGCTTGCCCGTGTGCAAACTCTTCGTGGTCGGTTATGGGCTCGCGGTTCCAGCCAGTTGCCAGGCTCGCCGCGAGGTGTCCGCCGGCCGAGAATCCCGCAACGGTGATGGCGTTCGGGTCGACGTGCCACTCCTCGGCGTTCTCGCGAATGAGGCGCATGGCCTCTGCCGCCTCGAGGAGGGCCGTGGGGTATACGGAGGGCTCACATGAATAACGCAGCACAAAGGCCTGATATCCGAACGAAATTATTTTCAGAGCGATGGGCTCGGCCTCGCGGTCCGAGGTGAAATGGTAGCCACCCCCGGGCAGGATGAGCACCGCGGGCCGGCGACGCTGCATGTCGACCTCCGGGGTGTTGTCGATGACGTAGCCGTTGAACTGCGCCTTAGTGCCGTCTGAACCGTGGATAATCTTCGTGAATGTCTGCATGTTTCCAAGTGTAGGAGGCAGGGGTGTGCTCGAAAGTAATTTCTGGCTGTCGAAAGTGAAAGGGGCTGCTCGAGAGTGAATACGACAGTTCGAAAGGGACTGGCCGCTTGTAGACCCCTCGATTTTCGGTGGAATTCCATGGAGAAAATGCCGATGTGAAGTGGGTATAAACGGGTAGGGTCCCTTTCGGACTGCTTCATTCACTTTCGGGGGCCCAGAATCACTTTCGCGGTCGGTCTTACCTGGCCGCATCATCCCCATCTCTGGCGCCACTTCCACCACCTTCGCCTAAGACGCGGAGAGCCCCGCCGCCGAAACTCGTTCGGCAGCGGGGCTCTCCACATATCGCTTCGATCATCCGGTGTTTTGCAGGCCGGCCGCGACTCCGGAAACGGTGCAGAGGATGAGGTAGATGAAGTCGGCCGTCTGGGACTTGCTCAGCTCATTCTTGGCATCGCGACGGCGCAGAGACGCCAACGCACGCACCTGAGTGACCGAGAGCGCGTCCACGTATGGCGAGCGAATGCGCACGGCCTGTCCTAAGACGTGCCGGTGCTGCAATGGCCACTCGTCGCCCACGATCTCCAGAACCCACTTGCGGGTCAGGCGCATTTCCTCGAGCACCTTGGCGCTGAGATCTTCACGGTCTCCGAGTGCCAGGTACATCTTGGCGATGCGCTCGTCGGTCTTGGCGATCGACATCTCGATGTTGTCGATGAAGGTGCTGAACAGCGGCCACTCCTCATAAGCCTCACGCAAGGTTTCGAGATCACCAAACTTCTCACAGGCGGTGCCGAGACCGTACCATGCGGCGAGGTTGATACGAGCCTGAGCCCAGGAGAAGATCCACGGAATGGTGCGCAGGTCATCGAGGGACTTGGCGCCGAGGCCACGCTTTGCAGGGCGTGAACCAATCGGCAGCAGGCCGATCTCGGTCAACGGCGTCACGGTGGAGAACCACGGTGTGAAGTCGTCGGTGTGCAGCAGGTCAAGGAAGCGCTCGTGCGCGGCCTGGTCGATCTGGTCGGCCATGTCCGCGTACTTGCGGGTCATGTCGGTGTTGGTCTTCTCCACGCTTGGCGCGGAGTTGAGCAACGTCGCTGCGGCGACGGACTCGAGGTGACGTGTTGCCAGTGTGCGGTTGCCATAGCGCGCGAAGATGACTTCGCCCTGTTCGGTCAACTTGAAGCGGCAGTTCACGGACCCCTTCGGCTGCGCGAGCACAGCGCGGTTTGCGGGGCCGCCGCCGCGACCGACCGCGCCACCTCGACCGTGGAAGAGCGTCAGGTCGAGGTTGTTCGTCACGGCCCACTGAGCGATCTGCTCCTGAGCCTTGTGCAGCGCAAGCGTTGCGGAAGTCGGGCCTGCGTCCTTGGACGAATCCGAGTACCCAAGCATGACTTCGATCTTGCGGCCGTTGGCCTTGAGACGGGCCTGAACCTCGGGGATCTTGAGCATGCCGTCGAGCACCTGGACCGAGTTCTGCAGATCCTCGAGCTGCTCGAAGAGCGGGATGACGTCGATGATCGGCACGTCGTCGGGATTCGAGAATGCGAGCCTGTTGAGCTCGTACACGTCCTTGACGTTCTGCGCTGACTTGGTGAACGAGATGATATAGCGGCGGGCCGCCTTCAAACCGTTGCGCTTCTGGATGGCGCCGAGGGCGCGGAAGGTGTCGAGCACCTCTTGCGTCATCGGTTGCAGCTCACCACGCTCGCCGTGCAGACCGTGCTCGCGAATGTCGTCGAGGGCGCGGGAGTGCACGATGGAGTGCTGACGGAACTCCATCTCGACCATGTGGAAGCCGAAGGTCTCCACCTGCCAGATGAGGGTTTGAACCGGACCGTAAGCTGCGCGCACGGCGCCGGCGTCGACCAGCGAATTCTGCACGGTGCGCAGGTCGCGAAGATACTCGTCCGCGTTCTTATACATCAGGTCCGCTTTGCGTTCGGCGGTGGCGTGGATGCGGTCGGCGATGACGAGTACGACAGCGCGATGCAGCTCGGAGCGCGAGATGACGGCGGCCCTGTCTGTCAGGCTTTCGCTCATCTCCTGCTGGCGACTCCACACGGTGCGCAGCTCGTGCGAGGGAGGAGTGGTGCGCGTATCAAGGGTGAGGTTACGCCCCACCTCGCGCGTTGCTTCTTCCAACTTTGCGAGCATGTGGTCGGTGAACTTGTGGGCCACTTGGCGGCTGATCTTCGCGGTGACGTTCGGGTTACCGTCGCGGTCGGAGCCAATCCACGAACCGGGGTGGAAGAACGCAGGGCAAACCGGCTTGACGGTTCCAGCCTTGTCTCCCAGGACCCAGTCGTCGAAGCGGCGGTACACCTTGGGAAGGGTGTCGAACAAGGTGTTGTCGAAGATGTCGAGAATGGTGTCTGCTTCTTCGACAGGCGTCGGCTTCTTTGCGGCAATCGGCGAGGTGCGGAACAGCGCGTCGATTTCGTTGAGCATCTTGCGCTCATTCTCTGCCAAGTCGGAACCGCCCAAGAAGGGGCGTTCTTCAAGCAGATCGGCGATGCGACGAATCTTGCCCTCGACCGCCTTGCGGCGTGCCTCGGTGGGGTGCGCGGTGAAGACGGGGTGGAACTCGAGCTTGTTGAGCAACTCGAGGGCCTTGTCGCTGCCGACTTCATCGATGAGCTTTTTGTAGGCGCCCGTGAGTTCGTTCACGGGGTCAGTGTCGAAGCGCTTGGGCACGTTCTGTTCGCGATTTCGCAGAACGGAGACGCGATAGTGCTCCTCGGAAAGATTTGCGAGGTGGAAGTACGTCGCGAAGGCGCGAGCAATTTGCTGGGCGTCGGCGACGGACAAAGAGTCGATAATCTTGACTGCTTCTTCGAGACCATCACTGTCTGGATTGGGATCCTTGATCAAGCCGCCAGAGTCCTCGGCGCTCGCCTCGATGGCGGCATCGCGCAACGAGTTGAACTTCTCGAGCATATCCGGACGATATTCACCCAGAACGACCTTGAGCAAACGCAGGAAGAGATCCATGTCGTGCTTGAGGCTTGTGGGCACATCTCGTTCTTCGGGGCCCTTGGTGCCAGTGCCGGAATTGACAATTGCGGCATCTGCAGCAGTGATTGATGTTTCTGAAACAGGCGTTGAATTCGTGGTTTGCGAGTTTTCTTGCGCCATAAAATGACCTCCTTGCCACTCTCTTAGGTTGCCTGTCTACCGGCTTCTACGGCTCCTCCGCAGTTATGTGTGCCGGCCGTCCCAGGCCCAAAGCCTTTGATTGCAGCTGTCGGGTACAGTGTAGGTCCCTTTCCCGTTATTTGTGTAACGCTTCGTCCGAATTTTGTTCTTCTCCCTCCTTTCTCCCAGTGCCCACGCCCGTGAGTAAGGTGAAAGGGCACTACGGCACAGGAGGACTCGTGAGATTCAAGCGGCTATTCGCTCATCTGCATGACATCGAAGAACAGAACGAACACCCGCACCCCTCTTCTCACCATGCGGAGGCTCGGTCGGAGGGAAAGTCGCGGGTTGCTCAATCACGAACGTTCGAGGAGGCTGCCGCGCAGGCCGGGGCGACGGCACCGAATTCCCCTTCCACTGAATCTGCCGCGGAATCTCCCAAGGGAGCGGCTCAGGTGCAGTCGAGACTGCCGCACACCCATTCCATCCCGCTTGACATGGCCGATATCGTCGCCGACCGCGACAAGCCCATCGAGGAAGCCGGCATCGCAGCCAAATCGAGCGTTATCGTCCGCGTCGGCATGATGGATCTCGCCAGCGGCACCGGAAGCTATCGCGTGCGTGAAATGATGCACCGCATCTCATATCCGCTCGACGTATATACGCGCGCCGACGTCAACCTCACCGATATCGAGGCCACCTGCACCGACGGTTCCGAGCGCCTGACGGAGGTCGTCGACCTGCCCACAACCGGTGTGAACACGTGGCGCATCTGGCAACTGGAGCACTTCGCCGACTGGTTCAATGTCAAGCTCGGCCAGAACTCGGTCTATTCCAAGCATCCACACGACGTTTCCGGAGGCCCGCTCACCGTCGCCGCGGCCCACGAACGCCTAGACGCCATCGAGCGCAAGAAGCCGCTCTACAAACCTTGGTTCTCTGGGCTCGCCTCGGCGCTGGCGTGCGGGGCGTTCGTGTTCCTGCTGGGTGGTGGCTTGTACGACATCATCGGCGCCTTCATGGGCGCGGGCGTGGGCCATTGGCTACGTCGTCGCATGTTTGCTCACCATCTCAACCAATTCTTCGTCACTGTGGTCTCAGTGATTGTTGCGGCGCTCGTTTGTGTTGGAACGCTGCGCCTCATCGGCTTCCTGGATCCCGCCGCGCTCGAGCACGACACTGCGTATATCGGTGCGATGCTCTTCGTGATCCCAGGTTTCCCGCTGGTGACGGGCGGTCTCGATATCGCTAAGCTGGACTTCCCCTCGGGCATCCAGCGGCTGGCCTATGCAGTCTCAATTATCGGCGTGGCAACGCTAGGGGCGTGGGCCGTGGCGCGGATGGTTCAGCTGACGCCGCAGGGTTTCCCAGATCTCGGTCTCGATCCGTGGGTCAACGGCGGTCTACGTTTTGTTGCGGCGTTCGTTGGCGTGTGGGGCTTCTCGATTCTGTTCAATTCTCCCGAGTCGATGGCGCTTGTGGCGGCGGTCATCGGCGCCGTCGCCGATACGTTGCGCCTTGAGATTCAGGACTTCTGGAACGTTCCTCCGGAGGCCGCCGCCTTCCTGTGCGCGCTGCTCGCCGGACTCCTGGCAACCGGGTGGCGCTCGGCCGTGCGACACGGTGCACTGCCTCCATCCCTGGGCTTTCCGCGCATCTGCCTCACTGTCCCGTCCATTGTCATCATGGTTCCGGGACTGTATATGTACCGTGCGGTCTTCTTCCTCGGCCAGTTCGATACCTTGAACGCTCTGAACTGGGGGTTCCGCGCCATCATGGTCATTCTGTGCCTGCCGATTGGTCTCGCTTTTGCGCGCGTCATTACCGATCCGCAGTGGCGCTATGACGTGTGAGTGAGTGTGAGGTCGAGTGAGTGTGACGGGTGAGCGGACCGCGCGAGGCCCGGCGGTCCGCGCGAAAGCCTCGCGAAGCTCGGCGGTCCGCGCGAAGCCGATTTTTGTGAACTTTTTTAGATAGACGACCTCTTCGACCTTCTCAAAACGTTGAAACTACGATGCCGAACTTCTAGGCACCTCAAAAAAGTTCACAAAAATCGGTCTTCGCCCAACCCGAGCCCCCGAACAACCGATATTTCGCTCTCTCCAACCTCCGCGACCGAGTAATATTCACACCAGATCAGGAATTTCGTCAGTCGGGGATAGTTGAAAATCGCCGAGATATTGATATTTGAGGTGAAGAGTCGTCATGGCATCAAGTGATTCAACGGGTTCAACGGGTTCAGCAGGTTCAGTGAGTTCGACAGGTATCTCTGCGGGATCGCTCGCTCAGTACGCGCGCGAGTTCGGCGAGGAACGCGCCAACACGGTCGCTGCAGCCGCCGCAACGAACAACGGCGTGCTGAAGGCTGCCACCGACTATCGCGGAGTTCGACGGCTTCCCCAAGACTTTTCGATTGAACTGGAGCAAGGTTCCATCACGGCGCAGAAGCGCTCAGGTCGTTGCTGGATGTTCTCGGGGTTCAACGTGCTGCGTTATGAGATGATTCACCGCTGGAATCTCAAGGATTTCGAGTTCTCCGAGAGTTTCCTCTTCTTCTACGACAAGCTCGAGAAGTCGAATTACTTCCTTGAAGGTGTGCTGGCACACCTCGACGAGCCCACAGATGGCCGCATGTTCTCGTGGATTATCAGCGATGTCGCCACCGACGGCGGCTTTTGGGACATGTTCGCCAACCTCGTGCGCAAATACGGCGTGG
>JALCOX010000024.1 GCA_022649925.1 Bifidobacteriaceae bacterium | reverse complement strand
TACGAACGCGCTGAGGGCGCAAAGGTCAATCGCGAGCACGTCAAGGTCGTCGACCCAGATGTGATGCGCTCCGTGAGCCGCGGCGAGTGAGCGCGGCGGCGCACATGAGCGCGTTTTGCGCCTGTTGGCGTATTTCACGGCGAGCGTTCAGCGACTTCCGATAATTTGAAATCATGACAGATAAAGGTTTCAAAGTGACGGGGCACATGAACGGTCTCAAGACCACGCTGCTCTTCGCCCTCATGTGGGCCATCGTCATGCTGATTTGGTTCCTGACGGGCGCGCGCACCGGAACCTTGTGGATTTACATTGCCATCGGCCTGGGATCCACCTTCTTCACTTACTGGTTCTCGGATCGCCTCGCCATCGCGTCGATGGGCGCTCGCGAGGTGAGCGAGCAGGAGGCCCCGGCTCTGTATCGCATCGTTCGCGAGCTCTCGAGTGCTGCGGGCAAGCCGATGCCGAGGATTTATATCGCTCCGACGGCCTCGCCCAACGCCTTCGCCACCGGCCGCAATGAGCGACATGCGGCGGTGTGCTGCACGCAGGGAATCCTTGATCTTCTCAACGAACGTGAGTTGCGTGGGGTCCTCGGCCACGAGTTGATGCACGTCTACAATCACGACATTTTGACCTCGGCGATCGCCTCCGCGATGGCCACAGTGATCTCGTATCTCGGCTATGCCCTCATGTGGATGGGCGGTGACCGTGACGAGCGCAATTCCGGCCCGCTCGGCGCAATTGGTGCCGTGTTGACGATGATTCTGGCGCCCATTGGGGCCTCGCTGTTGCAGCTCGCCATTTCGCGCACGCGCGAGTATGACGCCGACGAGGATGGCAGCCGCCTCACCGGAGACCCCGAGGCGCTCGCTTCGGCGCTCTACCACATCGAGAACGGCGTCCAGCGCGAGCCGTTGGCGAAGAATCAGCGCACGGAGGCGGTCTCCTCGATGATGATTGCGTCCCCGTTCTCGGGCAAAGACGTGAGCCGGCTGTTTTCTACGCACCCGCCGACGGCCGACCGCATCGCGCGGCTGCGTCAGATGGCGGCTCAGATGCAGGGCATCCCGATTGGTGGCGGCGATTCCGGCGACTCCATGGAGTCTTTGCCGTGGGATGACGCCCAGCCGTATCAGCAGCACTGAGGGGTTAGGAGATTATTGACCCCAAGTCTCGTTTGTTGTGATTGGCTGCCGCGATTTCGCACTCTATGGCTTTTGTGAATCAGTACGAAACTCTCCTCGACCAGGATCCTTGGAATGACGCCCTTTTGTGAATATTACGATTTCGCAACGATGGGACCTGGGGCAAGGGGTGCGAAAGGTGACCAGTTAGCGGGTGCGCTCGCGTCGCGGTACCCCGGCTGGTAACATAGCCCTCGTTGCATCGTGACGGCAGATGGTTCGGCTGGCGCGGGCACGCATGCGGGCGTAGTTCATCGGTAGAATGGAAGCTTCCCAAGCTTCAGAGGCGGGTTCGACTCCCGTCGCCCGCTCTCGTCGACGACGACGAGGTGGCATCGCAGAATCCCAGTACTCCTGTAGCAACGTGACTCCGATTTCACTGTAAAATCCATTTTGAAATTTTAAATTCAGGAATTTATTTTCCACCGCGGGCTTCGTCGTGGTTCCATTGTGCCCCCACCGTGGGGGACTAAAACCAAATCGGTTATATTTCCCGTAATCACGGGGTTTGAAGCCGATTTATCGCAAATACGTCAAATCCTTACGGCGTGTCGCCGCTTTTTTGAACGCCTTACCGCACTTTGTTGACCAGCAATTTTGCAAAAAGTCGGGGGGGGCACACTGAATACGCAAATCGGGGAGGCAGTAGAGAGCCAATCTGGTTTGGGATTGATCCAAGAGAAGATACAGCCGCTTGAGAGACGTGGCGATCGCCCTAAGGCGTTTGTTGTGCTTGCTGTGGCTGGGAAGGAAAGACATGTTGTCTTTGAAGAAGAAGGGCCTGGTCGCTTCGGTCGCGGCTGTGGCGATGGCTGTTGGGGGCCTGGGTTTGGGCGCGGGTACCGCGTTTGCTGATGATTCCCAGCAGATTAAGGTGAGTGGCTTCGAGGACGGGTATACGTATTCTGTTTTCGAGCTTGGTAAATACTTGGGCACGTGCCCTACTGATCCTAAGGCTGAGGCGAAGGTTGCTGTTCAGGCTAAGGATGAGGCTGCGTCGAAGGCTGTTCAGAATGCTGCGACCGCTTCTGGTGTCGATCTGAAGGGTGCCACGGATGCTGTTGCTGGTGCCGCTCAACTGAATTCGTATGGTTCTGATATTCGTAAGATTGCTTCTGCATTGAAGGCTTCGGATTTGGATACACCGGTTACGGGTGCTTCGATCGATAAGACTACGACAGAGATCACTGTTCCTGAAGCTGGTTGGTATGTGATTACTGCTGAGAATGCAAAGTCGGGTAAGTCGGCTGTCGCTTCTCTGGCGGGTACTGCTTGTGGTTCGATTGCTGATGGCACGGTTGTGCTGAAGAACCCTAACGGTAATCTTCCTGGTGATAACACTGATCAGGATCCTAGCAAGAAGATGACTGGTTCTTTGAAGCAGGGTAATACGGTGGAGTTCACTTTGAGTGCGGCTCTTCCTGATTATTCGGGCATGAAGGACTTGGAGTATGCGTTCTATGATTACCCGGCTGCGGGTCTGACTCCTGATGCTTCTTCGCTGAAGGTCACGGTGGGTAAGGATACTCTCGCTACTGCTGATTATGCGGTGCGCTCGGGTGCTTCACTGACTAAGGCTGATACGAATTTTGATCCTGATGCTTCGCAGAAGGGACAGGATTTCGTGGTTGATCTGAGTACTTACCTCAAGGGTAAGACTGCCGATGAGCTCAAGGCTCTGAAGGGCCAGAAGGTCACTGTTACTTATACCGCCAGTGTTGATGACATGACCAAGATTGATCCTAAGACGATCAACAGCTTCGATGTTGATAACAATGGTGTGAAGGTTCCTGAAGGTCCTCATGATGGCAACCCGAATCATCCTGGTAACGATACCCCGAATCCTTCAACTTCGAAGGTTTCTTTCGAGAAGGTTGACGAGACGGGTACGACTGCTCTTGATGGTGCCGAGTTCACTTTGACTTCTGACACTAATCCTGCGATTAAGTCGGTTGCTGTTTCTGGTGATACCGATGGTGATGGCACTGTTTCTGCTGATGAAGCTTCTGCTAAGACCGGTCTGGTTGAGTTCACCAATCTGGGTGAGGGTGACTACACGATCACTGAGACCAAGGCTCCTACCGGTTACATGAAGTCGGGCTCCACGTTCAAGGTCAAGGTTACTGCTGCTGAGGATGAGTCCACGAGCGCTTCTCTGACTGAGGGCGACGACGCGACCAACGTGATTAACGGTGCCACTGGCACTGCTTCGGGTAAGGACGTCACGTTCGAGAACGTGAAGAACCTGACTCAGCTGCCTCTCACTGGTGCGTATGGTATCGCACTGTTCCTGATCCTTGCGGTCATCCTCGCGGGTGGTTCTGCTGCGATGATCACGGTCAGCAAGCGCAACAAGAAGAACGCTCTGGCCCTGTGAACCCATTGGGTTTCATAAAGTTGAGTGTTCCTTCTAAGGAACGCAAGTAGGTAAGTAGTACAGGGTGTGTGTGGGTTTCGTTGGTGAACCTCGGCCCACACGCACCCTCCCAAATAAACATTTCAGGCACGAGTGAGAAACGCGCCCAGAGGAACACAAACACAAGATTTTTGAGAGACGAATCCAGAAGATTCAGGTTTAGAGAGATTCCCTGGTTTGGTTCTGCGAGAGAAATGCGAAATGCAGCACAGACACAGATTGACGGGGCTCTGGGGAGGTTGTCAAATGCGTGCACCTCGGATGAGTAGCGCGATACGCGAGACACGACACGGAAAGTGGCTATTCCTGCTGCTGATGGCGGTCGTGGCCGCGTGCTTTATTCCGTTGGCGAGCAACTTTGCCTCCAACAGGGCGTTTGCGGCGGGGACAGTGGATCCAAGCATCCTCAGCGTCACCACCAGCACGCCGACGGTGACGGTCGAGTCCGCGAATGCGGCAGAGGCGTCGGAGACTCTCGATGTGACGTATGACGCCAGCGTTGGCGACGTGCTCACGGCCACGATTCCCAGCACCTTCAAGGGAACGGTGACGTACGATCCCGACATCAATGGGTCAAAAGTTACCAAGTCGGGTAACGTCATCTCGGTCACTTTCGCCAAGGCCGGCAAGATCAGCGACTTCCAGATCACACTGAAGCCTGACCGCACAGCCATGAACAACGACGAGTCGCCTGTGTCGAAAGTCGGCAACGCCGATTACATGCAGGTGGGCAATTACACGGTTGACCTCGCCGCCACAAAGGCAGGTAAGCAGTATTCCGCCACAGCGACGTTCAGGATGCAGCCGCTGGTCAGCGCTATACCGACGTGGACCAAGATGCCGCTTGACGGCAGGACGTTCACAAGGAACGTTACGTACAGTTTCGACGATACCAGCCTTGGAATATTCTATGTCACTAATAGGGGGCCCGAGACGGATTATGGCTTGGCCTTGAGCTACAGAGCGTACATTGACATTCCCGGTGGTTTCTCGCTCGATACCTCGAAGTCTTCAAAGGGTTTCTCCCAGCCGAACGGAGTGGGTGGGCCAGTCGTGTGGACGAATCCTGGCGGACTCCTGCCAAATGCGGGCGTAAATTTCGTCGGAAAGTTTACCTCTCCCGCAGGAAAGTATTCGACTTCCTCAGATTCTGTGGAACAATTCTCTGGCTACTACGGGTATGGGAGTAAGGCAACTGTTCTCAACCTCACCAAACCGGTCTATTCGGTCAACATTGTGGACTATCAAGATCCCAAGTTCAATGCGGTTGCTAAAGAGTCTGTTCTGATTGGCTCACCCGCCAACAAGGCCTCAAACAACGCGGAGACGCAATTTACGCAGGAATATACCAGTGGCGTGAGTGAAGAGGACCAAAAATCAGTGGCAACGACCGGAACGCCAACGATTGATGGTTCGGTGATCATTGGTGGAACGGTGAACGTGAGGACGCAGGTGGGTCAAACGATCACCTTCATAGGGGCGAAAAAGGATGGTACCTCCGTCAACCAGTCGGTGACGTTGACTAAGGCCAATGCGGTCGGGAATCAGCTTTCTGACGGTTCTTATAACTTCATGGTTCCGCTGCCGAGCGCAACGATGGCCAACCCCCTCACCTCCATCACGGTGAAGGCTAGCTCAGTGCTGGCCGGTAACACCAGCCTGCGTGTTCTGTATCAGTATCAGGCGCTGACAACCCTTGCCAACGGGACGGCACTTACCGATGGGAAGCAGGTAGCTGCCTCGGATATCCGATTCACGGGAACCGGAGTGACTTCAGGTCATACGTGGACGTCTCCCTTCCTCGGAGGTGGAGTTGTCTATCGAGATTCGCTGACGTCAACTGGTGATGCAGTGTGCGCCTCAGTCAAGTCCGAGTCCCAGAAGAGCTGCGTGTACCGCTTCGGTGACTCAGGTACCTTGAGCATGGGTGGGCTGTCCGTTGAGGATTCAAATTATACCGAGCGCAACTTTGACGACACGCTTCTCAACCAACCCATTGCCTACTACATGATCCCTAAATACGCGGAATTTACGGGCATCACAAAGGGTTCAGGTAGTCAATCGGCCTATGGTACCTATGGCACTATTGAAAACGTGTTGCAGTCGCAGAACAAGCTGCAAGACCCTGTGGTAACCACGAGCACGCTGCCCAACGGGCAGACTCTCGTCAAGCTCGACTGGACGGGCAAGGGATTTGTGCCCATCTCGTATCTGAGCACCACCAAGGTCAACTTCAAGTACCCCACCCACATGGTGGACGGCAAGTCCCTTGTGGCAACGTGGCTCAACATCAGCAAGAACACCACGATGAAGAACCTGAGGATTGCGAATGCCTTGCAGACGACCGACATGCAAACTGCTTTGCAGCCGGAAACAGCGGCAATCATGGATACTGATACCAAGGCTAATCCCATGGGCACCATGTACGCCGAGGTTTCGGGCCCGAAGCTCCTCTCCGGCGGCATCGACATCATCGACAATACCGGCGTGAAGAGCCAGGCTGCCGAGAACAATATCAAGAACGGCACGAAGCACTCGATCGACATCGAGGTCTTCAGTAACGAGTCTGTTGCTACGCCGAAGATCGCCGGCCTGCTGAACCTGCCGAGTGATTCGGACGGTTTGGGGTTGAATCTCACGCAGGCAGGAACTATTGAGGACGCCGACGGTAACAAGATTGCCGACACGGGCGCAACCACCGACAAGGCCTACCTTCTGTATTCAACGAAGGTGCAACCGGTCACCTCAACTGCCCAAGCCATTGATACCACGGGCTACGTTCGTGCCAGCGCGGTAACGGACTGGTCGAGCATTCGCTCGGTGATCCTGTACGTGCCAAGCCTGGAAAGCCAGGACTGGTACACGGCAAACCTCCCGCTCGACGCTCCCAAGGCGGCCGACCAAATCGACAACAAGGTCTCGATTCCTCTGCACGTGTTCTCGGCAGAGAAGCAGTACGAGGCAAACGACCCGGTGACCGATGTGTTCACCAGCGATGTGCCGGCATGGCTCAAGACCACACCGCGTGGCGGGCGTGCCTACGAGGACGGAGACATCGATCCGTCAAAGCTCGTGGACCTCACCAAGATCCCGAGCAGTTACGACCGCTCCGACACAGATCTCGTGTGGGAAATGAGCGACTACGCCCCTGGCAACGGGTATGAACATAACACCGCGGCGAAGGCCCAGAAGCTGGGTGTGTTGACGCTGAAGGCCGGCGAGGATACTCCGACCTGGACGTGGGATGCGAGCTGCGACACTGCTTGCCGGATCATGGAAGGCGTGGAGGTCTATAAGGTTCGCGTTGCTGCGGGTGTTGCCCCCAGTACACACGATGCCACGAAGACCGACGTCACGGATGTCGTCTGGGCACCCGGTGCCACTGAGGCATCTCCGGTAGAAGTTCCTGTCGAGGTCTACACGCCGCTGCTGATCACGAGGGATCAGTACCTCCTGCTCGGCGACGAAGCGAAGTTCTCAGACAGTGCGGACGCGACCATCAAGTGGACCACCGAAGACTCGTGCACCGCCGACGGGACCACCGTGACGAGCACCGAGACAATCAACCCCGCGAATTGCGATGCGACCGATGGCAACGACATCACAGAAAAGCCAACTGTTGACACGCACTTCTGGTTCCTCGCTGGTTCGGATCCCAAAGATGATTCTGCGGGTACGAACAACACGAGCGAGCCCTACGGCACCACGGCGACGTACCACCCCACGGAAGTGTCGAACTTCGCGGTGGGTGTGACTCTGAAGTATAGTTCGGGAGCCGACGCGAAGACGTATGACTACGCACAGGGCAAGGGCCACGAGAACGACGGCTCTCAATATGCGAACGTGACCTCGCAATTGACCAAAACGGATGAGGGCAATTATGTGGTCGCGCATTCCGCAAGCTCCGTGGGCACGGCGGCGTTCTCAACACAGCGTCATCGCAAGACTCTGGCCGTGGCTCAACAGGCGGACATGATTTACGGAGAGGTCAGCCGCCCCGACGCGGTCGAGGATCTTCCGCACAACAGTGAAATCCCTGTCACCATTTACGTGCATGGCACCACGGTCGCCCATCTTCCGCTCACGGGCGGGTTGGCAACTGAGCGCGTCATACTCCTCACAGTTCTGGCGGCCGTTGTCTTCGCAGGAGTTCTTGCGGCGGGCAGCTGGATCGGAAAGAAGCGTCACGCTGCTTAAGTAACAGATACCAGCGGCCGGTAATCGTAACCAGGTCAAATCTTTTGCCGGCCGCCTTCTTCTCCCATCGCCTGGGTGGGAGCGGTGACAGTCACCAATGAATAATCGAGAGTCGAGCGCAAGCTCACTCCCCAAAATAGCTTCCGCGCGGAGTCTCTATTCGTGTGGGAGGCGCGGTCCCCCGTCGCCTGGTATGAGCTTCCTTCCCCTCAAGAATGAATAGGGCTCTATCAGTCTCTCTCTCACAGACGGAGGGCCGCTTTCATATTCTTTGTAGCTTTGTGCTTTCGCGTTACATCATCGCAATTACATCATTGCAGTCAGGCTGGGGTCGCTATACGTCGTGATGCTTCCCGCGAACGCCATCGCAGTTGTCAGCGTCGCGGTCAACCGTTTCCATAGCCGGGTAAGGATTGCAGCCATTGCAAGCCTCCTTCATTGTCAGTGCGTGTGGTGCGTGTCGGTGCTCGCCAGCGCGAGACCGAAATTTCGCCAATTCACCAGATGGAGATTCCGCTCGACCTGGCAGGAGTGGTGCTCGCGTGATGGTTGGATCGGCCGTGGCGATAGTCGTCCATCATTTGCGACTGCAACGCCTGCGCGGCCGGCGGTGTCCAGGTGAGTGCGTTGGCTCCGGCGGTGATGGTGCTAAGGATGGACTCCTCGCCGTGACCGCCACTCGCCAAAATCGGAACGGTGGAATAGTGGGAGCGAATTTCGGAGACGACCCTCGAGGTATCTGCACCCGCCGCAACGTTGATAATGCTCGCGCCTGCCTCAATTTTCTGGGCGGTGGAATCGTCAAATGTGGTCACCGTCGCGATGACGGGCACGTCGACCACGTTGATGACGGCCGCCACTGTCTCGACTGGCGCGGGGGAGTTGAGCACGACACCGGCGACGCCCTGCATCTCGGCCATCATGGCGAGCTCGATGACGCGCTGGCCGGTCGTTGTGCCGCCGCCCACACCCACGAAGAGAGGTGCTTGGGCAACCTTCATCAATGCCTCGGTGATGATGGGTTCTCCAGTGAAGGGGTAGACGGCGAGGATGGCATCGGCGTTCGTGTTGCGCACGATGACGGCGTCCGTCGTGTACGCGAACGAGTGAATGGTTCGCCCTTTGATGGTGATTCCTGTGCTGTGGTTCATGGCGGCGGGGATGCGTGCGGCATCTGAGCTGAGGCGACCCTCGATCGGCGCAATGTGTGGCACTTCGGCGTGGGTTTTGTTCGACAGACTCTCGGAGGCGCTGGGAACAGAAGAGGTAAGCGACATGATTCTCTCGGTTTCTGTGATGACGTGGATAAGTTGTGTGGGGCGGCTCGACGGGAACCCGGAGCTCTGCTCCTTATTAAGCTATGAAAATCTCGTACGTTAGAGTCTGTTAAGATTCAACTGGTACCAGTATAAGTTAATACAGGTACCTGTCAAATCATTCCGGCAGCATCTTCAGAAAAAAATGCCAGCCAGAGCAACAGACCGAAACCAGATTTTATTCCGACGATTTTTGTGAAACTGAGGGATGCCATGAATCGCAAGGTGCGAGAGGAATCACGGACCCGATCTTCGGGTTCCGAAAACAACGACTCAACGCAGGGCGGCGATCCGGTCGATTCTTCTGAACCGCTCGATATGGAGCTCTTCGAGAACTTCTTTGCGCTGCAACTACTGATGCGCGACTACAAGCTGCGCGCCCACATGCGAGGAGGCCCGCTCGGCGACACGTCTCGCGGGCAGGGCCGCATCCTTGCTCTGCTGAAGCTGAAGGACGGCATGCGAGCTCGGGAGCTTGCGCGACTCATGGGAATTCGCGTCTCCTCGCTCAACGAGACTCTGGGAAAGATGGAGCGCGGCGGCTATATCGAGCGAAAGCCCTACGAGGATGACAGGCGCATCATGCTGATCCACCTCACCGAAAAGGGGCGCGCCGCTCGCCAGGTCAGCGACAAATTTCCCCCGCTCTTCGAGGGTTTTTCGGAGGGAGATAAGGAACAGCTTGCGGATTACTTGGACCGCATGGTTGCCAATCTCGAAAATCAGTGCGGGAGGGGCGTTAAAGAGAGGTTCGAACGCGAGTGGAAAAGGCGCGAGGTTCTCTTCGATCGCATGCAGGATGAGACAGGGGACAGGCGGGAGCGAATCCGTCGGGCGCTGTATCCGGCTCTTTGATTTGGCCTGAAAAATCGCCATTTCTGTCGTCAATCTCTCATTTTCATTCTCTTTTTGTTCGCGCAGTGTGATCACCCCCCCCTCTTCTCAGACTCATGGGTCCCTAGAAGGAGGTTTCATTTCACCTGAAAGAAGTAGAAAATTGAGAGAGGATTTGGAATGCAATTTTTAGCCCAAAAACATAAGAAATTAGAGCGCGCTGCTATCGGTGTGGCTCTTTCCTTCGCGATGATGCTCGGGGGAGGAGCCCTTGCGCAGACCGCTTCGGCTGCAACCCCTGCAGATTGCAGCACGACGGCCACGAAGGCCGCCACAGTCAAGAAGGCTCTCGACGCTGTCAAGAAGACGAGTGCACCTACCGTCGATGCAAAAACAAACGGCAAGACGGCTCCGCTGACCAACTTCTATAAGAGCAGCACCTACTGGCGCCAGGCTCCGCTGTATTACAACGGAACTCTCGGCAATCCTGCGGGCACGGACCTCGTCGTTGAGGGCAGGTCCATCGCCAATGAATACGGTGGTATTGTCGCCACGCAGAAGATCAAGCCACAGCATGCGGATGAGACGATTCTCGAGGGTGACTACGACGGCGTCAGCGCATGGATGTTCGGCTACTCGGGCTCGGAGAAGGTTTATTACCTTTACCAGCTCGATTCCACCGGCAAGCTCGTTAACGTTTTCGAGACGCCGGCTCCGCAGTCGACTCAGTTCGACGCCACGTGGACGAAGACCGTCGACTACGGCGGTGGCAAGGTTGTGAAGTTCTACTGGTATAACAACTACCTCGAGATGGACATCACGACGCCGAATGAGCCCGGATACATCGGAACGATCGCAGGACCTCAGACGATCAGTGTCCCCGTCAAGTATGTGGATACGCTCGGCAACGAGATCGCGCCAGAGGGCAAGGCGAGCGGCTACCGCAACAACTTCGTCGACATTGACGTTCCTGAGATCGACGGATACCGCCTGGTGAAGGTTCCTTACGAGAACGCGGATCATCAGTACTACCTTTCGGGTCAGGCGGAGACCACTCCTACGACCGGTTATCGCCAGAACGTGATCTCTTCCGGACGCAGCACCTTCGTCAAGGTTCTCGACAAGGAAAACACTCTGTCCATCTACTTCCAGGTGCAATACAGCGACGGTACGGTCAAGACGACCAACCCCATCACCATGTCTGCCGATCCTTATGGGTACGAGGTATTCACGGGTGGCGCGCTGGGAACCAACTGGCAGCTCCAGGCACGGCCTGCGCCTATTGGCAATCCGTTCGAGTTCGTCTATGAGCCTGTCGATTCGCACAAGCTCACCGTTAAGTACGTCGACAAGACAACGGGCAAGGAACTCTGCGCCGCCTATACCGATACCGGTACTGGCTCCTACGACATCACGACTCCGTCGTTCGCCAACTACACAACTGACACGAACGAGGTCAAGGGTGTGCTCACCAAGGACACCACGGTGACCGTCGAGTACACGCCGACCAAGAAGCCTGCCACCAACGTGAAGACCCCGCCGGTCGTCAAGAAGCCGACTCCGAACAACAAGCCTTCGACTGACAAGCCGAAGACTACGACGCCTAAGACCACGACGCCTCAGACCAAGACCACGACTCCTAAGACGACCACTCCGAAGACCACTGAGCCCAAGGCTAAGACTCCGGCTCCCAAGGCCAAGACTCCGACTCCCAAGGCCAATGAGCCAAAGGCGAGCCCGAAGACTCCGGCCAAGAAGCCCGCCGCCACAACTCCAAACGGTGGTAGCGCGACTCCTGCGGCAAAGACCCCGGCAACAGTCATCTCTAATGGTGGCGCTGCTCCGGTTGCCACTGCGGGTAACGGTCTCGCTCACACGGGTACGGACGTCACTGTGGCTGCGATTGCCGTCGGCATGTTTGTGCTGCTCGGTGCTCTGGCCTCTGTGTTCACCAGGCGTCACGCTTCCAAGTGATCTCCTGGGATCACTTGGGTTTCTAAGGGTCTCTAAGGATCTTCCTGGAGATCTGGCTGACGGGTGATGCCGGCTAGCGCTGGCGTTACCCATAAAATTGCCCCACCTGCGGACGGGTAGTCACACTTCCCTTTATGTGACGCACTTTCTCTCCCCTTTTCCGCGGGTGGGGTTTCCCATGCCCTGTGGACGTTTGGACCTGGGGTTCGCGGTTCCTTTCGCACCCCTTGCCTTCACCCTGATCAGTGCGAAATCTCAAAACTCACAAAAGCCGGTCATTTCAACGATCATGAGTAAAGGTAGTCTTCGCACTGATTGAAAAAAGTCATGCGGTGCGAAATTCGGGGATAATACTTAAAAATCGTGGGCGTTACCTGGGCGTGTTGTGGGCTAGTGTGAGCGTCCTGCCCATCCTTTTTCTGGTGCTGAACCCTGATTTATGGGTGTTGATGCCGGGAGTGGGTTCTTGTATTCCTGTTTGGGTTGCTGGATTGGGTTCGAGAGTGGGTGTGGGGTGTTTTTTCCTTTTTTCTGGCTCGTGCCTGTCTGGTTGTGATGAATTTCTTCTGGTTGCGATGAATTCTGGACCGGTTCGCCTCGGTTTCATGCGGATTCAAGGACCGTAGTTCATCACAACCGAGCGTAGTTCACCACAACCAGCCAAGATTCAGCGCAAATGGGGGTTCCCCTTCGCAACGTGGCCCTGCCCGGGTGCTGGAGATCGTTTGCTTGCCTTCTGATACCGGATCATGGTTCCTTTCGCACCCCTTGCCTTCACCCTCATCGGTGCGAAATCTCAAAACTCACAAAAGCCAGTCATTCCAACGATCATGAGTAAAGGTAGTCTTCGCACTGATTGAGAAAAATCATTCAGTGCGAAATTGACGGGGGTGAATCTCAGTCGAGTGAACTTTTGGGGCGGCCCGGCGGGGATCTATCGATGGTCTTTGCGCTCAGAACGGACAGATTTGGCACTCTCGGACCGGGAGTGCTGAAATAGGCAGAACGCCATGACGTGACCGAGGAGGTATCAATCGTGATCGCGCGTGGTATGAAGGATGAAGTAATGAGATTGATGACGATGGGGGCATCGAATGGCTGATATTAAATTCAACACGGAAGCGATCAAGGGAATGTATCAAGAGGTCGCCAAGGCTATCGACGCACTGGACGAAGACGTACGCAAGGAGTACACGGGTCGTCCCGTCGAGGAGATTACCGAGCCAATCCGCAAGATGTTCGCCGATGCCGGTGTTCAGTTGGACGTTTCCGAATACGCGGCTGCGGTCGCAGAGGATAAGCCGTTCCAATTCGTTGTTCAGTAGGCGGGGGTATATTCGGCATATTTTGTAAGGTTTTTGTGGCGTACGCTCAAATTGGACTTGTTGTCCTCTAATGTTTCTCTGAGAGACCTCTTAAAAGGTCTCGCACGCGCAATGAATAATATCCCTCTTGAGGAGGGTCTCCATCGTGACGTGTTTGAAGAAGAGGCTTCTGTGGTGTCAGAAGCATTTGAAGTAATCGAGAGAAGAGATTATGAGCGACAACGAAGGCTCCGGCGCGTTCCCGCAACAGCCCGAGCAAGAAAATTCAACCCCCGCAGCCTCGCCGCAACAGACTGAACAGCCTGCAGCGGGCGCGATTCCTGCCACTCCCGCTGCCCCGGCTTCTGGTGCTGCGGAAGGCGCTGCACCCACTGGTGCCACACCGACCATCGTGGCTCCGACTCCCAAGTCGGGCATGAAGCGCGGTCTGGCAATTACCCTGGCGGCGGTTGTCGTTGTTGTGGTCGTGGCCCTCGCCTTTATTGTGCCGAACTTCAACAAGGTGAAGCGCGCGTTCGGCGTGCAGCCGAGCAACGCGATCGCCAAGACGGCCACGGCGCTCAACTCGCTGTCGACCGCGAGCAACGGCAAGCTTTCCTTCGCGGGGAGCTTTGACTCCAACGGGTCAACTGAAGATTTCTCGGTCGACTCCATGTTCTCGTGGGGTACGACGACCGACAATTCCATGCTGAGTCTCACCGCCTCCCAGGGTGGCAACGAACTGGGTCGAGTCGCGTGGTACAAGGGTGCGGCGGCTTTCGAAGAGACTACGTACGGAATGCGGATGTATCTCTCCGCTGACCAAATCAAGTCTGCGCTGCAGTCTCAAGACAGCGGTAAGGCGATCTGGGCGGCTAAGAACGCGCTCATCAAGGACCATCGCGTCGATCCGCTGGGCGCTCTGAAGGCTTACTCGAAGGCTCTGAGCGCGAAGGATCGCCAGGAGCTGCAGAAGAGCCTCAGCGAGGCGACGAAGAACACTCCTAACAAGGAGGAGTCCGCGCAGATGACGAGCTTCACGCAGGACTTCCTCTCGCTGTACCTGGAGGATTCCTCGAATTCTTCGAAGGTTATCAAGAACGAGACGACTACGACGAGCAATGGCGTGACCTCGCTCAAGTATTCGATCGACGTGCAGGAAATGGTGCGCGCCGTGTCG
Organism: Bifidobacteriaceae bacterium; assembly: GCA_022649925.1. Classification (GTDB taxonomy): domain Bacteria; phylum Actinomycetota; class Actinomycetes; order Actinomycetales; family Bifidobacteriaceae; genus JALCQC01. The sequence continues at coordinate 11,667 of JALCOX010000024.1, read as the reverse complement.
AGCTACTACACCCAGAACATCAACTCTTACCCGCAGCTGCACAGCTACCTGATCAAGTCGGCGAAGAGCTCCGGAACCAAGGATCTCGATGCTCAGATGCGCAAGTACCAGACGTACAAGTCCGGCGATGACGGCACCACTCTCAAGGGATTGGACATCACCGTTAAGACCACCGGTGCCAATGTGCTGAGCGAGTTCGACTTCGCCATTGACGGTGCCGATGTCAACGGTTCGACCGGCTCGGCAAAGGTTTCGATCAAGGCGAGCGACATCAACAGCCTGAAGGTGTCCAGCACGGATGTCGAAAAGTTCATGAAGCAGGCCGAGGAGTATCAGCAGCAGTACTGATCTGTTTTTGAGGGTGGCCGGGATCGTTCCGTTGGGAGCGGTCCCGGCCTTCGCATTTCTCGGCGGCTGTGTTGGGTCACGCCGTCTTCTGTTGTGCGTCGTGCCTGATGAGTTGACGCAAGTACTGCGATCTACTGAGGTGGCGGCCGGCTGCTTTGCGGTCAATCTCACGCTGCCAGGATTGTGGTACGCGCACCTGGATCTTGACTGTAGTTTCCCTTGGTTCCTGGACTCGAGGCCTCCCCAGTAACACGGCTTCGGCGTCGTCTACCGTCGCCGTTCCCGCTGCGCGCGTGAGAATTTCGTCCATCTCGTTCTGTGCCTGCTCTCCGCTGGACTCTACCGCCTGTGACTCGTCCCACTGCCATCCGCTCTTGTTCTTAACCATCATGGCTCCTTAGCTAATCTCTGTTGAAGAATCCGTCTTGTTCGGCGTTGACATGAAACACCTTCAGTTCACCGGCGCGGGTAATCTTCATCTCTATCTCCAAGCTCGGCACCAGCGGGTCACCGTGGTGGTTCCCGGTGAGCTTAAGATAAGTTTCCCCATTTGTAACGTATGTCTTTTTGCGAAGAACATGGCGTGCAGCGTAGAGGACGTCATCGAGTGTGAAGCCGTGCCTGTCCGCCGATTCGGCCCAGTCGATACCGCGATCCTTAACCATGCATTAAGTGTAGTCCATAAATGGACTACAAACAAGTGGGGGATTGAGTCGTCTGTCATCGTGACGCAATGCCTGGGGGAATAATACTTTTGTGAAGGAACCTTGTGCCCCGGCTAATTCTCCACAATTGAACCGTGATAATAAACAGGTTCATTAAGTGTGTGGAATGCACGTCGTCGTGTTCGTTCCGCCTGAAGCGCAGTGGCGCTGAGGCGTTGCGGCGCCGGAGCTGAGGCGTGATCCATACTGTCATCAGCCGTTATCGGCCGCAAGGAGAATCACTGCATGAGCGACACCATCGGTGGGTCATCACTCACCCCGAATCATGACGCCCCTCGCATCAAAAAGGCCATGCCGTGGCTCATCTTCGTGGGGTGCTGCCTCATGTCGTTTGTCGGCTACGGTCTCATCGTCAACACGTCCGGTCTCTACTTCGACTCTCTGGAGAAGGAGTTCGGCGTCGCCCGTGCGGCCGTGTCGTTGCCCGTCACCATCAGAGACCTCATCGGTGCGCTCGCGCTGTCTGTTGCGGGTCTGCTGATGAAGAAAATCAACGCGAAGGTGATGCTCTCCGTCTCTGTGGCAGTGTGCGGCGCCGCGTTCATTCTGTGTTCGCAATTGAGTGCCATCTGGCAATTTGATGTGGTGTTTGCCCTCATCGGCATCTCGATGGTCGTTCCCGTGATGGTTGCCCCCGCGGTGCTTCTCTCTGGGTGGTTTACGCGGCGGTTGGGCATGGTCATGGGTATCGCCCTCGGCCTATCGGGAATCGGCGGCGCGGTCATGAACCCGGTCATTGCGGCTGTTATCAAGGGTTTCGGCTGGCGCAACGGCTATCTCGTCACCGGCGTTCTACTCATGGTTCTCATCCTCCCCTTCACGCTCTTCGTGGCGAAGTGGAAGCCACAGCTCTCCAAGGCGGAGGTGCCCTACGGCGAGACGCTGCAGAGCTTTTCGGCAGGTTCCGCGTCCGCGGACGCTGGGCCCTCAGGTGCCAGACCTGCCTCGGTGGTGGAGGCGGGCATCGACGCCAAGGTTGCCTACAGGTCCGTTACCTTCATATCCTTCGTGGTGACCCTCATTCTTCTTCAGATCATCAGCGGCTACGTGCAGCACATCTCCAGCTTTGAGCTCTCGCGCGGACTGAGCCTCTCCCAAGGCGCGGTGGTGGTGACGGGCATCATGCTCGGTGCCGCCGCGGGCAAGGCCACCATCGGCATGCTTCTCGACCGGTTCCGCGCCGAAACGGTCATCTGTGCCTATGTCGTCGTCGCGCTGGTGGGCTGGATTGGGGTCGCGCTCGTCGGCGTCCCGGCCGTGGCTGCCGGCGCTGGATTCCTGAGCGGTCTGGGGCAGGGCTACCAGCTCGTTGCGATCCCGTGGATGATTCGACAGTCCTTTGGGCCCAAGGATTACAGTGAGATTCTCTCCATCGCCACCATGTTTTCGAATATGATGCTGGCACTTTCGGTCACCATTCACGGTTCCATCGTCGACGCGACGGGTTCGTACACCACGTCCTTCATTCTCGTTATTGTCGCGTATCTTCTGGCGACTGTTCTCGGCCTGTGGGCGTATAGAAAGCGGCCGGCTTATGCTGCGGGCGCCGCGGGTGCGGGTGCGGCTGCGGGTACGGATGTCTCTGAGGAGTCGCGATAAGCGGGTTCGCGACACGCGGGATCGCCAGAGGTATACATACTATGCATTGTGGTGTATAAATATACACATCATCATTTGAGGAGAAACACATTATGTCTTTGCGTAAGTCAATTGCAATCGCGCTGTCTGCAGCAACGCTGTTCGCGCTCGCAGGTTGCGGGACAACGGATGATTCCGACACCGCGTCGTCCACCAAGTCCGGTTCCTCGAGCTCGTCGAAGTTCGACGCCAGCAGCATCAAGAAGGATGCGACCATCGCCGCCATGCTTCCCGATTCGATCACCAAGGACGGCAAGCTGACCGTCGGCGCCGAGCTCACCTACGCGCCCGCCGAATTCGTCGGTGCGGACGGCAAGACCCCTCAGGGCTACGACGTGGATCTCACCAAGGCCCTCGCCGCAGTGTTCGGGTTGAAGGCGGAGACGGTTTCTTCCTCCTTCGATTCCATCATTCCCTCGGTCGGAACCAAGTACGACCTCGGAATCTCGGGCTTCACTGTCGCCAAGGACCGCCTCAGCGCCGCCAACTGGGTCACGTACGGCAAGGCTGGCATGACCTATGCGGTCAAGAAGGGCAACCCCGAGAAGATCGACGTCAAGAACCTGTGTGGTGTGAAGATCGCGGCTCAGACGGGCACGGTCGAGGAGGAATCCGCCAAGGAGACCGCCGCCACCTGCAAGAAGGATGGCAAGGCTGAGACTGAGGTCCAGTCCTTCGATCAGCAGACCTCGGCCGCCACTGCAGTGGTGACTGGCAAGGCCGACATCTTCTACGCCGACACCCCTGTGACCGGTTACGCCGTCAAGCAGACGAATGGCGCGCTCGAGACGCTCGGTGAAGATGCAGACGTGTCGCCGCTCGGCATCGCGATCTCCAAGGACGATCAGAAGACCACCGCCGCAGTGAAGGCCGCCGTCGAGAAGCTCATCTCCGATGGAACGTACAAGAAGATCTTCGACGGTTGGGGTGCTGAGGGTGTCATGATCGACGCTCCGAAGGTCAACGACGCGACGGTTGAGTAAGCGCGCGCTGGCGTTGAGTAAGTGTGCGAGGCTGAGAGAGCCTCACCTGTTGGGTAAGTGAGAGATGAAGTGGTGCTGTGCGAGAGGACGACGGTCGAGGCCGCCGTCCTCTTTCGTCATATATGCGGCGTACTTCCTTGTCTCTTGCCTCTTTGTGTTGCCGTGTCTTGTGCCGCGTGCCACTGCCTTCTGCGTCGTGCCCGATTTCTCGAATCGTGCGGCACGGGACGGCCATTTTCCAGTCGCACGATTCGAAAAGGTGGGTCACGATCCGGGAATCAGGTCACAATCCAGGAATGAGGTCACGATTCGGAAAAGTATCCGGTGTTTGTTAGCTTGGTGAGTATTAATGACAGTGCATAAGTATTAAGTGCGTGGGCAACGGTGACAGTCCGCTGGTCTCAGCGAGAACTCGAGGAGTGCGATGGCGATGGCGCGAAAATCTCAGGAAAATCAAGCCGATATTCCCAATAAAATCAACGCTTTGCCTGTGCGCCACCCTGCAACGGTGGTGGCCGGCATCGTCGTGGCGCTGCTGGCATTCATGCTGGTGCAAGGCCTCGTGACCAATCCGCGCCTCGAATGGGACGTAGTCTGGAAGTATCTGTTCAACGAGAACGTACTCAACGGTATCGGCTGGACACTGTGGCTCACTGTCGCTTCTATGCTCATCGCCGTGGTGCTCTCGGTTTTGCTCGCCGTCATGCGCAGCTCGGCGAACGCCGTGTTGCGAGGCGTGAGCTGGTTCTGGATCTGGTTTTTCCGCGGTACGCCAGTCTATACGCAGCTGGTGTTCTGGGGTCTGTTCTCCGTACTCATTCCGAAGTTGAGCCTCGGTATTCCTTTCACGAGCGTCGAATTTTGGTCGGTCGACACGCGCAATATTCTGACCGCGGCCGTTGCAGCGATCTTGGGTCTTGCGCTCAACGAATCCGCCTATCTCGCGGAGATCGTTCGCGCCGGCATCGAGGCCGTCGACACAGGGCAGGCCGAGGCTGCGCAGGCGCTGGGCATGCGCAGGGGACTCATCATGCGCCGCATCATTCTGCCGCAGGCCATGCGCATCATCGTGCCGCCGGTGGGCAACGAGACCATCGGCATGCTCAAGACCACCTCGCTGGTCATGGCGGTTCCGTTCTCGCTGGAACTTCAGTACGCGACCGACGCCATCGCCAACCGTATTTACAAGCCGATTCCACTTCTGCTTGTGGCGTGCATCTGGTACTTGGCGATAACGACGATTCTCATGATTGCGCAGTCGCGCTTGGAGAAGCATTTCGGCAAGGGCTTCGAGCAGCGGCAGCTTGGTGCGGGAACGTCGGGTTCGGAGCCGGCGAGTGGTTCTCGCTCGGGCGGCGGCAAGAATGCGGGGGCGCTCGATCCGCGTGAGAAAGACACTGTCAAGAAGTACAACGAGACCATGATGACGGGGCTCAACGCCTGAATCCTTAGTCTCGACCTCGGGGCTAAGCCCGGTCCTTGGCGTCCGAGTCCCATTCCGAGTCGTGACCCCCTCCGTGGACTGTGACCGGTCCCAAAAAGAATCGTCGAAGGCTCCACAGAAAAACGACACTTTACGAAGTGTTGTTGGTATTTATTTTGTAGAATCGCAGTGTCAGAAAGTTTTCGTAATTTTTGGCAGTGCGCGTTTTGGGTATGCCCGAGATGGGTTGAAGTTGAGTTGGGTGAGAGAAGAATATCTGAGGCGTCTAGAAAGTGCGCACACTCCGTATTGAGATAGGAGAGGGTGCGTCATGACTTTTCGTGGACGTGTTGACGCCAGCCGCAACTTTGCAAATCAGGATTTTGCAGGGGCGGGATCCTTGGCGCAGGGATCCCCATCTCCGACCCCCGCCCCCACAAATTTCGCCGTCGAAGAGTTTGTCATCCCGGAAGAGGCCTTCACGGCCGAGCAGGAGCTCGCCGCCAAACACGAGCGTGAACGCGAGTACATTCGCAAGCACGGTGGTCAGGCTCGACTCGCCGAGGGCTATATCAGTGAGGGTTTCGGCGCGTGGGAGCCGCTCTACGAGATGGGTTTCGACGGTCCCTGCAAGCGCGCGAGACATCGCCGGCTGCTCATTATTGCAATCTCGCTGCTGATTGCTCTGGCCCTCATCGTGACGGGAATTTACCTGTGGAGCGATTCGGTGGAAGTGACGCGCGCGATGGCCGATTGCCGCAACAGCAGAGTCTTGTATGACGCCGCTCATTCCGATTATGACCAGGCCCACGATCTGGTCGAGGAGATGGGTAACATCAGCAGCGACGAGGTGACTGATTCTTCGACGGTGGTGGAGCTGTCACGTCTTTTGAACCAGACGATCACCACGCCGATGGAATGCACCGCAGAGACGGGCGTTGAGCCTCTGTATGCGACGACCGAGCAGCTCGACCAGAGCACGCTGTTCCTCGAAAAGGGTATGAAGGAGTTGTCGAGGCAGGCTCGCCTAGTCGAGACCTCGCGCGAGGAGAAAATTTTTAGAGATTCGGTAGATCACGCCGAGAGACTGCTCGTCAATCTCGAAGGGACGGGGAATTCTTCGCGCGCTTTGGAGACTCTGCGCAACGAGATCTCCAAAGATGAGACGCTCCTCGACAAGGAGAAGACGGCGGACTTCATGGTGCTCCAGTCCGCGGAGTCAAAACTAGAGAGCGCGATGAACGCGGTGGCCGATTCGTTGAAGTCATAAATCAGCTGTGCGACAAGGCTGCGAAGCCCGACCCAAGTGCGTATTGTGGAGTGGTTCCCACAGTGCTTCCACGGTGGTTCCCACGGTGTCCTCACGGTGACATGTGATGAAAGGTCGTTATGTCAGATCTGGCTGATCGCTCTCCTGCGCATCTTGCGTCCTCCGCGGCGGCTGCTCGGCCTGTGGCCCAGCCTGCAGACCGCGAGCGACGCAAAACGGATCTCATGTATTCGGCCCTGCGAAAAGTCTTCGGTTTCGATGAATTCCGACCGGGGCAGGAAACGCTGATCTCTTCGATTCTTGACCACCGCGACGTCGTCGGCGTGCTGCCCACGGGTGCCGGGAAATCACTGTGCTACGAGCTGCCCGCGCTGATGCTGCCCGGTCTGACGCTGGTCATCACCCCGCTAATCTCGCTCATGAAAGATCAGGTGGACGGACTCAACAAGGCCGACATTCCCGCCGCCTTCGTCAACTCGACCATGAGCTACGACGAGGAGGCGCAGGTGCTCGCGCAGGCGGCCCAAGGTCGCTATCGAATCCTGTATGTGGCGCCGGAACGACTCAATAATCCGCGCTTTCTTGACTTTGCCTGCAATCGCGTCCCGCTCATGCTCGTCGCCGTGGACGAGGCCCACTGCGTCTCCCAATGGGGTCAGGATTTCCGCCCTGCCTACCTCGATATTCCGCGCTTTATCGCTCAACTTCCGCGTCGTCCCATCGTCGCCGCCTTCACCGCTACCGCGACTCCCAAGGCGCGCGAGGACATCGCGGAACGCCTGGAATTGCGCGATCCCGCCAAAGTGATGACGACCTTTGACCGCCCCAATCTCACCTGGAATGTCGTGAGGAGCGCCTCCAAGGCGGACCGGCTGGAGTGGATCGTCAACTGGGCCCTCAACCACGCCGACGAATCCGGAATCGTTTACTGCTCTACGCGCGCCGCCACGGAGGAAGTCAGCGAGCGTTTGCAGAGCGTGGGCGTCAGTGCGCGCGCGTATCACGGCGGCATGGAGGCGCAGGAGCGCGAGGAGACGCAAGACGACTTCATCGCCGACCGCACGCGTGTCATCGTGGCGACCAACGCTTTTGGCATGGGCATCGACAAGCCAGACGTGCGCTGGGTGGTGCATCACAACGCGCCCGAGAACATCGAGGCCTACTACCAAGAGGCGGGTCGCGCGGGGCGTGACGGTCAGCCCGCGCAGTGTGTGCTGCTGTGGATGGAGGGTGATTTCAATACGTCGCGCCACTTCATCGAGACGGGCGGCAACGATCAGCTGAGCCGCGAGGAGCTAGAGACGGTGCGCCAACATCGGCGCAGTCTCCTCAAGGCCATGCACGCTTATTGCATGACGACGCAATGCCTGCGCAACGTCATCATGGAGTACTTCGGCGAGGCGACGCACGGCGTGTGCGGGCGCTGCAGCAACTGTGCCGACGACGGTTCGATGAGCTCCGAGATCGTGGATGTCACCGGCGAGGCGCGCATTGTGTGTGCATGTGTGGCCGAGATTTCTCGGCGCTTCGACTTCGGCTTCGGAACCGGGAAGATCGTCGCCGTGCTGCGAGGTTCCGGCGCTGCGGACCTTGAGAAGGCCGGGCTGACGGCTGTGGAACAGTTTGGGGCGTTGTCGGATCACTCGGAGCGCTTCATTCGCGACGTGATGTCGCAATTGGTTTCAGGCGATTACCTCATGTCCTTCGACGGGCGTTTTCCGACGGTGGGACTGGGGCCGTTGTATCGAAAAGTTAGAGATGGCGCGTTTTCGCTGCAGATGAAGCAGGAGAGTGCGCCGGTTCGTTCGCGTGGGCGTGGTTCTGCGCGTGTGCGGCGCCTTGGAACGCGCGGGGTTAAAGGTGTGCGTGGTGATGGTGTGAGTGGTGATACGAGTGGTGATGGTGTGAGTGGTGGCGCGAGGAGTGGCGCGAACATCACGGCGGTGGACGCAGCGGACGATATTCCCGTCGATGAAGAGCTCTTCAACCGACTGCGTGAACTCCGGACGAAATTGGCGCGGAAGCAAGGTGCGCCAGCCTACACGGTGTTTAAGAACGCTACCTTAGCCGAATTCGCGGCGCTCAAGCCGTCGAGCGAGGCCGAAATGCTCGACATCAATGGTGTTGGGCCGAAGAGTTTCGAGAAATATGGTCAGCAGTTCCTCGACGTGATTTCCGGTGGGGATGGTGAGGGTGGTGGTGACAGTGACCGCGACAGTGACTACACGACGAATGACGCCGAATTAAACGAGATCGATTCATAAATTTCTGTCAGTCCATGAATGTTGGACCGATTCTTCCCCTATCTTCCCCTGTCTCCCTCGTCCTTCCCCGTTCGCTTCCCTGTTTGTGCGGACAACAGGGGGTTTGTGCGGATTTCTCTTAATTTGTGCGGACGGAAATGTCTAGAGTCGGCTAATATCTTCGAAATTTCAACGGAATTGGACGATGTAGAGGGCTGAATGAGGTAATTATCGAGGATTTGTCCGCACAAACTCCGAATTGTCCGCACAAACAGGAATTGAATAGGGAATTGTCCGCACAAACGGGAATCGAATAGGGAATTGTCCGCACAAACCCCTGGATGTCCGCACAAACAGGGAATGGCGGTTTCTAGTGGTGGTTGCAACATCTGTGGTTTAGTTGGTGTTGATGAGGTTGATTATAGCTTGTGATGGTTTTTGCCAGTTGAGGGTTTTCCTGGGGCGGTCGTTGAGTTCTTCTGCGACGGTGTCGAGGTAGGTTTCCGGGTAGGTGCTCAGGTTGGTTCCTTTGGGGAAGTATTGGCGCAGGAGTCCGTTGGTGTTCTCGTTGGTGCCTCGCTGCCAGGGGCTGTGCGGGTCGCAGAAGTAGACGTCCATGTCCAGGGCGGTCTTGATGTCTTTATGGAGTGCAAGTTCGCTTCCTTGGTCCCAGGTCAGGCTGTTGCGCAGGTGCTTTGGCAGGTTGGTCATTTTCCTGATGATGGCCTGCTGGACTGTTTGCGCGTCGTGTCCGTGGGGCAGGTGGAGCAGGAGGGTGAACCGGGTGGTTCTTTCCACTAGCGTGCCGATTGCTGATTGGTTCCTGGTCCCGGTGATCAGGTCTCCTTCCCAGTGGCCCGGGACGGCCCGGTCCTCGATCTGGGCGGGGCGCTGGCTGATCATGATCATCGGCTCGCGGAATCGTGGGGTGCGTTCCTGGCTCCGGTGATGGGCTTTGCGTCGTGTTCGTCCGCTGCGCAGGGCTTGTTTCAGGTCGAGTCTGAGCTCGCCCCTTGCCTGGACGTAGATCGCTTGGTAGATCGTCTCGGGGCATGCGTTCATGCTCTCATTATCCGGCCAGGCTTGTTTGAGCCAGGCGGAGATCTGTTCGGGGGACCAGTGTTTGACGAGTTTGTCGTGGATTGCGTGCAGGAGCCTTGGCCGGGCGAGGACTTTCGCTGTTTTGGGGCGTGCTCTCTTGGTGGTTGCGAACTGGTCCGCCCGGTGGGGGTCGTATCTGCCGCTTGCCGGGTTGCGGTTGCGTCTGGTCTCGCGGCTGATCGTGGAGGCGCTGCGGCCCAGGTGCCTGGCGATCTCGCGCAGCGGGTCACCGTTGGTTAGTCCGTCGGCGATGCTGAGCCGCTCGTCCCGGGAGAGGTATCTGGCATGGGTCGGTGTCGGGGCCGGCAGGTCGCCGCGTAGCCAGTCCACGCTGGCTTTCTCGTCGCGTCCGGTGGAGCGGGTCCTGCCGTTGCGCCAGACTTTCCCGGTGCGTTTGGATACCCCGACGGCATGGGCTGCTTGGGTGGAGTTCATTCCCTGTTCCATAAGCTCAACATAATGCTGGCGCCGGGCGGCCTGCGCCTGTCTGAGCGTGGTGTATTCACAATCTCGATAACTACTGGATTCCATCTGCCCAAGTCCCTTCCCATAGGACAGGTGTTGCAACGTTCACTAGAACCCAAGAATCACGCTCAAACAGAGGGGGGGGGGTATTAATAATAATTTTTATGCGCGAAGTGTAGCGGTGCTGCTGCGGATAACGAGGTGGGTGGGAAGGATGGCGTCGCGCTCTTCGAGGGAGCCGTTGCGAGATTCGAGAATCATCTCGATGGCCTTGCGTGCAATGGCACGGAAAGGCTGATTGACAGTCGTGAGTTCGGGGGAGAGGTACTGCGCCGGGAACACGTCGTCGAATCCAACGACTGACAGCTCCTCCGGTATGCGAATCCCGCGCTCGCGAGCGGCCTTGTAAAGGCTCACTGCGCTGAGATCGTTGAAGGCGAAGATCGCGGTCGGGCGGTCCTTCATGTCGAGGAGCCTGCAGGCCGCGGCGTAACTCGTCGTGGAGAGGTAATTCCCTCGAGCCATGAGCGCAGGTTCGGGGGTGATGCCCGCGCGCTTAAGCGCGGTTTCGTAACCCGCTGAGCGCGCGATGGAAGAAGGAAAGTCGACCGGCCCTGTGATGGCCCCGATGCGCGTGTGCCCCAAGTCGATGAGATGGCGTGTCGCCATGATGCCGCCGGACCAGTTATCGATGTCGATGGTCATGGTGGCAGTGTCGAGGCGGCGCACCGGATTGATGACAATGCACGGCACGTTGCGGCTCGCCAGCAGCTTACGCTCCTTGGCGAGATTGTCGGAGAGGAGGAGCACGACGCCCAGCGGATTGCGGTCGAGAATTGCGGCGAAGTGCTGCTTGGGATCGTCGCCGGAGCGGATGCGGTTGACGGTGACGCCGATGAGCTCGTTCTGTGCTTCGTAGGTGAGTTCGCGAACGAGTTCAAAGGACCCGTTGTTCTCGAGACCGGCGACCACGAATTCTATCGTCTGGTTCGTCTTCGTGCTGACGAGTGGCTTTTCGTAGCCGATGGTGGTGAGAACTTTTTCCACTTTTTCGCGGGTGGCGAGGCTGACACCGCGGCGGCCGTTGATGACTTTTGACACGGTCCCGATTGACACGCCTGCAGCTTCAGCGATGTCCGCGACACGGGCGTTTCCGTCAAGTTTCGTATTCTCCATCTCTTCTCCGATTCCACAGCCGTTGATTGCTTGCCATTGTATGACGAAAATAGCGAAAAACCGATCAAGAAAAATGTAAGAAAATAATTTGCATTTTTCCAAAATAACAATATAATCATTCATTACAACAAAATTCTCGTAGGCGAAGGAGCCGTGACAATGATTGATCAAAGTCTTTCAAGCCTTAGCCTTCTCGTGTCTACAGTCTCTGAAGCTGCTTTTGCAACGAAGCAGAAAACGGCGGAAAAGATAGTAGCGCAGTAATTGGTCACCATCGCTCGAGACGATGGTTGAT
>JALCOX010000023.1 GCA_022649925.1 Bifidobacteriaceae bacterium | reverse complement strand
GTTCTCTCCGCGACGACCTCCGCCGGCAAAGCGCTCTACTGGACGCTGCAGGAGTTCATCTACGCGGATGGCGGCAAGAGTGGCACGTGCGAGCCCCTCCGCTGGTCCGCCCAGCGCGAACTCGCGCGGCACCCGGAATTTGACGTCGCCAACCGGCCACTCATTCTCACCGGGGAAATGTGCTACCCCTGGATGTTTGAAGAGGATTCGGCGCTCGTGCCGTTTAAGCCCGCCGTTGACGTCATGATGGAATCGAGGGAGTGGGGAACCCTGTACGACGTGGATCAGCTCGCGCACAACAGCGTGCCTTTGCAGGCGGGCGTCTACTACGACGACATGTATGTGGATTCCGGCATCCAAGTCGACACGCTGAGTCGGATTGGCAATTCTCATTACTGGATGACGAATGATTTTGAGCACGATGGAGTTCACGGCCCATCGGTCTTCCCGCATCTGTTGGAGTTGGCGCGGCAGCGGGGCGATCTCGCCTGAGCGGTGGGGGCGGGTGTGTGGCTGCTCGGCTTTGTGCAGCTCAGGAGTTTTGTGCAGCTCAGGAGGCGGAGAATCCCCGCTCAAAGAGGCTTCGATAGAGGCTAAGTTCTTCTGCGGTGTTGTTGCTACTGAGGAATTCGACCTGCTGAGTGGGGGCGAGGGGGCCGCCGAAGGTCTGTGTGCGCAGCAATCCCCGGTCCACCAGTTGTTTGGTGAGATAACGACCCAAGCCCTCAAACCCGGTAAACATCTCTGCGTGCGAGCCCAGGTGCTTCTCGATGACGTCCGCGATGAAGGGGTAGTGCGTGCATCCCAGAACCACGCCATCGAGGGGTTTCTCGGTGTCGTGGAGGGGCTTGAAGAGCTCGTCGAGATAGTGCTCGATGGAGGGCAAGCCCGCAGGACCACGCTCGATGAGGGCCGCAAGTCCGGGGCAGGGCAGGGGGTGAATCGTCGCCTGATCGCTGAAGCGGGCGACTTGGCGGCGGAACTTGTCGAGGCTGAGCGTCAGAGGGGTTGCCAGCACGAGGATATTCTTCTTGCCTGAATCGACCGCGAGTTTGAGAGCGGGCTCGATGCCGAGGAAGGGTATGTCGGGGTAGCGCTTCATCAGCTCGGGTTTGGCGGCACTGGTGGCGGTGTTGCAGGCGATGACGATTGCCTTGACGTTGCGTGCCCGCAGTTGCTCAACGGCGTGTTGAGTCAGCTCGTATACCTGCTCAGAAGTTTTCTCTCCGTAAGGGGCGTTGGCGGAGTCACCGTAAAAGATGAAGTCCTCCAGGGGCAGCATCTTCGCCAATGTTCTCAGTGTGCTGATGCCTCCGACGCCGGAGTCGAACACGCCGATCGGACACTTCTGGTCAATCACCTCACGCGCCCCTTTCACACCGATTTCATCCATTCACCTGCGGCTATCACCGCAACTTCTCACCGGCATACCCTATCACCCGTTATCTTCACGCTCACCGAACAGGACCGTCACACAAACTCCAGCAGCGCGTGAAATACTGAGACAGATGACTCGCCAGACTTCAAAATCCTCTTCACGATCTTCCTCTTCACGCGCTCGCCGCAAGGCCACGAAGTGGTCGAAGAGACTGCGCATACCGCTCATATCAATTCTGGTGGTTGCTATTGCGGTCGCCTCGGGGCTTGTAGTCCGTCGGCAGCTTGAGATTCGTGAGCTTGAGGCTCGCCAGGCTAGCCTTGAGCAGACTTACGATTTCGACCCTGGCAACCTCATTTCCGACGCCGAGTTCTTCAACTCATCTGCGCTCAGTGCCAAGCAGATCCAAAAGTTTTTGACAGCCCACGGGAATAAGTGTTCTGCGAAGTTGTGCTTGAAGAGCGCGAAATTCAAGGTTGCACACATGGCGGGCGACGAACTGTGTTCCGAATACGACGGGAAGGGCAAGAAATTGGGTGCCCAGGTCATTGCAGCTGCTGCCCAAAGCTGTGGAATCAGCCCGAAGGTACTCCTCGTGATGCTCGAGAAGGAACAGGGGATCGTGAGCACGGCCGAGCCAACCCAGTCCAAGTATGATTCGGCCCTGGGGCTCTCCTGCCCAGACACCGCCGCGTGCGACAAGAAATATAGCGGATTCTTCAAACAGGTGTATGGTGCCGCCAAGAGATTTAAGTACTACAGCGCGCACCCCGACGACTACCCATATGAGGCGCGAAGCATCAATTACGTGCAGTATCACCCACAGACCGCGTGTGGAGGCAGCAACGTCTACATCGAGAATGAGGCGACCGCACTGTTGTACATTTACACGCCGTATCAACCCAATGCGGCGGCGCTCGAGGCGGCGTGGGGCAGCGGCGACAATTGCTCGTCTTACGGCAATCGCAACTTCGTACTGCTGTACAAGGCGTGGTTTGGGTAGGGAGGTTTTTCTTATCTCCGGGCCCGCGATGCCGATTTTTGTGCTCGCACCCCCCTCCCCAGGCCCACGATGCCGATTTTTGTGAACTTTATGTTCTGCATACCTCTTCACGAGCCGAGGAATCGGCCATATTCCGTAGGGGGAAAGGTTGGGTTCCACAGAAAAGTTCACAAAAATCGGCAACGGTGTTTCTGAACGGTCGATTTGCCGTTCGGGGCACTCGCTAAAGTGGTCAGTATGTCTCTAACTATCGGAATCGTCGGCCTTCCCAATGTCGGCAAATCGACGCTGTTCAACGCGCTCACCCGCAACAATGTGCTTGCGGAAAATTATCCCTTCGCCACCATCGAGCCCAATACGGGAATCGTTCCGTTGCCAGATGAGCGTCTGAAAAAGCTCGCTCCCATCGTCAACACCACGAAGCTCGTGCCCGCGACCGTGACCTTCGTCGACATCGCAGGCATTGTGAAGGGTGCCTCCGAAGGGGAGGGGCTGGGCAACCAGTTCCTCGCCAACATTCGTGAAGCGGATGCGATCTGTGAGGTCACGCGCGTGTTTGAGGACGACGACATTGTGCATGTGGACGGTCGCGTGGATCCAGCCGCGGATATTGAGACCATCAACACCGAGCTGATTCTGGCCGATTTGCAGACGATCGAGAATGCGCTGCCGAAGTTGGAGAAGGATTTGCGCGGCAAGAAGATCAAGCAGGAATACTTCGATGCGGTGAACAAGGCCAAGGAGATCCTCGAGGCCGGAGAGACTATCGATCACGCGGCGGCGGATGGCAAGATCGACAAGGATGACGTTTACGATCTGCACCTCATGACTGCTAAGCCCTTCATCTACGTGTTCAACGTGGACGACTCCGAACTCGCCAACGCCGAGCTGAAGAAGAAGCTCACCGATTCCGTGGCGCCGGCCAAAGCCATTTTCCTCAACGCTCAATTTGAGGCGGAGCTCACGGAACTCGACGAAGACGACGCCCGTGAAATGCTCGAAGATGCGGGACTCAAGGAGTCTGGCCTCGACCAACTCGCGCGCGTGGGCTTTGACACGCTGGGCCTGCAGACCTTCCTCACAGCAGGGGAGAAGGAAGTGCGTGCCTGGACCATTCACAAGGGTTGGACTGCGCCGCAGGCTGCTGGCGTGATTCACACTGATTTCGAGAAGGGCTTCATCAAGGCGGAAATCGTGTCGTATGACGACCTCGTCGAGGCGGGTTCCTATGCCAAAGTGAAGGACGAGGGGAAGCTGCGCCTTGAGGGCAAGGACTATGTCATGCAGGATGGTGACATCGTCGAGTTCCGCTTCAACGTGTGAGATGAAGTGATCCTCTGAGGTTTCCCTCTCGGATGAGGCCTTGACCTTTACTCAGTGCCAGCAGAAGTGAACCTCCCACGATAAGAATACTTGCCATCACAATTGCGATGGCAAGGGAGGGAACGGATGAAAAGGACGCCCCTATGTCGTAGTGGCGAAGTGTCATGAGGCTGTTCGCCTGAAAGTTTTGCGTGCCGATATTACACGTCACGAGGGCAGCCCCGAGGAACAGACCAAAGAACTTTCAGTGGGCGTTCTTTTTTGCTTTTCGGCAAGCCCCGTGCCAGCGACTACCGATTTTTGTGAACTTTTTATTCCACTTAACCTTTCACAGGTCTCAGAAACGGCCATATTCCGTAGGAGGAAGAAGCCGGTTCAACGGAGAAGTTCACAAAAATCGGATGTGAAGCTCCGCCGACCCTGCACACTCACTCTGTTTTGTCGAAGTTCGCCAGGACGGCGTCGAGAAGACCTGGGAAGGCTGCGTCAAATTCCTGGCGCCGCAGAGTTGCGGTTTGCTTGTTGCCCTCGTGCCGCCTGCGGACCAGGCCTGACTCACGCAGAACCCTAAAGTGGTGAGATGCCGCGGATTTAGAGACGTTGAGTGCGCGGTAAATATCGCCGCATTGCATCTCGCCATTGGCGTCGAGCAGATGCACGATGGCGAGACGGAGGGGGTCGCTGAGTGCTGCCAGAGCCTGGGGGAGGAGCACATCGGCAGGATTTGCATGGAATTGATCGCGCATAGCACTCATCCTAATAGGTGTTGACAAGTTCAACAAGGGTTGTACGGTTGAACTAACCGAACGCGTAAGTGAAGTGATGTTGGAACGCGAATGTGCGGAGGTATTGGAACGCGAAGACTCCGAAGTGCAAGAACGCAAACGCGAGGGCGCAGAAATGACAGTGCGTATAGGAAAGTGTGCGAGTGATGATTGATCCCAAGATTGCAGAGGAAACAAAGAGGTTCGTTGAGGCGAGAGATTCCTACCGCGCCGATAATCCTCAGGTGATTGGAGCCTTCCTCGATATGAAGAAGGAGGCCTTCAAGCCCGGCGGTCTCGATGTTGCTACGAAGTATCTGATGGCTGTCCTTATGGGGGTCGCTCGCGGTAGTGAGCGGTGCATCCTCACGCATGTTCCCACGGCGGTGGATGCCGGTGTCAGCCGGCAGCAGCTCATGGAAGCGCTGAATGTGTCGATCGTCTTTGGTGGTGCTCCGCAGTACGGATACGCCACTTATGCGCTCGACGTTTACGACTCATACGTGGCGCGGGAAGGCACAGCCAACCACGATTCTCAGCTCTGAGCAATAATGATAATCACTATCTATAGTGATGCTCACAGAGTCCAAAGAAAGGCGGGTTCCACCATGGCAAAGGGAAACGAGATTCGCGGCGTCATCAAGCTGAAGTCGAGTGTCGATACCGGATTTTTCTACTACACGCGAAAAAACCGCCGGAATACTCCCGACCGGTTGCGTGTTATGAAGTTTGATCCCGTTGTTCGACACAAAGTCGAGTTCGTGGAGACGAGATAGCGAAATAGAAAGAAGAAAGATATGAAGCAGGGAATTCATCCTCAGTACGGCCCCGTGGTTTTCCGCGACAAGGTTGCGGGTGTCACTTTCTTGACGCGCTCGACGATGACGAGCGAACGGACCATTGAATGGGAAGACGGCAAGACCTACCCACTCGTCGACGTTGAAATCTCCTCCGCCAGCCACCCGTTCTACACGGGCAAGAGCCGTTTGGTTGACACGGCCGGCCGCGTCGAGCAGTTCAACAAGAGGTACGGAATTAAGAAGTAAACCACGAATCGTAGTGGCACAGATGGCGTTGATTCGCACCCCTTGGGGGCGCACATCAACGCCATTTTTGTTAACACCCTGCCGTCAGTGTCAGAGGCAGTGGTAGTGTCCAGTGGCAGCTGACAGCGTCTTAGTGTCAGCCGAGGTCGTCAATTTCCGGCACTTGCGGCAAGTCTGTGACGCCCAAGAAATCGGCAAGCGCATTGACGAGGAACGAGTGATCCTCGGGGTGGGGAAGGTTTGAGACCGTGAGCACGGCCACGAGTTCACCGGACTTGAGACGCAAGGGGAAGCCGCCGCCGCAGAACACATAATCGTTCTCGCTGAGACCGTGTGTGGCAACGGTTTCGCCCGAAATATGTGCGGTGGCCCATGCGCTGAGCGACGAGCATTCCATCAGCGACACCGTGTTGAACTTGCGTTTCATCCACAGTTGGTTGGTGAGGTTTGTGCCAGGCGTGAGGTGATGAAACAGCAGTGCCCCATTGAGCCTCCGGATGGCGATGGCGAGGTCCATGTTTCGCGCGTAGACCATCGACGCAATGAACATGCCGAGTTCGAGCGCATCTTTGTTGGAAAAGGTCTCAAAACGCAACATGCGTTCTTGCTGTGCAATTGCGTCGCGCACGGCCTCGTAATCCTTGATTTCCATATGTCTGCTCTCCTGTCAGTGGGTGAGGTAGGTCAGTGAGATATGTCAGTGGGTGAGGTACATCGCCCTCAACTGGCCCTGCTGATCGTCGTCGAGGCCGAGTTGAGCGTGGAGGTAGCGTTGCATGCCTCCGAAATCTGTGTCGATGGTGGTGAGCGCACTGTCGAGATAGGCATCCGTGGCGCTGAGCAAATCAGTGAGATTCTGCTGCAGAGCCGCGTTGCCTCCTCCTGCCACGACCTTGTCGAGAATGTAGCGCCGGGGAAGCTCCATGAAGTGATTCGTGGCGAGGTAATCGGAACGAATGGTGGCGGCGTCGACGCCCAGGACGCTGAGCAGATACACCGCACCCATGCCCGTGCGGTCCTTGCCGACGGTGCAGTGGAAGAGCACGGCATTCGCGGTGTCCGTGGCGTCCAGGAGCACGTCGAAGAAGTGGCGGTAGGCGGTCTGGGCGGTGTCGGTGCGCACGAGATCGGCGTACGTCTGTTTCATATGGTTAAAACCCTGATGAGGATCTGCCGAAAAGTGCTGCGCGAGGGATTCCGGCGCCTGACTCGTCAGAGTCTCGTCCGTGGAAAATACGGGTTCAAAGTGATAGGTCGCGTCAGCGGGAAGGAGGTCCGGCGAAGCGTCCTTTTCGGCCGTAGACCGGAAGTCGACGACGGCGCTCACACCGTAATCGCTGAGGTAACTCAGGTCGGCAGGGGACAGGCGATCGAGGCTTGCGGAACGGATGACACGATGGGAGGCGATCTTGTGTCCGTCCAGGGTAGAGTAGCCTCCCAGGTCGCGGAAATTGAAGCCGTTCGCGATGTTGAGTGCGTTGGGTGCCACCATGATGCCTCCTGTTGTCGGTAGCGATGATCGGATTGCTCCTACCAGACTAGCTGTGCGGAGTCTCGCCGCCCGTTGCCTTGGTGCGTGGAGTCCGCAGTCCCCGATTATTTTCGTAGGTCGACATGGCGGTGGGACCCTCGTTGGGCTCGATATGCACCGTGGTCTCGTAGACGTTGAAGCGTTGCAGCAGTACGTCCTCGATGCGGTCAGCGATCGCGTGGCTGTCGCGCACTGTCATTTCGGGAGGAACGGTGATGACGACGTCGGCGTCGATGTTCGAGCCGTATGTGCGGGCACGAATGACGCGGACTCCGAGAACCCCGGGGATCTCCATCACGGCGGCCCGGTATTTGTCAAGAAGATCCTCGTTGAATCCGTCGGAGAGCGAGAAGACGCTATCCCGGAAGATATCCACGGCCGTCTTGAGAATGAGGATCCCGATGACGATGGCGGTCGTGGCATCGAGCCAGGCGAGGTTGAAGGACGCCGCGAAGACCGCGATGGCGGTGCCAATACTGGTCCACGCATCCGAACGATTGTCTTTTGCGGCGGCGAGAAGACCTGGACTCTGGACCTTGGATGCCAGCGACTTGTTGTAGAAGTAGACGCCGTACATGATTCCCGCCGAGATGATTCCCACGATCGCAGCAGTGAAATCCGGAGTTTCCATCTCTCCTCTCACGATGGAGGTGATAGAGGAAAGGAGGACTTCCGCACCGACGGCCACCATGATGAACGACGTTACGAGACTGGCGATGTTCTCCGCTTTCCAATGGCCGTAGCGATGATTGTCGTCCGCCGGGATGCGCGAGAATCTCAGCCCGATGAAGACCGCCACGGAGGAGAGCACGTCGGTGAAGTTGTTGAGACCGTCCGCCCGTAGCGCGTCAGAATTGGCGAGGTATCCCGTCACGAGTTTGGCCCCCGAGAGCAGGATATAAGCGCAGATACTGATGATTGCGCCGCGTTCTGCTTTTTTCAGATTGCCATATCTATCCGCTTGTAACACCTGATCCACCATCCCCGTCAATCTCAATTACCACACTGGTGCGTGCGCTTTAGATTCCTAGCCTAGATGAAGATGAGGAAGAGTGAAAGGAACGCTTCTCGCGGCGGTTGCGTCGGCTCCATCAGCGGCGAGGATGGCGCGGACGGTGTGGCCTGTGTCGACGCCGTGAAAAGACAGATGCGGGAAGCAGGCTCCGTTTGACGCGACGCAGGAGGTTCACGCAGCTTCGCACAGCGCGTTTGAGGCGATGCGATGGGAGACTAGCGTCGTCCTCAGAAAGTCTCTGACTCTCCACGAAGGTAGCGCGCACGGCGAGAACCGCGTCCGCAACGCTGTGGCCGGAACCGTCGTCCTCGGTGCTTTCTGCGTCTCCTGAGTACCGCAGTGACTCAACGGCACGGGCGGCTTGGTGCAGTGCCTTTTGCGCCTCATGAGCCGCCGGGGCCGCAGGTGCCAATGCGTCGCTGATGATGCTAGCGATTTTCTGTTCGCTGGCATACTCAGGGATGGTGACGCCATTGTCGAGGGCGGTGTCGATCATCTCGTCCCATGCACGTCCCCAGGCCACTCTACTGCCGACCGTGCCAGAGCTGTCCGCTCGTATTACTCCCAGACGAACGCGGCGGCGTCGGCGGCGAAGCAGAGCGGGTGTGGCAAGAAGTGCCGCCACCGCCACGGCAATGACTGTGCCGGCGCCTATGCGTCCCACGAGGTCGAGGACGGACCACGAAGCTGCGCCCGTCGCCGACGTGCTGTCTGCTGCACTCTGGCTTGTTTCCTTCTGATCTGACGTGTCGGATGAGTCTGTGGACGAGGAGTCAGATTTACTGGAATTACTCGATTTCGTATCATCTTCCGTGTCGTCGGAAGAGTCTGTGGACGCCGAACTTTGGTTCGTTGCCGCACCCGCTGGCGTGACGTCGAGCGGAATCCATCCGATGCCGGTCATGTAGGCCTCAGTCCAGGCGTGCAACTGTTGATTGGTGACCACGAAATTTCCGCCACTCGTCGACGACGACGGCAGATATCCCATCACCACACGGCTGGGCACCCCGAGCGCTCGGGCGAGGACCGCCAGGGTTGTGGCGTAGTGAACACAATATCCGGAACGGCGCTTGAGGAACGAAGCGATCATCTCCATGTTGCCCCCGCTGTTACCGTCCGGCGCATCGAGGGAATACGTGAATTTTCCGGTGTCGAAGAAATCGAGGAGATATCCCAGAATGTCTCTCTGCTGACTTTGCGTCGCGCCCGAATTGGGAATGGCGTCGGCGTGAGCCGAGCGAACGACTGCGCTTATAGCGGCCGGGAGTTTTTTCGGCAAAGATAGGTAGTGGGAGCGCACGTACTTGTTGGAAGCACTCGCGGCGTCGCTGTCGAGTGTGAACGACGTTCTGGGCGTATCGGCCCTGCCTCCGTTGGCATAGTACCGGTTATATTCGCCCAATCCCAAAGATGAGTCGCGCGTGGAGTCTTGCGTGGGTGGGTCAATGAGGCGTTCGAGGCGCTCGAGCGTTTCCGTCAGACCGCTGTGACTGTCAACGGGTTCGACGTAGGTCGATGCGATCTCGTAGCTGTCTGCCTGCTTGACCTGTGTTGAGTTCGAATAAGCGGTGCCATCCTTGCTCCATTCCCATTCCGACGTTGTGGGATTGACGGTTCCCGGGAGCCCGACGAGTGGCATGAAGCGGGAGGTGAGCGTCTCGATCTGAATCTTGCTGTAGGACTGCACTCCGGAGGGCTCGTCGCGGCGAGAAGACGTCTGTGCCGCATATTGCATCAGCGGTGAGTTATCGGTGAAGGACCTTTGCAGGGAGTAGCCACCGGGTGCGGCCGTGGATTCTTTTTCCTCCGCCGTCGCGTTCGGAGAGGCGTCGCTGCCGAAGGTCCACGTGTCGCCGTCGAACGAGTCCAAGGTTGCCATGCGCAGATAGAGGGGACTGGAGTCGCTCGACATGTAGTTCAGGGCTATGGAGGAGCTGTTCCCGCGGAGGTTCCGGCTCAGATCGATGAGCGGATTGACCGATGTCGATGAGAAGAGACCGCGTTGGCTGACGAAAGGTAGGTCGAGCGTGGAAACGGCGGCACTCGTCGCCGGAGCCAGCACAAGGGCCAGCACCGTGGCGGCGGCGCTGAGAATCGTCGGCGTCGGCCACAGGAGGGGTGACTTTTGGCACGACCAGAGGAGCAGGAGGGAAGCGA
Source organism: Bifidobacteriaceae bacterium (assembly GCA_022649925.1). Taxonomy (GTDB): domain Bacteria; phylum Actinomycetota; class Actinomycetes; order Actinomycetales; family Bifidobacteriaceae; genus JALCQC01. The sequence continues at coordinate 18,182 of JALCOX010000023.1, read as the reverse complement.
AGAGGAAAGCGCCTATCAGCACGTCAGATTGCTGCGAGTTGAAGAAGATGTTCTGTGCGACCATGACTGCGAAGGGCGCAGCGGCACACAACACCTGGAGTCGGGGCAGGATGAAGAGGGTCCTCATCGCGATGAGACCAATCGTGACACACACGATCATCGCGACGTCAACCGAGACGCTCGCAGTGACGGGGAAACTCTGATAGAGGAGTGCGTTGGTGCCCGCGGCAGCGGTGCGGGAGAGAAGGTCCCAACTGCTGGGTGCGCCCTCCTGCTGCGGCAGGAACCACCAGAGTCCGCTCGAGGAATGAAAAACGACGCTCGCCGTGACGACGCCGGCGATCAAAATGAGCGCGTCGCAGATACCGGCGCGTGCGACGCTTTTGCGGCCGTGTGTGACGAACAGCGTGGCTTCAGCGCTCACCAGTGCCGTTGCCGTGACGGCGTAGGCGAGCCAGGAGGTGGAGTTGAAGAGGCTCGATAACTCAACCAGTGCACCGATGAGGAGCGCTTCGACGGCGAGGGTGCGCAGAATCCTCCCGACAACGGTGTTGAAACGGGAGGGAGTAATTAGCCTTTTTTCCCACAGACCCCTGTGCCGCTTTGCACAGTGGGCGATGCGGCTGCGGATACCCCACTGACCTGACGGCGCCGGAACTGCGGGGTCTTCGGTGGCAACAGCGTCTTCCACGCGCTTGTCGGCAAATTCTGTCGGGATTTCGTCTTCGTGCGGGTCCACGCGAAGGATCTCGGCGTGCCGCAGTGCACCGAGCTCCTCAAGGCACGCCTCAAAGGGACTGCGAGATTCGGAGTCGAGGGTCACAAATAGGCCGTGGATATTGGACTCCGCAAGCAGTTCATCGACGCGCTGGGCGCGTTCCTCGGCACTGCCGCGCGGATCCGGCTGCACGGCAGCGAGGAAATATTCGATGTCGTGGGCAGCCTCAGCGATGACGTAGCCGTCTGTGTAAACGGCGGGCGACTCCGCTGGCACGTTGGGGATCGTGAGCCGTGTGATCGCCGCGATGAGACCCTCAAAATCAGTGCTTTCCCTGACGCCGACTGTGGTATCGACGATGACGAGGAGCTGTGGCTGGCGATGGTGATCGGCGACGCGAGTCATCATCTGTCCGCGGCGTGCAGTCGTTTTCCACGAGATCTGTCGCTGTGGATCCCCGGGTATGTAGGGGCGTACTGACAGTGCCATGTCGTCTTCGTAGCGTCCCGACGTTCTCGGCCGCCTCGAGTCAGAAGACTGGGGCGAGAATCCGTCCTCGGAGGGCGAACCGGCCACATGCAACACCGTCTCGCTGTCCCAGAGCCGCACCGTGTCGCGCCACAAGCTCCACGGGCCCTTCCACCTCATGAAGGTTCCGTGGTTGCGGAAAACTCCACGGCTCTCCGGAAGTTTTCCCCTCAACGTGCGAATGACGGTGCCGGATTGGTCGACTTGCTCCCAGCTGCGAGAGAAGTCGAGACGTGAGGGAAGAAGAAACCGGAGAAGACCGCTGTGTACGTCACGCTCAAGAGGTGGAACCGATGCGGCCGTGGGTTTGTCGGACTCGCTGTGGCGTCTCGTGCGGCGCTTCACCACAATAATGATCCGCGCGAGAAGAGATTCCAGCGCCTCCAGCACAAAGCCGGCCATCAGGACGAGGCCGGCCGCGACGAGAACGGGGAATCCCAAGCCCGCACCCACCGTCACGAGCAGTGCGGCACACAGGAAAACGACGAGACCCGTGAGCGTCGGATGGAGTATTTCGTGCGGCCCTTTGTGTGGTGAGCCTTGCCGCAGTGAGCTGGGGGAGCGTTTCATCGGAACTTGTCACTCGATGACGGGCCGAGGGGCGGGAATTGACTCGACGATACTCGCCAAGACTTCTTCAGACGTGATGACGTGTGCCGAGTGCCCGAAGGCGCGACGAACCACGATCCTGTGGGCGAGAACGGGTTCCGCGAGTGCCTGCACATCATCGGGCGTGATGTAATCACGGTGGTTGAGCAGCGCTCGCGACTTGCACATTGCCACGAGATTGAGACTAGCGCGCGGAGATGCACCGAATTTAATGTCGGGATGGACGCGGGTGGCGGCCACGAGGCGGACGAGATAGTCGGCGACCTCTCTGCTGACTTTGATGCTCGCCGCTGCGGCAATGCCGTCAACCACGTTGCCTGGAGTGCACAGAGGTTCCAAGTTTTCAAGGGGAGATTGACCGTCTGAGTTGAGCAACATCGTCATTTCGTGATCGTGTGAGGGGTAGCCCAGGCTCGCACGGGCCATGAAGCGGTCGAGCTGCGCCTCTGGGAGGGGATAGGTTCCCTCGAGCTCGATGGGATTCTGAGTTGCGATGACAAAGGACGGACGGGGAAGCGGATACGTGGTTCCATCGATGCTGACCTGGCGTTCTCCCATCGCTTCGAGCATGGCGGACTGGGTTTTGGGATTGGCACGGTTGATCTCGTCCGCTATCACGACGTGTGCAAAGAGCGGGCCTTCGCGGAAGGTAAAGGTGCCGGTGCGTTGGTCGTACACGTTGATTCCGGTGAGATCGCTGGGGAGCATGTCGGAGGTGAACTGAATGCGGTTCGTCGAGCCCGAGATGAGGATTCCCAGGGCGCGTGCCAAGGTTGTTTTTCCGACTCCTGGCATGTCTTCCATGAGAAGATGGCCGCCAGCGAAGAGCGTCTCGACCGCGAGTTCCACCACCTTGCGGTTCGCCGAAAGAGCGGATGTCAGTTTTTCTACCATTCCTCGTGCGAGCTCACCGGAGTGATCAAGCACTGCGTGATACTTCGCGTCCTCACTCATGGTTGCGTCTCCCTTGACTTGTTTTCTTCCATTATTCCATGATGAGCTCAGAATATGCTGTGTCAGTTCGCGTCCTGACGCTAGTATTTGGAGACGGCACGATGGACTTCATGGGGGACAGGATGACACGAAACGGCGTGGTGATTCCCGCGATGAAAGCCGCGTTCCCCTACACCCTGCCGATTTTTGCCGGATTTTGGTTTCTCGGCTTGACCTATGGCATGTATATGAACGTGTCGGGGTTCAGCTTCCTCTACCCGCTGTTCATGAGCATGCTCATCTACGCGGGTTCGATGGAATTCATCACGGTCAGCCTGTTGCTCGGGGCCTTCAATCCGTTGCAGGCCTTTCTTATGACGCTGATGATCAACGCGCGTCACCTGTTCTACGGCATCTCCATGCTCGAGCGGTTCAAGGGATTGGGCCCCAAGAAGGTGTACCTCATCTACGGCATGTGCGACGAGACCTTTTCCATTAACTTTTCCGCGACCATTCCTCCCGACATCGACCGGGGTTGGTTCATGGTGTGGGTCACGCTGTTGAATCAGCTGTATTGGGTATCGGGCTCCACGCTCGGAGGCCTCTTCGGCTCCGTGGTGCGCATCAACACGGAGGGACTCGACTTCTCCATGACCGCCATGTTCGTCGTAATTTTCATGGAGCAGTGGATGCGCGACCGCAACCACACAAGCTCTCTGCTGGGCCTGGCGCTCTCGGTGGTGTGCCTGGTGGTATTCGGTGCGAGCAATTTCATCATTCCCTCCATGCTGACGATCCTGGTGGCCCTCACCCTTTTGCGTGGTCATCTCGAGGGGCAAGGAAAGGTAGGGCTGGCGTGATGGCAACGATGAGCGTCCTCCAACAGATCATCACCATCGCGGCCGTCGTCGCCGGGACCATGGTGACTCGTTTCCTTCCTTTTCTCGTCTTTCCGGCGGGAAAGGAAACCCCCAAATACGTGCAATATCTGGGCAAAGTGCTTCCCGCTGCGGTTTTTGGCCTTCTGGTGATTTACTGCCTGCGCAACGTCAACATTCTGGGTGGTTCTCATGCGATCCCCGAGCTCATCTCCATCGCGGTCGTGGTGGTTCTGCATTTGTGGAAGCGGCAGATGCTTCTCTCTATCGCCGGCGGAACGATCTGTTATATGCTGCTCGTTCAGTTGGTGTTTTAGGAGGTGTGGTCAATGAGACGTTTTGGGGGACTGGCGGTTTCCACGGTGGTTTTGGGTGTTCTCGTTGGCTGCTCTTCGGGGCTTCTGGGTCTTTTGCTGATGGTGACGGAGCGATATTTCCTGGGATTCGAGGAGAGCTCGGCATTGCCCGCTCCTTCAGACACCGTTGCGTGGAGGCGCCTAGTTTCTGTGAGCATCGGTGGCGTCATCGTTGCGCTCATGTGGTGGAGGATTCGCAGAAAGGGGCGGATTTCTACAGTGTCGGCCGCGGTCGCGGGGGAGCAGCTTCCGTGGTGGCGGACCATTTTTCACGTCTTCGCTCAGATTTTCTTTGTGGGAACGGGCGCCTCACTCGGGCGTGAGGTTGCCCCTCGGGAGATGGGTTCCCTGTTGGCACAGCGTTGGATGCGCTACGAGAAGTTGCTTGGTCTGAAAGATGACGACGCACCGCTCCTCGTGGCGGCCGCTGCCGGGGCTGGGTTCGCGGGCGTCTATATTTCACCTTTGACCGGCATGTTCTTCAGTGTGGAGATGCTGTTGCGCAGGGTTGATCGCGAAACCGTTTCCGTGAGCCTCGCAATGTCGGCGATTGCAACCGTGGTGGGGAGCCTCGTGAAGGGGACTCATCCCTACTATGCAGTTGGCGGCGAGGCGATGACGCTGTGGTTCGTTCTCTTCTGCGTGGTGAGCGCGCCGCTGTTTGCAGTGGTGGGGTCGGGTTTCCGCAGGCTGACCAAATGGGCCGAGAAGAGGCAAACAGTCGGTGTCAACATTGTGTGGCAGCTTCCGTTGGTGGCCCTCGTGACCGGAGTCGTTTCGATGTGGATTCCCCAGGTTATGGGCAACGGTCGTGCCGCTGCGCAGGAGGCAATGAACGCCGGGGGTCTGTCGATGATTCCTTTTCTTCTGGTGATGTGCGTGGCAAAGGTGGTTCTCACGATCGCGACGATTCGGGCCGGCGCCTCTGGTGGCACTCTGACCCCTGCGATTGCCATTGGTGCCGCGATCGGGGCCGTCTTGGGAATTGTCGTCATCGCAGTGATTCCGGGGAGTGCCGCGGTGATAACTGTGTGGCAATGCGCGATGGTTGGTGCCGTCGCTACGCTGTCCGCATCTCAGCAGGCCCCGCTCATGGCGCTGGCAATGCTGGTGGAAATCACGCACCTTCCGATTGCGTCGGTGGTTCCTCTCGGCTTGGCCGCCGCGGTGTCCGTGTCGGTATCCGGTCTGCTCAAGCACAGGGAGACGAGTAAATGAAAGCCACAGGTGAGGCCGAGGTGCAGCGGCAGAAACTTTTTACTATTCGTCCCCTCGAGGCTCGGGATGATGAAACCATGTTTTGCATTGCACGAGCTCGATTGAAGGAAAATGGGTTGGACGTTGCTGGGTCCGTCTACTTTGACCCCGCCCTGCGGAATCTGTCCGATTATTATTGTGCAGCAGCCGCTTGCGATGATCCGTCCCTGTGTGCGCCTCGGCGCGGATATTTCGTAGCCGTGGACGAGCGAGATCACGTGGTTGCAGGTGCCGGTTTCGCCGAATACGGCGATGCCTCAAACACGGATACGGCCGAATTGCAGAAGCTCTACGCAAGTACGAGCGCTGAGGGTTTCGGCATTTCATACCGACTTATCGAGCGGGTCGAGGCAGCCGCTCTGAGTGCCGGATACACGAAGTTGTATTTGGAGACGGAACACCGTCTCCATGCGGCGATTCACGTCTACGAAAACCTTGGCTTTACCCGGCTCGATCGGCCACCCGTTGCCGCCCAACACAGCGCCATGGACCGGTTCTACATCGAAGACCTCCCTCGGGTCGCCGAGTCCTGAGTTCCGAGTCTCATATAGTCTCTGAGTATCCTAATCTCCTAATCTCCTAATCTCCTAATCTCCGAGTAAGGTTCCCGGCCGTCTCACTGTAGCCAGGAGCACTCTGTCTCGCGAGTACTGTTCTCCCGTTTGATGAGCCTGCCTCATCGGTATCTTTTGTTGGTATTTTTTGTTCTCGCGGCTGCTTCCCGGGCATATATGCCGAAATTGAGTGAATACAAAATCGGAAAAGTGAATACATGGGAATTGACCTCTATGGCTCTGCTCAGCCCAGGGTGGTTCAGGCGGTGGCAGAAGGTGGGATACACATTCGACCACAGGGGTCAAGTTTCTCTGGCAGAGTGGCATGCTTGGCATAGGTTGGAAAAGAACGCAATATTCGGCCTGCGAAGGAGGAATCAATGACATCTTTGTGTGTGCGGTTGGACGAGGACGTCCACGTAAGGTTGGCAAATCTGTCTGAGCGGACGGGAAAATCGCGCGCTTGGTATGTCAAGCAAGCTCTGTGGGAGGCACTGCCTCGATTGGAATGGGAGAATCGCCTTCAGATGGAACATGTTGAAGCGTTACACGGGTTTCTCGACATGAAGAGCTCGACGGAACTTTACCGAGCGATTGGCGACGGGAACGTCGGTGAACTTTCCTGAGTCCTCACGAGAAGTTTATTTCTGCTCCAATGCCGAACAAGCATTCTTGGAGCTGCGGTCATCTGCAGCGCGGGAAGTTATCAAGGAAGTCGAGAGAAGGGCAAGGCTACGAGATCCATTCACTGGTTCTTATTTCTTGGGAGGGAGAATTTCCGGGTGCTGCCTCATCAGGGTGGGGGAGGTGACTGTCATCTTTGATGTCATCGGCCGCCGCCTGGTAGTCCTGTTCGTTGAGGAAGATCAAGGATTTGAACAGATGCACGAGCGTTATCGCATAAAAAACTCGCCCTTCCGCTGGTAGGCAGGAGGGCGAGTATGCCAGAGGTCTTATTTTTTGGCGTTCGTCACGCTCAGCGTCTGTGTATCAACTTTGGCGATGGTGGTGGTGACGTAACCATCGGATTCCTTGGTCCATCGGTCGTAGCTGATCCACACGTTTCTCGTGCCCGCATCTGAGAAGTAGAAGGGCATCTCGTCCGTCTGCCCGGCTTTGACGGTGTGGTCTTCAGTGGGCTCGTCCGCGTACCGCCCCTCGTCGCTAGGCCATACGTCTTCTACCTTAATTGAGTCGGAGTCCCCGGCGAATTCAAGTCTCGGGTACAGCTGATCGCCGTCCGAAATTGTCGTGGAGTAAGGGTTCGTCCACTGCAATACGCACCGTACTGCGGGGGCGCCCTCATCGTCGACAATGTCCGAGCAATCCTTCACCGAAACCTTGTAATCCTTGAAATACGAAAGGTTCGCGGTGCCGTCCCACGTCTTGCCCGGGATTCTCTTGTCGGCCTCGTTGTAATCGGTATCGGCATAAAAGTCATCGCCACGGGCAGGGCTGGCCGCATCGTCTTCGCCTTCATCGTCGTCCGCCTCAGATGAGGAATCAGAGGGGCTGCTGAGTTCAGAGGAGAACGACGAGGTGGCAGTCGTGACCAAACCAGAAATCGGCTTCCATGCACCGACCACCACAACGACGATGAACACGAGAACGAGGAGGCCGCTGCCTTTCCTAGATTTCTTGGCCTCAACCGGTGCTCCGGCCGGACTGTTCGCGGAGTCGGAACCCGGCCGGGGGATCTGTGGAATCGTCATCTTCGTGGGTGAACTGTTGGGTCCCTCACCCGTAGTTGCATGAGACCGGAGGGGCTTTTGCTTCCTCGGGTCCGGAATCCGTCCTGTGGGCGTCTCGATCCATCCATCGGGCGTATCAGACATCAATCTTCTTCTCTCTCAACTCACTTCGTATCTGTTACTTCGCGTTACTTTGTGCGCGAAGCGATGGACTGCACCGCGCTGTCGACATCCTGCTGGGTGAAGTTAGCATGGCTCGCCTGCAAAGAGGTGAGAATCTGGCCGATGGTGTTGTTTCCTGCGGTCGCATCCGAGGGGAGCATGAGCGTGTTGGTGTTGGTGGACTGCGCCAGTTCGCTCAACACGTCGAAATACTGATTGGTCATGAGAATACTCATCACCTGATCGATGGAGTAGCCGCGCTCCTGCAGCTGCTGCACCTGGCTGGCGAGACCTTCAATGATGGCGTTGCGCTGGCCGGCGATCGCCTGACCGCGCATGATCATCTTCTGCTTCTCCGCCTCGGCCTTCACCGTGATGGTGATCTTCTCAGCTTCCGCGAGCGACTTTGCGGCGACCTGCTTGCGCTGCGCCTCGTTGATCTCGTTCATTGCGCGGACAATCTTTGCGTCCGGCTCGAGCGAGGTGACCAGAGTCTTCGTGATGATGTAACCGAAGCGGTCCATCTCCTCCTTGACGGCCTCCTGCACGATGGAGGCGATGTCGTCCTTCTTGGAGAAGGCGTCGTCGAGGTTCATCTTCGGCAGGGTGGAACGGATGGCGTCCTCGATGTAGCTCACGATCTGCTGGGTTGGATTGTCGAGCTGATAGAAAGCATCCGCGACCTTGTTGGGATTTACTTGGTACTGCAAGGAAATATTCACATCGACGAAGACGTTGTCCATCGTCTTGGTGTTGACGGAGTTGTCGATTTGGAACACCTTGAGCGAGATTCGCGAGGCGATGCGGTCCACGATCGGGATACGCAGGTGGAAGCCAGCGGTGCGAATCCCATGAAACTTACCGAAGCGTTCAATAATGAACACCTTCTGCTGCTGGACCACGAAGATCGCTTGAATAAGCAAAACGATGGCGATGACGACAACGACACCTAAGAAAATTAAGAATCCCATGATTCTCCTCAATATGTAAATAAAATCTCTCTGAATTAACTCTCCTTTTAAGCCTACCGTGAGATTCCGAGAAAATGCGACACTCCGACTTACGAAGGTTGGAAAAGAACCTTACTATCAAGGTTTGTATGTCACGCTGACTCAAGCGGCTGAGATCATCAAAAAATTTACGGTGCAATTTCGCATGCGAATGCGTGCGATGCAGCGCAGTGATTCTCTGACCGGGACAGGCATGTTGGCGGTTTTATGAAAGGAAGCGGCGGTACGCCGCATCACCCGAATGAGTGATATCTCAAGAAACAGTAATGAAAGTAAGTCTCCTCAGATCGCTGCGGCGGATCTGTATGATGGGGAGCCCGCTGCAAAAGAAACCTCTGGCAAGGGCAGCCTCGGCGGCTCACTCTTCGCAACAGGTGTCATCGCCTTCCTGGGCCTCTTGCTCGAGACGGTTCTCAACGTTCTCTTCCCTGCTCTGATGAGTGATTTCGGAATCAGCATGGGACAGGTTCAGTGGATGACGTCCGGTTACCTTCTCGTCGTTTCCATCATCATGCCTCTGTCGAGCTTCCTCAACAGACGTTTCACCTTTAAGGCGTTGTTCCTCTTCTCGACGATTGCACTCCTCATCGGAGTTCTCGTCTCGGCCGTGGCACCGAACTTCACAGTGCTGCTCATTGGCCGCCTCATTCAGAGCTTGGGCGCGGGCATTTCCACTCCGCTGATGTTCAACATCATCGCGGAGCAGGCTCCCCGCCAGAATCTCGGTCGCTTCATGGGCATCGGCGCCTTGGTCATCGCCATCGCTCCGGCCGTTGGCCCCACCATGGGTGGAGTCTTCGACGAGTTTCTTTCATGGCGCTGGGCTTTCATCGCCGTCATTCCCTTCGTCCTCATTTCGATGGCGGTCGGCATGCGCTCGATCCGTCAATCTCACCCGCTGGAGAAGGTAAGCCTGAATACGGCCTCCCTCATCCTCTTGGTCCTGGGCTTCACCTGCCTCATCTTCGGCTTTGGGCAGGGTGGTGCGCTCTTCGGTTCGTCCGCCAGCGCACTGCAGATCACCATGGTCGTGGCGCTCTTGGTGTTCGCTGTCATCTTCCTCGTGGCCTTCGTCCGCGTCTCTCAGCGCGCCTTCTCGCCGCTCATTCGCCTTGGCGTCCTCAAGTCCAAGGCCTTCCGCTGGAGCTTCATCGCCTTTGGTCTCTTCCAGTTCGCCTCGCTCGGCTTGGGCTACGTCATCCCGAACTTCGCCCAGCTTGGCCTGGGAACGAGTTCATTGATCTCTGGCCTCATCGTGGTCCCCGGAACGATCATCGGTGCCATCTTTGCGCCCCTCGGTGGTCTGGTCCTCGACAAGTTCGGTGCGAAGCGACCCATCCTCATCGGCACGGCCATCGCACTTTTGGGAACGGTTCTCTTCTCCGTGCTGGGCTCGAGTTCTTCGGTAATCGGTCTCGGCGCGTTCTATCTCATCTACATGCTGGGCTTCGGCTTGGCGTATGCAAACACGCAGACCTATGGCTTGTCGAACCTGCCGCGTGAGTTCAACTCTGACGGTGTCGCTCTGATGAATACCCTGCAGCAGCTCGCAGGATCCATCGGCATGACGATTCTCTCGGCCATCATCACGGTCTCCGAAGTTGGCACGAAGCAGGGGAGCAAGGCCTTCGCCTCCGCTACCTCCGTGGGGGCCGGATGGGCCTTTACTGTCATTGCAGCGGTCGTCTTGATTGCGCTCGGTGTTGAGTTTGCCGCGCACAAGAAGCGTGGCACAGCGACTCCTGACGCCGAAACTGTGCGTGCCAGCGAGGCCGAGCGCGTTGAGCGTGTGTCAGCGAAGGTCGCGGCCGTCGCTGCAGAGTAGATTATCTGAAGTCTCGCGCTGTGCTAACCCACGGGGAACACAGCGCGGATAACGCAAACGCAAAGGTCCCGAACTCAATTGAGGAATTCGGGACCTTTTATATTTATTTATTGATCTGAAGTGATCTCAGTAGCGCTTGCCACCGCGACGCTGATTACCACCCTGGCGGCGGTCACCGTGGGACTTGCGGGAACCGGAGTTCTCGAAATCACGGCCACGTCCACCGCGATGGTCGTTGGACTTTGCGCGATCACTGAAGGGATTACGGTCGTTCTTCTTCCCCGAATGACCGTGGAATCCCGAGCGAGGGGAGTCTTCGGAGTTACGGCGCTGGCCATCGCGATTGCGGTCGTTGTGGCGGTCGCGGCGATCGTTACGATCGTAACGATCGTTCTCGCTGAACTTGCGGTCTCCGCGGCGGTCATTGTGCCGGTCGTTACGGAAGTCGTACTCGCCGCGACGTGAGCCGCGGGAATCGTTGTCGTCGTGCCAGGTGCCACGTTCGTCGCGAGAGCTGGACCGGAAGTCGTCGTTGCGGCGGTAATTCTTGCCCGAGCCGCGATTTCCTCCGCGGTAATCGTCGTGGTGACGCTTTCCGCGGTACTGGCCGTCGCGCTCGTCATTGTGAGTGTATCCACGATCGAAGCGTTCGGAACGTTCGTTACGCGAGCCGCGGCGGTCATTGCGCCCACCGAAGTCGTCGTTTCCGGAACGATCCCTGCGGAAGTCGTCACGGTCGCGCTCGCGGCGATCGCTCCTGTTGCGTCCGCTCCTGTTGCCGTTCCTGTCGCGATCATAACGGTCGCGATTGCGGCCGTTGCCGCGGCCATTGCGACGATTGCGGTTGCGATCTGCGCGATCGGACTCGTTCCGGCGGCGCGTCAGATCGCGAGTGAAGTCCTCCATGGCGCGCGCGAGTTCGCGAGGATCCACGTACTCGGCCTTTTCACCAACGAGTTCGAGAACTTCGGGGGAGTCGCACGTAACCTCTGTCGACGCGGTCTTGATGGCGGCCTGACGCAGCATGCGTCGGGTCGAGCGCCTCTGATCGGGAGTCACGAGTGTGACGACGTCGCCGCTCTTGCCCGCGCGGGCGGTACGGCCCGAGCGGTGGAGGAAGGACTTGGCTTCCTTCGGCGGATCCACCTGAACGACGAGTTCAACGGCGGGAATATCGACGCCACGAGCGGCAACGTCTGTCGCCACGAGCACGTTCGCCGCGCCCGACTTGAAGACAGACATGTTGCGGTCGCGCTGATTCTGCGAGAGGTTTCCGTGAAGCTGGGCAGAGGGAATTCCGCTCTTCGTCAGCTTCTCGGCCAGGTGCTCAGCCTGGTGCTTGGTGCGGGTGAAGAGGATGCGCTTGCCCTGGCCCGAGGCGAGAGCCTCGATGAGTGCGGGCTTCTCGTTGTTCTTGACCTCAAACACGTGCTGCGTCATGGTCTCGACCTGCGCGTTGACAGCGTCGATTTCATGGACCTTCGCATCGTGCAGGTAGCGCTTGACGAGCGTGTCAATGCCGTGGTCGAGCGTCGCCGAGAAGAAGAGGTGCTGTCCGCCTTCGGGAATCTGCTGCAGTAGGCGATTGACGGAAGGCAGGAATCCGAGGTCGGCCATGAGATCGGCCTCGTCGAGAACGGTGATCTGGACTGCGCCGAGGCTGAGTGCCTTCTGGCTGAGGAGGTCTTCGAGACGTCCGGGGCAGGCGAGCACGATCTGTGCTCCCGCGCGCAGCTCGTTGATCTGCTTGCTGTAGCGGACTCCGCCGAAGATGGTGGAAGTGCGCATGCCGTAGGTGCGAGCCAGGGGGCTGATGACGTCGTTGATCTGGTTGACCAACTCGCGGGTGGGGGCGAGAATCAGGGCGCGCACGGGGTTTTCAGGTGCGGGCTCGTTGTTCTCTTGTTCCTTCATCAGCTGCTCGCCGAGGCGTGCGACGAGGGGAATGGAATAGGCCAGAGTCTTGCCCGAGCCGGTTTCTCCGCGTCCGAGAACGTCCTTGCCGGCAAGCGTGTCGGGCAGGGTGTCCTTCTGGATGGGGAACGCAGTGGTCTTGCCGCGCTGAGCGAGGATAGAGACGAGACGGTCTGGAACGTTGAGTTCTCCGAATGTCGTTTCCGTTGCTGCGTTTGAAGGAGTTGATTCTGAAATTTCTGACTGTTGAACTGACTGAGTCACTGGTGCCTTTCAAATGCTGTGTGCTTTTTGACACAGCACCGCGCGGCCCAGATCTGCTACCAGGCGGCGAGCGGAAATCTTCCGCATATGTTCACTAAGAAGGTGTCATCAAGCGGGCGTCTCTATGAACGTCATGATGTATTTTCCTCAGATGCCGCTTGAATTCTTAAGTGTGAAAGGTGAACTTCCAATTGCAGATGCTTCAGCAGCACGAAAGTCCGTTTGCGGACTTCTGACTTACCTGAGTCTAGCACATGCGTGCGAGGGGGGGGTGCGTGTGAGTGACGTGAGGGGTGATATGAAGGGGTGACGTCACGCTCTGGGTGATCCCTCCATGAAAAAATGCGTGAGATGGGCGATAAGGACATCAAGTGGGCGATAATCCTCTTAATATGGGTCTTTTTAGGGGGATTATCGCCCACTTCGCGCATTTATCGCCCACCTTCATGTCCGGGGCACCAAGCGAAGCAGGTACCATCAAGTGCGGCACTGCGGAAGTGCGTCAAAAAGATATAAAAAGGGCGGCCCGCCGAAACGAGTCGCCCTGGAGCGTGCTAGAGCACGCTAGTAAATCAGCTGCGGATCAGAGGATTCCCTGAGCGAGCATGGCATCGGCGACCTTTTCAAAGCCGGCGATGTTGGCGCCGCTCATCAGGTCGTCGGGGGTGGAGAAGCGATCGGCCGCATCCATCGACTTCGCGACGATACCCGTCATGATGTCCTTCAGACGAGTGTCGACATCCTCGAAGCTCCAGCTCAGGCGCTCGGAGTTCTGGCTCATCTCGAGACCAGAGACGGCAACGCCGCCGGCGTTTGCGGCCTTTGCGGGACCGTAGAGAACCTTGTTGCTGCGGTAGATGTCGATTGCCTCAGGAGTGGAGGGCATGTTCGCGCCCTCAGCAACGACCTTGACGCCGTTGTCGACGAGCTTCTGAGCGGAGGCACCGTCGATCTCGTTCTGCGTGGCACACGGAAGGGCGATGTCGACCGGAACGGTCCAGATATCGGTGCGGTTGTCGGAGTATGTGGCGGAAGAAACGCGGTCCGCGTATTCCTTGATACGTCCGCGGTGATCGACCTTGATGTCCTTGAGAACGTCGAGGTTGATACCGTTGGGATCGTAGACGAAACCGTTGGAATCAGAAGCGGTGACGACCTTTGCACCCAGCTGCTGAGCCTTCTCAGTGGCGAATACGGCGACGTTGCCGGAACCGGAGATGGCGACGGTCTTGCCGTCGAAGGAATCGTTGCGCAGCTTGTTGAGGGCTTCTTCGGTGTAATAAAGGAGTCCGTAGCCGGTCGCCTCGGTACGTGCGAGCGAACCACCGAAGCTGAGCGACTTTCCGGTGAGAACGCCGGACCACTCATCGCGGACGCGTTTGTACTGGCCGAACAGGAAACCGATCTCGCGGCCGCCGACGCCAATGTCGCCTGCCGGAACGTCGGTGTCAGGTCCAATGTGACGCTGCAACTCGGTCATGAAGGCTTGGCAGAAACGCATGACTTCAGCGTCTGACTTGCCCTTGGGATCGAAGTCGGAGCCGCCCTTGCCGCCGCCCATGGGCAAACCGGTCAAGGAGTTCTTCAAGACCTGTTCGAAGCCCAAGAATTTGACGATGGACTCGTTGACAGTGGGGTGGAAGCGCAAGCCGCCCTTGTACGGTCCGATGGCAGAATTGAACTGAACGCGGTATCCGCGGTTCACGCGCGTGCGACCCGAGTCGTCAACCCAGGCGACACGGAACTGCACGAAGCGCTCGGGCTCGATGAAGCGCTCGAGAAGGCCGGTGGCCTCGTAAGCGGGGTTAGCGTCAACGGCGGGGGCGAGGGTGGAAAGAACCTCCCTAACTGCCTGGAGGAACTCGGGCTTGTCGCCGTCGCGCTGCTCTGCCTGGTGAAGAATTGATTCAAGATATGGGCTGTTGCTCATGATGGTTCCCTTCGTAGGGAGATCAGTGGGTATTGACGATTGCAACCCACCTCTCTCAAAGCGCGAGAATATCACTTCACGATTAACACACAATGCCAATTTCGAAACTTGAAATAGCGTTAACCAAGACGTTACATAAGGGAAGTTTTGTGACGTCCAGATGTCGCGGCGAGTTCGGGATAAGATGAAGGCACCTCCAGCGGAATGAGCCGGTGGCCGCACGAGGAAGTGCGGAGTAAGAGAGTAAGAAACAAGGAAGGTAACTATGAGAGTTGCAGTCATCGGTTGTACGCACGCAGGCGTCTTTTCCACGCAGTCGATTTTGGGGGAGCATCCCGACTGGGAAGTCAACGTTTATGAGCGAAATACCACGGTGTCGTTCCTGTCGTGCGGCATCGCGCTGTGGGTGGGAGATCATGTCTCCGATCCTCAGAAGATGTTTTATTCCTCGCCGCAGGCTCTGGAGCAGTTGGGTGCGCACGTCTTTATGCAGCACGACGTGCTGAGCGCGAACCTCGCAACGAAAACACTCGAGGTCAAGGATCTCGTCAGTGGTGAAGTCACGACGGAAGTTTTCGACAAGATCGTTGTGACGACGGGTTCTAAGCCGGTCGTTCCGCCGATTCCAGGTGTGGAACTCGACCGTGTTCTTCTGTGCAAGAACTGGGACGACGGTCAGCGCATCAAGGAAACCGCCGCGAACGCGGAGTCCGTGGTCGTTGTCGGAGCCGGATACATCGGTGCCGAGCTCGCCGAACAGTTCAACTCCATCGGTGTCAAGGTCACTCTCATCGATGCGCTCCCGCGCGTGCTCGCCAACAATTTCGACGCCGACGTTACCGATCGCGTGGAGCAGTCCTTTGAAAATCATGGCGTTGCGCTCGCTCTGGGACAAAAGGTGCTCAAGATTGATGATCGCGACAACGGTTCCGGCGTCACAGTGGAAACCGACACGGACAGCTTCGACGCTGACTACGTGATTCTCGCTGCCGGGTTTGCGCCTCGGACCGATCTCTTCACCGGTCAGGTGGACATGCTTGGTAACGGCGCCATTGTTGTCGACGACTATCTGCGAACGTCGGTCCCCGATGTCTTCGCGGCCGGCGACTCCGCCACCGTCACCTACAATCCCACGGGTAAGCCCGATTACATTCCGCTCGCCACGAACGCAGTGCGTCAGGGTCTGGTGCTCGGACACAACATGGTGGAGCCGAAGCTGAAGCACCCGGGCACCCAATCATCGTCAGCAGTTCAGCTTTTCGAACTGTCGATGGCTTCTACGGGGTTGAGCATTGCCTCGGCGCAGCGCCGAGGTGTGCAGCTCGAGACCACCACGCTGGTTCAGGATTATCGACCCGACTTCATGTTGACGACGACTCCCGTGACCTGCGTGCTCACCTGGGATAAGGAGACTCGTCTCGTCAAAGGCGCGCAGTTCCTCGCCAAGCACGATATTTCGCAGGCGGCCAACGTCGTCTCTCTTGCCATTGCGAACAAGATGACGATTGACGACCTCTCCCTGGCCGACTTCCTGTTCCAGCCAAACTTCGATCAACCGGTCAATTACGTTGCGGCGGTTGCTCTGCAAGCGAGTGCGCAGTGAGTATGTATGTGAGTGAGTGACTGTGCTCCCACCTGACGTGGGCGTACAGAATGGGCGGTGACGCACGAAGGTGTCGTCACCGCCCATTTCTCATTTCTGTCCCGTTTTTATTTTCGTCTCATTCTCATTTTTGGCGCTCCATTTCTCGGTTTGTGCGGACTTCTCGGGGTTTGTGCGGACAATTTCATTGGACGATGCCTCATATGCTCCAAGATCCTTGAAATTATGAGTGATTTTTTAGGAATTTGGTGGTTGAACTCGTATGAAGTCCGCACAAACCCCGAGAAGTCCGCACAAACCGAGAAGGAAGGGGAGGAAATAGGGGAGGGATGTCGTCTGTTGGTGGCTGTCGGTAGGCTTGAGCCATGTCTTCTTTCTTTGGATCTTTCTTTCCGAATGGGAACAACGACGACGATCCGGTGGTGCTCAATGTCGAGACAGACGGGGAGCACTCATCGAACAACGGTAACGGACATCAGGGCTCTGCCGGTGGCCGTAAACCGCCGCGCTTGCAGTTGCCCAAGTTTTCCGGGCACCGGGGAGGATTCCTCGGCAAGTGGCTGTGGATCATCCTCGCCATTGTGGTGGTCGCGGTGGGTCTGGTCTTCTTCCTCGCCTACTTCGGCACGGAGGTGATGTGGTATTCGCAGCTAGGCTACGGCTCAGTCATCTGGACGACGTGGGCAATGAAAATTGGTCTGTGGATCATTTACGCCGTTGTCATGGGCGCAGTGGCGTATTTGTCGGCGACGCTCGCCATTCGCAGTCGCCCGGCGGAAGCTGACGGCTCGAGCGTGCGCACCAACGGATCCGTCATGGAAATGGTGACGAGCTTCTCTTCCAAGACTGCGCGTCGCGTCGCGGTCATCATCGCCTTGATTCTGGGTGCGCTTTTCGGAGCTCAGCTCGTATCGCACTGGAATGAGCTACTTCTGCTCTTCCACGCGCAGTCCTTCGGCACCACTGATCCACAATTTGGCTTCGATGTCGGCTTCTACGTGTTCGTTCTCCCCAGTCTCGTGGCCATCACGGACGCCGTTCTGACAATGGTCGTCGTGGGTCTGGTGGTGTGCGTCCTGGCCCAGCTGGCCTTGAGCGGCATTCAGTTCAGGCTTCCTAGCCGCAGTCGCGGCATTCTCGACATGACGTCGCGCGCTCGCCGCCAAATCGGTATTTGGCTGCTCATCACTATGCTGCTGTGGGGAGTTCGCATTGCGCTCAGTGCCTTCCAGACGCTGACACAGCAGGGTGATCGCATCACGGGAGCGGCGTATTCATCAGTCCACGCCACTATCCCTGCCACCTTCGCGATGGCGGGTCTCGTCGTGGCGCTCGGCATCGTCTTGAGCGTGTGGATCATGGCGTCTCGCACCTTCTCGTCGATGAGCTCGGGCGTTCACGTCGGTTTCGCAGCCGCGCTGAGGGCGTGGAGATTCCCCGTCATCGCCATCGCCAGCGTGCTGGTCCTCGCCATGCTGCTCATGGGCGTTTATCCGGCACTGTTGCAGCGCTTCAAGGTGAACCCCAACGCTCAGGAACTGGAGTCGACGTATATCTCGCGCAACATCAAGGCGACGACACAGGCCTTCGGACTGAACAACATCCAGACGTCCACATACGACGCCTCCACGGAAGGTGAATCCGGAGCCCTCAGCAAGGACGCCGAAACCACCGCGCAAATTCGCTTGCTCGACCCGCAGGTCGTCGCACCGACCTTCCGCCAGCTCCAGCAGTCGAAGCAGTATTACGACTTCACCGACACCCTGAGCGTCGACAAGTACGAGATCGGCGGCAAGAGCTACGACACCGTCATCGGTGCCAGGGAGCTCAACCTCGCCGGCAACGACAACCGCAACTGGATCAACGACCACACCGTGTTCACCCACGGCTATGGCGTGGTGGCGGCCTACGGCAACAAGGTCAGCAAAGACGGCCAGCCCCTCTTCTTCG
>JALCOX010000022.1 GCA_022649925.1 Bifidobacteriaceae bacterium | reverse complement strand
TGGAAGTAGTTCGTGTTGACGTTTGTATGTGGAACCTGGCCCACCAACGCCAAAACGGGGACGTGGTCCATTTTCGCGTCGTAGAGTCCGTTGAACAGATGTGTGGCTCCTGGGCCTGCAGAGCCAAAGCAGACGCCTATTTTCCCTGTGTATTTCGCGTCGGCGGAGGCAGCGATGGCACCGGTTTCCTCGTGGCGTACCTGGATGTATTGGACGGCGTCCTTCTCGAGGTAGAGACCCTCGAGAGTGTGATTGATGGATCCCCCAGGGATTCCGTAAACGTGGCTAACTCCCCAGTCCTTGAGAACCTTGACGAGTGCCTGTCCTGCGATCATCTTTGCCATCTTTCCTCCTTGAAACTGGGCGGCTCCAATGTGTAGCAATGGAGACTGCACTCCCGGGAGGACCGGTGCACTTTACAGAGGACTGCGCGGTGCTGCTGGAACTTCAGGGTGGGCCGCGTGGTGGCTTGTTGGTCATATACAAATTGACGAAGCTAGGAGGAAGCTGAGAGTTTATGCGGTGGGAGGAGGTGGCACATCAAGAAACCGTTGCCCCAAGTGCCTGAGTTCAGGGGAGACAACGGTTTCTAGATAGATGTTCAGAATGCGACGCTTCTCAAAATAAATCTTTGAGAATTATCTACAGCGTGTCGCCGTGTGCGCGGAGCAGCTCGCCGAGCGAAGGCTGCTGAGCGGTGTCGATTCCGTACTGAGCAGCGAATCCGTCGACAGCGTCCTGACCGTACTTTTCTGGATCGAGCGGCATGTAGGCAGTGGCGACCGGATCGTCGGGCTTCACGATGGCGTTGATGACGATGGGCTTCTTGTTGCCGCTCGCCTGGAGTTCCTTCACCTTTGCGAAGACCTCGTCGGCGTCCTTGAGAGATCTGATGGTGAAACCAATGCCGCCGAACGCCTCACCCGCCTTTGCCCAGTCAGCTTCGGTGAGATCGACGCCGTAGAGGTGCTGTTGGGTGTCGAGCTGCTCTTTGTAAATGAAACCGAGGCGGTTGTTGGAGAACACCACGTTGACGACGGGGAGCCCATACCGAGCCTCCGTGATGATGTCGGGAGCGACCATCGAGAAGCCGCCGTCACCGGAGAGCGCCCAGACGTTCGCTCCAGGCTCGGCGTTCAGCGCGCCGGCGATGCCCGCGGGGAGTCCGAATCCCATGGTGGCGAAGAGTCCGGAGATGGCGAAGCGTTGGTTCTTCGTCATCGGCAGACCGCGCACACCCCATTCGGAGACGTTGCCGGTGTCGACCGCGTAGACGTCGTTGGGCCCTGCCAGCTGTGCGATGTGCTTGGTGATGGTTTCGGGGTTGAGACCCTTGGAATCATCCTCGGCGAGGTGGTTGAGCCAGGCGTCCCAGTTCTTCTTGTTGGTGCGGTTCTGCTCGATCCATGTTTCGGGCTGAACCGAGTAGCCCGTCTCGATCAGAGACTCCAAGTAGGTCTTACCGTCTCCGATGACCGCATAATCCACCGGGACGGTCTTGCCGATGTCGTAGGCAGAGGTGTTGACCTGCAAAATCTTGACGTCGTTAGGCCAGAAGCGGGCAAACGGGAACTCGGATCCGACGAAGAGGATGAGGTCCGCGTGCTGGAGTGCCTCAAAAGCTGGCTTGGTTCCCAAGCGGCCGAAGGTGCCAATCGAATTCGGGTGGTCCGCAGAAATGACGCCCGTCGCGGGAACTGTGTTGATCACCGGCATGGCAAATTGCTCGGAGAAGCGCTCAACGGTATCGCGCGCGCCTAGCAGGCCACGGCCGACGTAGAGGAGTGGGTGCTTTGCCTGCTGGATCATTGAGATGCTGTCATTGATGGCGTTTTCGTCGATGATCTGCTTGAAATTGTTCTTCCAAATCTTGGGGGTCTTCGAGGGTTCGAAATCAATCTCGGCCTCGGTGAGGTCTTCTGGCAAAACCACCACGGCGACTCCACTTTGACGGTAGGCTTCGCGGATGGCTTGGTTGATGACATAGGGGATCTGCTCGGCGGTGGTGACAGTGCGGTTGTAGACGCTGACGTCGGAGAACATGGGGACTTCGTCCATCTCTTGGAAGTAGTTCGTGTTCATGTTGACGGTGGGCACCTGACCGACCAGAGCGAGGACGGGGACATGGTCCATTTTCGCGTCGTAGAGTCCGTTGAAGAGGTGTGTGGCTCCGGGTCCCGCCGAACCGAAGGTGACGCCGATCTTGCCGGTGTATTTCGCGTCCGCAGAAGCGGCGATGGCGCCGACCTCCTCGTGGCGCACCTGAATGTACTTCACCTTGTCTTTCTCGAGATACAAGCCCTCAAGTGTGTGGTTGATCGAGCCCCCGGGAATTCCGTAAACGTGGTCGACATCCCACTCCTCAAGCACCTTGACGAGTGCCTGTCCTGCGATCATTTTTGCCATCATTCCTCCTTGAAATCTGGCGCCTTCCAGCGGTATGCGGAAAGCATTTCATTTTCTCATACCTCATCATTCGCTTGGCGATGGAGTTCGTCAATTTCAAAGGGGGTGCTTTATCTGACTGAGAAATCGGGTGAGATCAGCCTCACAATCGGGAATTTTGCCGAAAGAATCTTCTCTCGGCTGATTGCCAGCTCTTCGTCTGGGGAAGCGCCGTACGATAATTTCGATTTTGACCCAACTTCCCGAGGTGAACTATGAGCGTTCTCAACGAAACCTATACTCTCAGCAACGGTGTGACGATTCCCAAAGTCGGGTTCGGAACATGGCAGATCCCCAACGGTGACGCCGCTTACGACGCAGTGACAACCGCTCTCAAAACCGGCTACACACATATTGACACAGCGTATGCTTACGGCAACGAAGAAAGTGTCGGCAAAGCCATCAAAGATTCCGGGATTGAACGCGACAAGGTGTTCGTCACTTCAAAGCTGCCCGGCGAAATCAAGGATGCCGAGGAGGCCCGCCGTCACTTCGTCGAGACGCTGGCCAATCTGGGAACCGACTATTTAGATCTCTACTTGATCCATGCGCCGTGGCCTTGGAACCGCATCGGTACGCGCCATGATGAGGGCAATCTGGAGGTATGGAAGGTCCTCGAGGAGCAATATCGCGCCGGCAGAATTCGTGCCATCGGTGTTTCCAATTTCGACGTGCACGACCTCACCAATATTTTGGACAACGCGGAGGTGAAGCCCATGGTCAATCAGATTCAGTATTACGTCGGGTTCACCGAGCCGACCATCGTCGATTTCAGCCAGAAGAATGGCATGCTCATTGAGGCCTATTCCCCTCTGGCGACGGGTGATTTGCTGCATAATTCGCAAGTTCAAGGCATGGCGGCAAAGTACGGCGTGAGCGTGGCTCAGGTGGCCCTTCGCTTCTGCCTTGACAATGGCGTATTGCCTCTACCGAAGGCGACTTCGGAGGCTCACATTGTGACTAATGCTGAGTTGAACTTCACCATCGACCCTGAAGATCAGGAGGCTTTGCGCCACCTGTCGGACAGTGCTCCTGAGCATTTCCACAATTCGACTCAAGGCTGAGTGGGCCGTTTTCCTTGCATTTTCTGTGGAATTGGTTCTTTCCTTGTGAAGTTTCCCGCTAACATGTTGAGCGGGGAAGGAAAATTAAATGACACAGAAGAGAGTGCTCATCATTCTTACGGCGGCCTCATCGATGCCGCTCGAAGACGGAACTGACCATCCTACGGGCTTTTGGGCAGAGGAATTTATTGTGGCGCATAGGGGCTTGCTCGCTGCGGGTCTCGAGGTCGTCTTGGCGACGCCGGGCGGCAAGCCTGCGCCCGTGGACCCGGGTTCACTCTCCCTGCAGATGCTGGGGGAGAGCCTTGCGCGGGAATATGTGGAGTATCTGACAGGGATCGACGGGGTGCTTCATCATCCCGTTGCTGTTGACGAGGTGGAGACCTCTGACTTCGACGCTATCGTCATGCCTGGGGGTCACGGTCCGATGGTTGACCTGGCGGCCGATGAAGCCGTGGGGCATTTGTTAGAGAACGCGGATGCGGAAGGCAAGATCATCGCGCCGTTCTGCCACGGCCCTGCGGGACTGCTTGCCGCGAAGAAGCCCAATGGCAATTTTCTTTTTGCCGGCAGGACGATGACCGCTTTCACCGACCGCGAGGAGAAGGCGGGCGGCGTGAGGAAGATCGGTTGGTATCTGGCGGCCTGCCTCAAGGAGTTGGGCGTGCGCTTCGTTGAGAAGGAGCCCTTCGTCAGTCACGTCGAGATTGACGGCAACTTGATTTCGGGACAGAATCCCCAGTCGAGTCAGGCGGTGACCGACGCCGTTATCGCCGCACTCAAGGAGTAATAAAGCGGGCTATTGCAGGATTCCGAAGTACTGTAATAGCCCAAAAATGGTTCCCAGAATTATCAGTCCCGCGAAGTTCACGCCGAGAAAGACGGTGAGGAATTTCTTGCGATCCTTCGGGAATTCCTTGAGGAACAACGTGATGGTGATGAGGTTTGCCAGAGAAGCGATAGGGGATCCCAACCCGCCGATATCCACGCCGTAGAAAAGCGCGGCAGGTGACATGGTGAACTGGGACAGCAGGACGGTGATGGGCACGTTGCTGATGACCTGGCTGAGCAGAAGTCCAGAGAAGTACGTGGACATCTGGGAGCCCACGAGCCCGGTGAGGAGCGCGTGGAGCACGGTCATATGCGAGATGTTGCCCACCGCGATGAAGATGAAGAAGAGCGTGAAGAGAAGGTTGTAGTCGGCCTTCATGAGCATGCGAGGATCGGCGACGATGGTGATGCCGATAGTGACGATGAGCGTCGCCCAGTCTGGAGCGACTTGCAAAACGCACAAAATGACGGAGATCGCAGCGAAGAGGAAGGGAATGATTCTCTTCGGGTTGACGATTGAGGGGATCCCGGTGGCCGCGGTGACCGGCGTCTTCTTCACGAAGGAAACCGAGAAGAAAAGAAGTGCGAGACTCACCACGAAGAGGGGCAGTGAGTACGTCATAAAGGTTGCGACGCTGAGATTGAAGTGCGTGAAAATATAGAGATTATGCGGGTTACCGATAGGTGTGAGACTTGAGCCGAGGTTGGCGCAGATCGTCACCATCGTGACCGGGAAAAAGATCGAGGCGTCCGATTTCCGTCCGATCATCAGGACCAAAGGCACCACGGTGAGAATGGTGACGTCGTTAGTGGCGACCATTGAGAGGAAGAGGGAAAGCAGGCACATTGCAACCGTGAGTGCCCTCGCGTTGGTGCACCGGGCCAGGATGTGCATCGAGAGCCAGCTGATGAGTCCGTACTGCTCAAACGCCTTGATGACGAGCATGAGCTGGAACAACACGAAGATGACGTGCCAGTCCACGTAGCTCCACTGTGGCGTGTTGAAGAATGACGTCACGACGGAGACGGCAATGAGGATGGCGAGGAAGAGATGATTGAGAATGACTCCTAGGATGGTCCGTGCAATGCCGCGGTCTTGGACCTGGCTCGCTATCGTGCGACGCATTCGGTGAACCGCATCTTGAGGAGTGTCTTCTTCACTGGAGGCTTCTGTGTCTTTTTCTGCGTTTGCTTCTGAAGTGTTGAGAGTCGGCGACGGCGTGGTGTCGGAGGATTGCTTGGGTTCGGTGGGTGAGGAGGGCAGGGGAGATGTCGGTGCAGCGGGTATGGGAACCTCTTGTCGTGTCGATTCCAGCCTGGCATCACGACTGCTCATGTAAAGCCTTTCTCATATCCAAGCGGTTGCGCGGGCAACGTTGTCCCCAAGGCGAAACGGAGGGATTGTCACGTGGATTGCGCTGAATCCGGCGAACCAACACACAAGTATATCCGCAGACCTGCCAGAGAGATACGTGCGCGTCTCGCCGTGGAATCTAGCGGGCAGATAAGTGACTTTTGTCCGAAAGATGCGGACGAGGAAGCATGAGGAAGCACGAGGAGAAAGAAGAGTGGGGCCGCTCGGGCTTGAACCGAGGACCGACGAATTATGAGTTCGCTGCTCTAACCGACTGAGCTACAGCCCCAATGGGGAAATTTTAACCGAAGCTATGCGACATCCGCCGCGGGTGCGCTCTTGGAGTCGTTTGTTGCAGATGTGGGTACAGGTGAAAATGCTCCTTGGCATGCATATTCGTCGAACTATGTTGAGCCTTCCACGAGTGAGGGTAACTGTAGTCGGTTTGAATTATTTTGGCCGGAGATCGCTGACAACAATTGACAGAGCCGATTCACGAGAAGAAAGAGATATTGAGATTAGCTACATTCCGTGACACAATATATCTGTGATGATTGAGAAAACATTGGAAAAAGTTTCTAGAGAAAATCACGGTATCGTGACAACTGCTGATGTTGTTGCTGCTGGTTTCTCCGAATCCGCGCTCCGGCAACACGCTAGAAGGCATCCGGATGAGGTCGAGAAACTTGGATCAGGTATCTATCTTTTCCTTGATCCTGAGGAAAAAACGGGAGTTGAATCAAGCGATTCCACGTTTCTCGTCGCACTTGGTCTGGCGGGCTCTCAGGCGTACCTGACAGGATCCACTGTTCTTGACTATTACAACCTCGCTAACGCGAATCCAGAGAAAATCACTGTTAGGACTCCGCACCGATTCCGCAGGGTTTTCCCCAATTGGATGAAGGTGTCGCATACGACGCGACGGGAGCGAGTCGATGTCATCAATGGCATTAGGCTGCAAAATCTCGAGGCGGCCTTCTTGGATGCGAAAGATACCAGGGTTGACTATCGGCTCGAAGGATTGAATGATGCGGAATCCAGGAATCTCATTGGCGGAGATGCTGCCGACCGTGTTCGAGAGAAACTAAGAAGGAAGCAGGGAAGATGAGCGGAGAGAGGGAATCGCCATTACCGATGCGTGGCATCGAGTCAAAGCTACGAGCATGGGCTAGACGTAAGGACGTTCAGCCTGAACGACTGAGAAAGACGCTGATTGTCCTCGTCGTCTCTCAGATGGTTCCGGAGGATACCGTCATCAAAGGCGGGAATTCGCTTGCGTTGACGTATCCTCTCGCACAAACCCGATTCTCTAAGGACTTGGATCTCGTCGCTACCGAGGGCTTCGAGAGCTGGAAGAAAACATTCGTGCGAAACCTTGAAAAGCGAGCTTTCCTCTCGAGGGATAGAACGGCCATATCACATCACCGAGCCGAGGCTGTTGCGAGAGCAGTACCTTGGAATGGGAGGGTTGCAAGGCATCTTCGACTCTGTTATTAGAAGATTGAACGAAGAAATTGAAGGACTTGGTTCCTCGCAATATAACGTCAAGACAAAATAGTTATTGTGCCGTCGAAACGGGTGAAAATGCTCCCTCGACATGCATATCGATGACACCAATGGCTTCCAGCGTTGACATTGCGGTAGTGGGTCCCACGAAGGCGAAGCCTTCCTTTTTCAGGCGCTTTGACAGTGCGATGGATTCGGTGCTGGTCGGGTGGAGATCGGCAATACTGCGAGGTTTGCGCGGATGTTTGGGTGTGTACGACCAGACGAGGTCCACAAGATTGGGGGAGTCAGGATTGTCGCGCAGACGCACAGTTGCTTTCGCGTTAGTGCGGACAGCTTCGATTTTTCGTTGGTTGCGAATGATTGCCTCATTCTTCATGAGGTCCTCGAGATCGGCGTCACTCAGTGCGGCGACCACATCAGGCTCAAAATGAGAAAAGGCGGTCCGGAAGGCGTCGCGTCGCTTGAGGATCGTGAGCCACGACAGTCCCGATTGGAATGCCTCCAGACAGAGGCGCTCGAAAATCTCGCGCTCATCGTGGGTGGGGACACCCCATTCGGTGTCGTAATAGTCACGCAGCAGTCCGGGAGCGGCGGCCCATTCGGGACGCAACAGCCCATCCTCACACCTGATGAGACCGGTGTCAGTTTTCTCGAACTGGTGAGTGGAACGATTCTCTTTGCTTAAGGTAGTGCGCATGGTGCCCTGTGCTCCCTCTCCGGCGGTGGTGTGCCCGATAGGCGCCGCCCGTTTGCCTCGACATTCTTTCGACAAGATTAGGTCACAGGTCGATCAGAGGAAAGGGAATCTGATGCCTGTGGTCGAATGTGATCGTCGAAACGTTTTATGTGGAAAAGACTGGGGATAAAAATCACATTCGACCACACCCCTCGATTTTTTCTGCCATCTATCTTCTCTTCGTGCACAGTTGGAGCAGCACTCACTGAGGGTGCCTCAAACGAAAGGAAAGAACATGGCTTTCAATTCATCAGTGGTAATGCGGGGATATTTGGGAACTGCTCCAAAGGGCTTCGGCAACGGTGTGTCAGGAGCCAGTTTCAGACTGGCATCGGCACGTGGATTTTATGACCGCACCACCCAGCAGTGGCGCGAATCTCCGACGTTGTGGATCACGGTGCGCGCCTTTCGTGGGCTGGCGCAGAACATCGTGTCATCTCTACACAAAGGGGATCCGGTCGTTGTTGTCGGCGATCTCCTCTCGGACGAGTGGACGGGTAGCGACGGTAGCCCCCGGTCCGCTCTCGTCCTTCAGGCGAGCGCGGTGGGGCACGATCTCAACCAGGGCGTCAGCAGCTTTGCGAAACTGCGTCCACCTGCGTCCGATAACGCTCGTCAAGCTCCGCGAGGATCGGAAGCTCAACGGCAAGCCGTCGTGGAGGCGGCTCAAGAATTTCCAACGTTCTCAGAGGGTGAGCGGGCGGCCATGCCTGCCGTGTCCACTACTGGTACGGAAGTAAACGACACCGGGCAAAGCACTGCCGTGAATCCTGCGATGACGACGGCTACCGCTCAGGAGGAGAACAACGAGACTGACAATATGGATGGCTTCGAAGAGGAGCTGGCAGATACCAAAGAGGCCGCCATGGTCTAAAAGACTCACGGCGGCCTCAGCGAGGTCTGGAAGTGCTGGTTACCAGATACGCACGCGCTTGTCGGGGTCAAGCCACATTGCGTCGCCTTCGTGCACTTCAAAGGCGTCATGGAACGAATCGACGTTGCTCACGATGCCGTTGGTGCGGAATTCGGCCGGAGAGTGTGGATCGATGGCGAGATATTGCTCTGCGAGCTCATCCCGCGTCTTCGAACGCCAGATGGAGGCGTACGAGATGAAGAAGCGCTGAGCCGCACTGAGGTCGTCCACAGCGGGGGCGTCTTTCAGAGAGGCAGCGAGTTCATCTGGCGATGCGGCTGACTTTCCGAGCGAGAGCGCGTAGGCCTTTAGCGCGATGTTGACACCGCTGAGATCTCCAATGTTCTCGCCAATAGTGAAGGCACCATTGACGTGCGGAGCCTTGTCTGCAGTGCCCGCCGCCTCGTACTTCTGCTGCAGCTGGAAGGGAACGAAACCGTTGTACTGCTCGATGAGAGCGGCGGTGAGTTTCTCGAAGTTGGCGCGGTCGGCGGCGCTCCACCAGTCGTTGAGGCGCCCGTCTCCGTCGTACTTGCTGCCTTGATCGTCGAAGCCGTGGCCGATCTCGTGGCCAATGACAGCCCCGATGCCCCCGTAGTTGGTGGCGTCGTCGGCGTCAGGATCAAAGAAGGGGGGTTGGAGAATTGCAGCCGGGAAGACGATGACGTTCATGGTCGGCTCGTAATAGGCATTGACCGTCTGCGGGTTCATGAGCCATTCGTCCTTGTCGACCGGCTGACCGGCCTTGGCGATCTGGTAACCAGACTCGTAGATATCTGCGGCGCGGACGTTGTCCATCAAACCTTTGTCGGAGGAGACGTCAAGCGCGCTGTAGTCGCGCCAATGATTGGTATATCCAATCTTGGGGGAGAACTTCGATAGCTTCTCCAATGCCTTCTGCTTTGTGTCTTCTCCGAGCCAGGTGCTTGAAGTGATGGAGACGTGATACGCCTTGATGAGGTTGGCGACGAGCTTTTCCATACGCAGCTTTGAATCTGCGGGGAAGTGGCGATCCACGTAGACCTTGCCAACTTCTTCGCCGCTGATGCCATTGACGAGGCTGACGGCGCGCTTCCAGCGATCGCGGATCTTTGTCGTGCCAGAGAGGACCTTGCCATAGAAGTCGAATCCGGCATCCTCAAAGTCGTGATTGAGGTAGTTCGCTCGAGCCATGAGGAGATGTGCGAGGCTCCACATCTTCCACGCTTCAAGGCTCTCAGAGTTCCACATCTCATCAAGTCCGGCAAGAAAACTGGGCTCGTGAATGATGACGTTGCTCAGCGCCGCCGTCATGTTAAGCGGCTGATGCGCGGCGGTAGGCGTAGCGTCGTAGGCCTTTTGCCAGGCGTCCGTCCATGCGGCGAGGTCGATGTGGGGGAGTGCGTTCAACAATTCGGTCCACGTTGCGGGGTTGTAGGTCTTGTCTTCGTCGCGAGTTTCGACCACGCTCCAGTGATGGGCAGCGATCTTGGTCTCAAGATCAAGGACCTGCTGTGCCAGTTTCTGTGCGGTGGCATCGTCAGAGGCGAGGTGTGCGAGGCTGAAGAACTTCGACAGCATCGTCGTGTAAGCGGTACGAACGGGCTCGTAGCGGTCCTCGCGGTAATACGCCTCGTCGGGCAGGCCAATACCCGCTTGAACGATGTGGGCAATGTTGACCGAGGAGTTGCCGGGATTGGGATAGATGGCAACACCGATGAGGTCTGGCCCCCCGAAGGGATTCAGAGCGCCCAGACGCTTGAGGAGCTCGTCTTTGGACGACGCTGTCGTGATGTCGTCGAGTTCGCTTTGAATGGGCGAGATCCCTGCCTGTTCGAGGCTCTCTGTGTCAAGAAAGCTGTTGTAGAGAATGGAGGATTTTTTCGCGGAGGAGGATTCGTCCTCGAGAATGTCGCGAATGTCCTTCTCTGCGTCTTCAGCGAGCTTGTCGAAGGATCCGAAGCGGGAGCGGTCTTCTGGAAGCTCGTAGGAGTCTATCCAGGGGCCGTTGATATAGCGGTAGAAGTCGTCTTGTGGTCGCACAGACGACGAATATTCTTTGGTAGTGGTTTCCATGTATCAAAGGCTAACCAGGTGAAATGACAACGGAGAGGCAATTCCATTATTGGCGCAGTCGAGTTCTCATTTTGTGACAGAGGATGGCGACCGGATTATTTGTGATTGAGTGGAGCGAGCGACGGGAATCGAACCCGCGTAATCAGTTTGGAAGACTGAGGCTCTACCATTGAGCTACGCTCGCGAACAAGTCTCAAGTATACAAGATGCTCGGACGTCGGAATGTCGAAGTCCTTAGAGGGTTTGAATCACAGAGCTTGTCGTGGCCTCGTTGTGAACTCATGTGCGATGCAAGGTCAATCACATTCTTCTGAAAATACTCCTCACCCCCTGCTGAGACGGGCAACACTCGATGATCTCTCCGCGATGATGAGCATCATCAACTCCGCGAAATCCCTTCTCAAAGCGGATGGTATTCCACAGTGGCAGAATGGCTCTCCCAACGAGGCCATCATCGGTGACGACATCGCTCGAGGGTGGGCGTATGTTCTCGACCTCGACGGAGAGATTGTGGCGAGTTCGACTCTGTGGCAGGAAGACGATCCCAATTACGCGAAGATTTATGACGGTTCGTGGCGCTCGCCGCGGTCGGGAGAGGCAACCTCCACACGTGGGTATGCAACGATTCATCGCTCCTGCGTCTCTTCTGCATTTCACGGTCTCAAGCTGGGCTCGGTGTTGCTCGACGAGCTGATCGGTGAGGCAAAGAATCTCGGCTTTCACGAAGTTCGCATCGACACGCATCGGCTGAACAAGCGCATGCAACATCTCATCGCAAAGGCGGGATTTGAATACGCGGGCGTCGTCTACATGAAAGATGACCCCCATCCCGAGCGTCTGTCCTATCAGATCTTTGTGTAAGGCACCGCTGATAAGCTCGTGCGCATGACTTTTGAGACCAACACAGTAAAGACCGAGAAAAACGGCGACATCTTTGCCGCAGCAGGGGTACAGGAGAAGCCCGATAATCTACCGCTGCGCAAGCGTCCGGTAGATATCTTCTTCCTCGTTATCTTTTCCGTATTCATCGTGACGTGCATTATCAGCGACTCCGTCGAAGGCCTGGGCCTTGCGCAGACGGCGGATTCTACAAATATTCTCGTGCGTGCGAACTATTGGTATTCCAGTAATTTCGACCCGCTTTATCAGTCGCATCCTCTGTGGTTGCGATTCATCAGCGGAACCTCCGCATTCGTCTACGTGTTCTTCTACGTCGTGCTCGACATCGCCATCGTTCGCGGCTGGAACTGGATTCAGCTGCCTTCCGTTATTTACGCGACCATGATCATCTCTTTGACAGGCATCCCGATCTTCGGAGTCGAGTTCTTCGGCCCGGCAGGGCAGGCTACCCCCAATCCCGCAGTATTCCTGGCCTTCAACCTCCCCTATGTCATCATCCCGCTGTTGTTGCTCATTCGCATGCGCAAACCGATGCCCTTCACGAGAAAGTGGTGATCTCGGCATCTAAAATGTGCTGAGGAACGTGCCAAGAACACAGAATTTGCCGAGTGAAGTCGAGTGAAGCCGAGTGAGAAAGGTCGTGTGCCGTGTCTGCAGATCACGATGGTTCGAAAGGCCAGAAAGACGAGCAGAGTCTGGGAGAAACTATCTCCAGCGAGGACGAATCTCACGATGCCTTGGAGTCTCTGAGGACTTCGCATAACGAAATCTCTCTGGCAGAACAGAAACGCAACGCATTCCACCCCACGCCGTGGATCGTGTCAATCGTGCTTGCGATTCTCGCCATGATCGTTCCTTATTGGCTCGGTCGGGACCTTGCACTCAACCACACAGAAGGCATTGTCAGAATCCTTGAAAACGTCGACCCACGAGGACTGGCGCTCATCTCGTGGATTACGGTCGTGCTCACCTTCGCCTTCGTGGGCCTCGCCGTAGCGGGGTGGCATCGCAGAATATCGGGTATCTGCGCCCTGGTGGCATTTGCCGTTGAGCAGTTTCTCGGCGGATTTTCCCTCCTCAAGGGGGACTTTTGGTATTCGACCTACGTGGTATTCCACGACCATGCGATCTATGCCAACGCCGTCAACGTCGGCATCATTTCGGCGGTCGTTGGGTTCGTTGTTTTCGCGGTCGTCTTCGTCGCCATTCTCATCCTCATCAAGCGCACCTCGCCCCTCAACGTCCTGACGAAGGCCGGGTCCGCTCTGTCCTGCTACCTCATCATTGAGCTGGCGGCGTTGTTCGTCGTACTGTTCGGCGGCATCATCACGGCTGTGTGAGGCTGGTGAGGCTATGTGAAGCTGTGGCTAGGAATGACGCACGCGGACGGCTTGGTCGTTCCCATGTCCCAGGAGAGCGTGTAGACTAACACTTTGGCGTATATCGCCCGCGGATAAAGAGCGCTTCATCACAGTGGTGGGGCACCGCGCAGCAAAATCAAGGAGGAGCTGTGGCACTCAGCAGCGAAGAGAAGCAGTCCATCATTTCCGAGTACGCAACGCATGAGGGCGACACAGGCTCTCCCGAGGTTCAGGTTGCTCTTTTGAGCAAGCAGATTTCCAGCCTCACCGACCATCTCAAGCAGCACAAGCACGACAATCACTCGCGTCGCGGCATGCAGCTCATGATTGGTGATCGCCGTCGTCTGCTCAACTACCTGCGCAAGGAAGATATCGAGCGTTACCGTTCTTTGATCGAGCGTCTCGGCTTGCGTCGCTAAAATCCTTCCGCCCAGACACCATCACGTGTCTGGGCTTTTTGCATGGTGGGGAAGAAATTCCACCCAGGGGTCTAGGAAGAGACCGAGGCTAACCGCCGTGCCGATGTTGGAGTCAAGAAAAGTAAACAAAGGAGGAACCCGTGGAGGGTCCCGAAATTAAAGCAGCAGAAGCTGTTATTGACAATGGAAAGTTCGGCAAGCGCACGCTGCGCTTCGAGACGGGTCGTCTCGCCCAGCAGGCAGATGGGGCAGTAGCTGCTTATTTGGACGACGAGTCCATGGTTCTGTCCACTACTACCGCGGGTTCGAGCCCCAAGGAGAACTACGACTTCTTCCCGCTCACCGTGGACGTTGAAGAGAAGATGTACGCCGCGGGAAAGATCCCCGGCTCGTTCTTCCGTCGCGAGGGTCGTCCCTCGTCTGAGGCCATTCTGGCGTGCCGCATCATCGACCGCCCGCTGCGCCCTCTGTTCCCTCACACCCTTCGCAACGAGGTCCAGGTAGTCGAGACCATCCTTGCCATTCATCCCGACGATGCCTATGACATGATCGCTCTGAACGCGGCTTCCGCGTCCACCCTGATCTCCGGCCTGCCCTTCGGCGGCCCGGTGTCCGGCGTTCGCCTCGCGCTCATCGACGACCAATGGGTCGCCATGCCGCGCTGGTCCGAGCGTGAAAAGGCCGTTTTCGAGATCGTGGTCGCAGGCCGCGTTGTCGAGAACGGTGACGTCGCGATCGCCATGATCGAGGCCGGTGCCGGCAAGAACGCATGGAAGCTCATCTACGAAGAGGGCGCAACCAAGCCCGACGAAGAGGTCGTCGCCGAGGGTCTTGAGGCAGCAAAGCCTTTCATCAAGGTCATCTGCGAGGCTCAGGACGAGCTCAAGAAGGCCGCCGCCAAGGAGACCAAGGACTTCAAGCTGTTCCCGGAGTACACCGAGGATCTCTACAAGCGCATCGACGAGCTCGCTCACTCCGATCTGGACGAAGCCCTCTCGATGGCAGAGAAGCTGCCTCGCCAGGAGCGCATCCACGAAATCAAGGAATCCGTGCGCGAAAAGCTCGCCACCGAGTTCACCGACATGGAAGATGCTGAGAAGGACAAGGAGCTGGGCAACGCCTTCAAGGAGTTGCAACGCCAGATCGTCCGCCGCCGCATCCTCACGCAGGACTACCGCATCGACGGCCGTGGCCTCAAGGACATTCGTACCCTCTCTGCAGAGGTCGACGTGGTTCCTCGCGTTCACGGTTCCGCACTCTTCCAGCGCGGCGAAACCCAGATTCTGGGCGTCTCCACGCTAAACATGCTCAAGATGGAGCAGACCATCGACGCGCTCTCCGGTGACACCACCAAGCGCTACATGCACAACTACGAGATGCCGCCGTACTCGACTGGTGAGACCGGTCGCGTGGGCAGCCCCAAGCGCCGCGAAATCGGCCACGGTGCGCTCGCAGAGAAGGCGCTCATCCCGGTTCTGCCGAGCCGCGAAGAGTTCCCCTACGCCATCCGCCAAGTTTCTGAGGCCATCGGTTCCAACGGTTCCACCTCTATGGGCTCCGTCTGCGCTTCCACGCTCTCGCTGCTCGACGCAGGCGTTCCGCTCAAGGCACCGGTTGCCGGCATCGCCATGGGCCTCGTGTCCGGCGAAGTCGACGGCAAGATGACCTTCAAGACCCTCACCGACATCCTCGGTGCCGAAGATGCCTTCGGCGACATGGACTTCAAGGTCGCGGGTACTTCTGAGTTCATCACCGCGCTCCAGCTCGACACCAAGCTCGACGGCATTCCTGCCGACATCCTTGCTGCCGCACTGAAGCAGGCGCACGAAGCTCGCACCACCATCCTCGAGGTTATCAACGAGTGCATCGATGAGCCCGCAGAGATGAGCGAGACCGCACCGCGCATCATCACCACCAAGGTTCCCGTCGACAAGATCGGCGAGGTTATTGGACCCAAGGGCAAGATGATCAACCAGATTCAGGAAGATACAGGCGCTGACGTCTCCATCGAGGACGACGGAACCGTCTACATCGCATCTGAAGGTGGCGAGGCCGCGAATAAGGCCAAGGACATTATCGATCAGATCGCCAATCCTCACATTCCCGAGGCCGGCGAAAAGTACAACGGCAAGGTCGTCAAGACCACGTCGTTCGGTGCTTTCGTGAACCTCACGCCGGGAACCGACGGACTGCTGCACATTTCGCAGATCCGCAACCTGCGCAACGGTGAGCGCGTCGAGGCTGTTGAGGACGTCCTCAAGGAAGGCGACATGGTCGATGTCGTCGTCCAGTCCGTGGACGACCGCGGCAAGATCTCGCTCGCTATCCCCGGATTCGAGGATCAGGAGCAGCCCGCACGCCGTGAGCACAACGGACACGATCGTGGTGGCCGTGACGACCGCCGCGGTGGAGATCGCGGTCGCGGACGTCGTGATGACCGTCGCGGAGATCGCGGAGACCGTCGTGGAGGTGGCCGTGGTGGTCGCTTCAACGATCGTGAGTTCCAGGCCGACGAAGAAGGCTACAAGGAGTATCGCCAGGAGCGCACCGAGCGTTCTGAGCGTCCGCGTCGCCGCGTGCGTCGCGACTTCGACACCTTCGAAGGCGACAACAACGACGAGGACTGATTGACAGTTCCACGACTGTGATGTTCTCGCTCGAATGAGAAAATCACAGCCGAGCTGCAAGTAAGTCGAAGCGAGTGGAGTGGGAATCCGGAATTAGGTTCCTGCTCCACTCGCTTTTTTGATGATCGTGTTTCGTAGTACGGGGGCATATTACATCAGCATCTGCACCGCCGCGTACCCTAGAGACGGATACCGAGTGGTTCGACATCAAAGACTACGAAGGAGTCTCACATGGTACTTGCACGAAATCTTGGTCCGTATGCAACAACTGCGATTGGCTTGGGCTGCATGCCGCTGTCCATCGAGGATCACCCCAGCGAAGAGGTGGGCATCGAAACGATTCACGCCGCGCTTGACGCGGGTTGCCGTCACCTCGACACCGCATGGGCCTACTACGAGTCCGGCGGTGAGGAGGAGACCAACGAGAAGCTCGTGCGCAAGGCCTTGGAATCCTGGAACGGCCCGCGCGACGAGGTCAGCGTCGCCACCAAGGTCGGTCACTACCGCAACTTCACCGACAATGTTCCCACGTGGGACGTGGACGGCCGCCCCGAAAGCCTCATCAAGCACGGCAAGGAATCTGCGCTGGCGCTCGGCGTCGACGCCATCGACCTTTTGTACTTCCACCGTCCCGATCCCAAGGTCGCCTACAACGAGTCACTTGAAGGCATCAAGGCGCTGCTGGAGCAGGGCGTCGCCAAGAAGGCCGGCGTCTCCAACGCCTCCATCGAGCAGATTGACATGGCGCGCGAGATTTTGGGTAGCGACTTCATCGCGGTTCAAAATCAGTACTCACCGATCTACAAGGACACGCAGGATACGCTCGATTACACGGCTAAGGTTGGCCTGAACTTCGTGTGCTGGAGCCCGCTCGGCGGCTACCGCAAGGCAAAGGACGAGACAAAATTCGACGCCTTCAAGGCCGTGGCGGCGACGCACGGCGTGAGCTATCAGCAGGTCGTGCTGGCGTGGGAGCTCGCCAAGGGCGATCACGTGTTCGTGATTCCCGGTGCACACCGCCCCGCCACGATTCTCGACTCGCTCAAGGCAGGGGACCTCAAATTGAGCCCCGAGGAGCTTGCAAAGCTTGGCTGAGTAGCGAGAGGCGAGAGGATTCGGGAAGTTCGTAGGGCAGATGACAGAGCGAGAGCAGGGAATGCAGATAATTCGACGCAGAAATCCGGAAGTGCTGGCTCCGGCCGGTAACATGGCGTCCTTCAAGGCGGCCGTAGATTTTGGAGCCGATGCTGTGTACATGGCGGGTAAGATTTTCGGAATGCGCTCGCGAGCGAAGAACTTCACTCCTGAGCAGATGCAGGAGGCGATTCGTTACGCTCACGCACGCGACGTCCGCGTCTACATCACCTGTAACATTCTGCCCACCAACCCCGAGGTTGACGAGCTTC
Source organism: Bifidobacteriaceae bacterium (assembly GCA_022649925.1). Classification (GTDB taxonomy): domain Bacteria; phylum Actinomycetota; class Actinomycetes; order Actinomycetales; family Bifidobacteriaceae; genus JALCQC01. The sequence continues at coordinate 10,824 of JALCOX010000022.1, read as the reverse complement.
CCGACTACATCGATTCGGTGGCACAGATGGGTGCAGACGCGCTGATTGTCAGCGACATTGGCGTGATGCTCACTGCTAAGCGGGTGGCTCCAAATCTGGAGTTGCACGTTTCCACGCAGGCGGGTGTCGTGAACTATCTCACCGCCAACGAGTTGCACAATCTCGGCGCCAAGCGCGTGGTGCTCGCCCGCGAACTCAGCCTCGACGCCATCAAAGAGATTCGAGCCAAAACACCGAAAGATCTCGACATCGAATGCTTCGTGCACGGATCCATGTGCATGGCCTTTTCGGGGCGCTGCCTCATCTCTGAATACATGACGGGTCGCGACGCCAACCACGGCGATTGCGCCCAATCCTGCCGCTGGAAGTACTCGGTGATGGAGGAGAAGCGCCCTGGTAAGTACTTCCCGGTCGAGGAATCTGACGGCGGAACCTACCTGTTTAATTCGCAAGACATGAATCTCATTGAGCATTTGGACGATCTCATCGAGGCGGGCATCACGAGTCTGAAAATCGAGGGCCGCGCCAAGAACGCCTATTACGTCGCCACTCTGACGAATGCGTACAAGCAGGCCACGAATCTCTATCTGGAAAATCCCGACAGCTACAAGCTGCCGCAATGGCTCACGGAGGAACCGTATAAAGTCTCTCATCGCGAGTATTCCACGGGCTTCTATTACCCCGAGCATCGCGTGGCGCAGCAGACTGAGCGCGGCGGCTACGTGTGGGATTGGAACGTGGTCGGCGACGTGATCTCGTGGAGCGACGGCGTGCTCACTTTCCGTGAGCACAACAAAATTGAGGCCGGTCAGGCGGTCGAATTCCTCCGTCCCGGGCAGGAGCCATACCGGCTCAAGGCGGTAGACCTGCGCGACGAGAACGGGACTCCAGTACTAGCGGCGAACCACCCCATGAGCGTGTTCACCATGGCGTGCCCGGAGGAGGTGGGCGCTCAGATGATGATGCGCTCGCCGAAGCCACCGCTCCCGTCGCGCACGTCGGTGCCTGCGAAGGCTGCAGAGGAACAGGAGCCGGTCAAATGACGATTCCGCAGATTCGGCAGACTCGGCAGTCTGATTCAAAAGCGAATAGATCTATCGAACAGGCCGCCGTGTATTCGGAGCGTCCGCTCATCTTCCGCGCGCAGACCGCCTCCGCATCCGTGCCGCAAATCCTCTACGTTTCCAATCGTGGAGTGGACGGGAACGGTTTTAATCTCAGCTACAAGGTGCACGAGGAAGGCGAAGACATCGCCGCACACCATCGCCAGCTTGAGGTAGCGCTGGGCCGGCCCCTGTCGTTGGTACGGCAGGTGCACTCTTCGCGCGTGGTTGACCTGGACGCTTACCTCGCCAATGCGGTGCAGGGGAGCGACAGTCACAGCCCCCTGACTCCTTCGCAGTTGCGCACCGCGCTTGTGCCGCTGGCAACTCGAGAGGCAGATGCGCAAGTCACGACCCGCACCGACATCGCCCTGGGTGTATACACCGCCGACTGCACTCCCGTCCTCCTCGTCGACGCAGTGCACGGCGTGTATGGCGTTGCGCATGCTGGGAGAAAGGGTGTCGAGAATGGAGTAGTTCCCGAGACCGTCGCGGTGATGGAGTCGAAAGGTGCGGAGCTGACCGACGTCGAGGTGTGGTTGGGACCGAACATCTGTGGGAACTGTTACGAGACCGGCGATGTGGTGGCGCAGGAGTTTGCTCACAAAAATGCAGAACTCCTCGAGAAAGTTGCACGGCGCGGGGCAGGATTCCCCGCCGAACCCGATGCATTCGTGACGCATACGCGCTTTGGGGGTGAGGGGATCGATATGCGCGCTGCACTGAAGGCCCAACTCGCCGCGATGGGAATGAATCACCAGCAAGTTCACGACGAGGATTCATGCGTTGACGCACAGACTCATCGTGAGCTCGATCAAGCGAGCTCAACCGAGGCGCAGGCCCCCAATAACAGCATGTGCACTCTGGAAAATCCGTTACTGTACTCGTATCGCGAGTGGACGCTGACTCACCGCCCCGGCAGCAACGGGCGCTTCATCAGCGTGCTCATGCCCTGATTGGACTGGCTCTGGTCTAGGGTCGAAACATGACTTCTGAAAACGAACGCGAAGAGAATCGCCAGCAAGTCCCCGTCGTTGCCGTCATCCTTGCAGCTGGTGAGGGGACGCGCTTCGATCCGGACCAGCCCAAACAGTTGGTCTCGGTTGGCAAACGCGCCGTGATTGACTGGGCCATTCGAGCCTTCGAGAGCAACGCTCAAGTCAGTGACGTCGTCGTGGTTGTCAATTCAACGGTTCGTGGCAGTGTCGAGCGCATCGTTGAACACGAGAAGTACACGAAGCTGCGACTCATCGTCAATGGGGGCAAGGAGCGCGCCGACAGTGTCCTCGAGGCGATCAACGCCCTGCGCTCCGCCGGCATTCCAGCACAGGCCAAGCTCATCATCCACGATGCGGTGCGCCCCTTCGTCTCTCAAACCACCATCACCCAATGCGTCGATGAACTTGACACCTACCACGCCGTCGTTGTGGCAGAGCCCTCCGCGGATTCCATCATGACGACTCGTGATTCCGGTGATCGCAAGGTGGTCAATGCGGTGTTGCCTCGAGAGGGAGTCATGCGCGTCCAGACGCCCCAGGCCTTCCGCTTTGGCACCATTGTCTCCGCCTACGTCGCGGCGGTCGCGGATCCTCAGTTCAACGCTGAGGGCGAGGTTCCGGGAGGGGACACGGGCGTTGTGTCGCGCTACCTTCCCGACGAGGAGATCGGCATCGTTGCCGGGTCTGACGACACCATGGCCATCGTGACCGTTCACGACCTCGCTGCAGCCGAGGACATCGCCAAGGCGGAGGCGCTGAGCACGGTCCGTTCCATGATCGGGAAAATGGGGAATGCCTGACCGGGCTGCGGCTATTGCGCGCCCGCCTCATCGGTGTCACTGAGGACGAGCTGATCCTGAATGTCGACCTGGGTGAAGTAGCCCGCCGTCTGGGCGATGACCTGGACTCCGGCCTCTACCATCTCTTTGAGAGGCAAGCCCTTTTGCGTGCGCTGGGTTTCATTGACGGTGGGAAGGCTGACAAAGCCGGCGAGCACATCCGGCGTATGAGCGCACCACGCCATGAGCTGGTAGAACAACGCATTACACACGTAAGTTCCCGCGTCCGAAGAGAGAGTGGCGGGAATCTGGGACGTCGAGAAGGTTTGGATGATGCGGCGGAGGGGCAGCTTTGTCCAGAACGCTGCCGGCCCGTCCTTAGAAACGGCGACTTTGCGGGGTTGCACGTTGTAGGCATCGGGCTTGTCGGCGTCGATGAGATTGATGGCGCATCGCTCGAGGTTGACGCCGCGCGCCGAGTGCTTGAGGCCGAAGGCGACGATGATGTCGGGAGTCATCTCTTTGAGGGTGCGTTCCAATGTGGGCCAGGCCTTGTCGAAGCTTAACGGCAGCACGGTGGAACGGATGTTGATCTGAGCGCCGGTGAGTTCCTGGAGGCGGTTCGCAATGTCGTCGCTGGACAGCAGTGAAGCCACGTCGCCGGAGGGATTGGTCGCCTCGTTGTCGAAGGGCTCGAAGCCGGAAACCACCACGTTGTAAGTTCTCATGACCACCAGTCTAGTAAAGACGTGGGGCACCCGGCGGGAGGGCGGGGTGGTGGCACGCGTGGTGGCGCGTGGCGCGCAGTGTGTGGGCGGTGCGCGTGGCGGCGTGATGGCGCGTGGCGCATGGTGCCCCACATTGGATACCTCAGAATGGCCATTGGGGTGGCGTGGAGTATCGAAGGTGGGCGATATTTGCATTAGGTGGGCGATATTAGGCCTCAAATCCCTCAATTTACAGGTTTTATCGCCCATTCGATGCTCATATCGCCCACTTGTGGAGCTCGGGGAAAAAGTACCAGTGGCGTATGGGATGGAGCTGGGGATGGGAGCACTGTGACGCATGAGAATGAGAACCACCAGTGACACACGAGAATGAACAGGGACGAGAGGCGTGTGAGAAGATTCGCCGCACATCTTCAGCTCAGTGCACATCATGGACACGTGTCATGGTAAAAAGTTCGGAGAAGATGCGTGCAGGAACCGCGTGGAATAGGGGAGTATTATCACCTCCCGCGAGGGGTTGCACGAAAATTTCTCTCTAAGTCGGCGGCATGGCGAGTTCCACGGGGCGCGTCAGTAATAAGGAGTCAAGATGGCTGATTCATTTCCAGTAGTTCTGCGCGGATATGACAAGGAAAAGGTTGACCGCGCGCTCGCCGAGTACGAGGGCTCCGTTCAGTTGCTGCGCAACCAGATCAAGACGTATGACTCCCGCATTCTCACTTTGGAAGCGGAGCTCGAAAAGGAGAAGGCCAAGAAGTCGGCCGCTCCTTCCAAGGATTCCTTTGCTTCCCTCGGGGCAAATGCTCAGCAGCTCCTCGCCTCCGCCGAGCAGACAAGCACGGAGCTGTTGGCGCGCGCGAAGCAGGATGCGGAAAACATCAAGGCCTCCGCTCACGAAGAGTCGAACACTTTGATTAACAACGCCCAGCTCGAGGCGAAGCGAACCGTTGAGAGTGCGCAGAGCCAGGCGGATTCGATCCTGGCCAAGGCCAAGGGTGAGGCAGAGACGACCGTGACTTCCGCTCAGCAGAAGGCGGAGCAGCTGGGTTCGCGAACGGCTCAGGAAAACGACGAGCAGCGTCAGGCACTCACTTTGGAGCTGACGAATCTGCGTGAGGAAAACAACAAGAAAATTGCGGCATGGAAGGCGGAGCAGGAGCAGGATATCGCCAGCAAGCAGGCCGAAGCCTCCTCGCAGATCGCTCAGCAGCGCAAGGCTGCCGATGAAGAGATCGCCCGGCTGAAGTCTGAGGCCAACGACCAGATTCAGCAGGCGCTCACCGGCGCGAACGAAAAGCTGTCGAAGGCGCGCGAACAGGTCAGCAAGACACTTTCTGACGCTCAGCGTCAGGCGGCGGAAATCACCGATGCTGCAAAGGCGAAGGCCGCCCAGATTGCCGACGCCGCCAACGTGCAGCGCGCAGAGACGCTGGCGAAGGCCGCGCAGGAGTACGAGAACGTGCGTTCCGAAATCTCCGCGCAACAGGCAGATGCCACCACGAAGGTGAACGAGCTGCTCGACCAGCTCAAGGACCGTAGGGAAAAGAATGAGAAGGAGAGCGAGGAGATTCTCGGCACCGCTCGCTCGACTCGCGATGAGGCCGATGCCTACGCGGCCGCGAAACGCAAAGAGACCGATGACGCCGTCACACAGATGCTGGCCGACGCGAAGGTCAAGACGGAGCAGCAGATCGAAGATCAGCGTCAGGCCGCCAAGAAGGAGATCGACGGACTCAACGAGCGCATCGCCAATCTGCAGTCGCGCGAGGCTTCTATCACGGCCCGCGTCGACGAGATTCGCTCCATGTTCTCCCAGGCGTTCGGAAATTTTGCCGCGGCGCCTGCACCCGAGAACTCTGAAGCGACCCAGACCCAGACCCAACCCGAGTCCGATGAGGCGCCCGCGGAGTCTTCAAATTCAACGGATGAGTCTCACGCTGAGGACGAAAACGTCGCGGCGCAGAACTAACAATGTGCGCTAACACTGAAGACAAAAACTGAAGACAGACAAAGGTAGAAGGAGCAGAATTTTGAAGTCATTGGACGCATCCACGCTGAAGAATCTTGAGGAGTCTTTCGAGAGCTCGCCGAGCAATCGTTTGGCGCTCAATGCGGTAACTGCGAACGGCATTGACAAGACCGCTCTGAACTTCGACAAGGCGCGGTACTTGCAGCGCAGGTTCTCCGTCACTGTCGACAACGGTCAGGTCACCTCCCAGGCCCACTCCGGCCGCTGCTGGCTGTTCAGCTCCCTCAACGTGGCACGCTTCGTGGCAAAGAAGAATCTCGGAATCAAGGTCTTTGAGTTCTCTCAGAGCTACGCCATGTATTTTGACAAGCTCGAACGTGCGAACTATTTCCTGCAGGACATGGCGCAGTTGAAGGCGGATGGTGAATCCGAAGACAGCCGCCTCGTCCAGCACCTGCTCACCGATCTCATGGGTGACGGCGGTCAGTGGACCATGGCCATGAACCTCTACAAGAAGTACGGCGCGGTTCCGAAGGACTTCTTCCCGGAGACCGCCTCCTCTCAGAACACGGGAGAGCTCAACACTCAGCTGCGCCACGTGTTGCGTCAGGCAGTCGTGCGCATGTACGAAGCGGACGGCGAGTCGGCGGTCGCTGCCATCGTCAAGGATGCGCTCGCTGCGGCTCACCGCGTGCTCACCATCCATCTGGGCACCCCTCCTCAGTCCTTCGACTGGGAGTGGACTGACGACGAGGGTAACTTCCATCGCGAGGGGACTATGACTCCGCAGCAGTTCTGGAAGAAGTACGTGGATGCCGGTCTCGAAGACTACGTCTGCCTCGTCGACGATCCGCGTCGCGAGCACCCGAAGGGCACGAAGATTGCCATCGAGCACCTGGGCAATGTGGTGGACGGAGACCGCACTGAATACCTCAATGTGGACTCCCAGTTCATGAAGGATTGCGTTCGCACAATTCTCTCCGAGCAGGGCATCCCGGTGTGGTTCGGTGCCGACTGCCACCCGATGATGGATCGCAAGAACGGCGCGTGGGCCACGGATCTCTACGATTACGGCTCGGTGTACTCCGTCGATTTCGACCTCAACAAGGAAGAGCGCGTGCGCTTCGCCGACTCGGCGATGAATCACGCGATGGCCTTTGTCGGCGTTGACGTGGCGGATGACGGCAAGACCACCAACAGGTGGCGCGTCGAAAACTCGTGGGGCGACAAGATCGCCGACAAGGGTTATTTCACCATGGACGACCCGTGGTTTGATGAGTTCGTGTACGAGGTCGCCGTGCCCAAGTCGATGCTTCCCGGCGAGTATCGCAAGGCTCTCGATGAAGAGCCGATAAGCCTGCCGGCATGGGACCCCATGGGGGCGCTAGCGAAGTAGATTCGCACAGACGAGCGAATTGCACAGCGAGCGTGGCCGGCATGGGTCGCGCTCGTTTTGTATAGAGTGGAGGTGCCGTCCGTATTGTCGCGAGGCTCGCGGATGGTTGTAAGCAGTTTTCCAACGAGTGGAGGAGGTTGTGATGAGCGTTCTACGTGGTCCAGACAGTTCGCATGAGGTGGGCGCATCGTTTTATCAGACAACACCTCACTCGGCCGCAAACCCCGATCCCGTATTCGCCGCAGTTGCGCAGACGTCCGATATCAATATTCGCCAGCTCGACCCCATTCCCGCTCCGAGGGCCTTCCTCAAGGAGTTGCCGCTCGACGACGAGCGCGCTCGCCTCGTCAAGAATTCTCGTCAGGTGATCCGTGACATCCTCAACGGCCGCGACGACCGTCTGCTCGTCATCGTGGGCCCCTGCTCGATTCACGATCCCAAGGCGGCGCACGAGTACGCAACGCGTCTGGCCCGCATAGCGCAGGAGACGGCGAAGAATCTCTTCATCGTGATGCGTGTCTACTTCGAAAAGCCGCGCACCACCATTGGATGGAAGGGACTCATCAACGACCCCGATCTCGATGGAACTTTCAACATTCGCAAGGGCATGTGGACGGCCCGCAAAACCCTGCTCGACGTTTTGGGAACGGGTGTCCCCGCCGCGACGGAGTTCCTTGATCCCATCACGCCCCAGTACATCTCCGACGCGGTGAGTTGGGGTGCGATTGGGGCGAGGAATACGGAGTCTCAGGTGCATCGTCAGTTGGCGAGTGGTCTGTCGATGCCGGTGGGATTCAAGAACGCGACCGACGGTTCCGTCCGCGTCGCCGCCGATTCGTGCTACACCGCTCAGTTCGAGCACCATTTCCTCTCGATCAACGTGGATGGAAACGTCATTGCGGCAGAGACTTTGGGCAACCCCGACTGCCACGTGGTGCTGCGCGGCTCCTCGCAGGGCCCCAATTACGATGTCGACTCAGTGCGCGCCGCGCTCGATGAGATTTCCGAGTCCAAGGCAAGCGGCGCCGCAGAGCGCGGTGTCGTCATTGACGCCTCGCACGGCAACTCCGGTAAGAGCGAGATTCGCCAGGCGCAGGTGGTCCACGAGTTGGCGGGCCGGCTCGCCTCAGGGGAGCAGGGCATCTTTGGTCTCATGATGGAGAGTTTCCTCGTCGCTGGCAATCAGAATCCCGCGCCGCTGGACACCCTGGTGTACGGCAAGTCGGTGACAGATCGGTGCCTGTCATGGGAGCGCACAGACCAGCTCCTCCACGAGCTCAACGACGCCATGGAGGCTCGTCGAGCGGATTCCGAAGGAGACCTCGCATGAGTGGCGTGACTGACGATTCCGAGGATCCGATCGATCCTGCGTCGCTGGACGACGATGAAGAACAGCTCGCCGCTATCAGCAAGGCGCTCAAAGAGGGGAAGAACCCCTTTGACGTCAGTGGAGTGCCCCGCTGGGAAGACGAGGAGGGCATCGACCAGATCGTCAATCGCAGGGTCCTCGAACTTGACCCGTTGCCGACCCCGGCGTCGGTCCTCAAAAAGCTGCCGCTGACAGAGGAGATGGGCGACATCGTCGCCTACTCGCGTGACGAGCTGCGCGCCTGTCTGTACGGTCAGGATGATCGTCTCGTGGTGATTGTGGGCCCCTGTTCGATTCACGATCCCAAGGCGGCGCATGAGTATGCGCAGCGTCTGAGCCAGCTCAAGGACGAACTCGGGGGAGAGCTCCTCATCGTGATGCGCGTCTACTTCGAGAAGCCGCGGACCACGGTCGGGTGGAAGGGCCTCATCAACGACCCCGACATCGACGGTTCCCACCACATCAAGAAGGGTCTCCTGCTGGCACGCAAGATTTTGCTCGACGTCCTCGGTCAGAATCTCGCCGCTGCGACGGAGTTTCTTGAACCGACGAGTCCTCAGTACATCTCCGATGCGGTGAGTTGGGGTGCGATTGGGGCGAGGAATACGGAGTCTCAGGTGCATCGTCAGTTGGCGAGTGGTCTGTCGATGCCGGTGGGATTCAAGAACGCGACCGACGGTTCCGTGAAGGCGGCCATTGACGGCTGTTTCACGGCGGCCCAGCAGCACACGTTCTTTGGGATTGACCATCGCGGTCGTGCCGCTGCCGTGGAGACTTTGGGCAATCCCGATTGCCACGTGGTGTTGCGCGGTTCCTCTCAGGGACCCAACTACGATACCGCGTCGGTTGAGGCTGCAATGGAGAAGGTACGCGACGAGATGCCGGCTGATTCCGCCGCCTCTCATGGTCTCGTTATCGACGCCTCGCACGGCAACTCGGGCAAAGATGAGCATCGCCAGGCACGGGTCGTTGAGAACATCGCCGAGCGCATCGCCGCAGGGGAACCGAACATTACCGGTGTGATGATGGAGAGCTTCCTCGAGGGTGGCAACCAAAAGCCGGCGCCTCTGAAGGATTTGGTGTACGGCAAGTCCATCACGGACCGTTGCCTTTCATGGGACGACACACAACGATTGTTGCGCCGCCTTGCCGATGCTGTCTCTCAGCGTCGCTGGAGCTGAACTGAGCACGTGGGAAATATTTGGGCGGTAGAGTCTCCCCAGTAGAATAACAAGGTTGTTTATTTGACGAAGAAGGCACTGCCGCACGCCACGAGCGTGCCGGGTGCCGAGGATTGTGGGGGATCACACGAAGATGACCACCGAAAATAGGATTGCGACGATTGCCGTTCTGGGCGCTCTCGACGAGGAAATCGACCTTCTTGCGCGTCACCTGAGCGATGTCAAGAATGTGAAAGAAGCGGGACTCACTGTCACTACCGGGACCGTGGTGACCAATCGCGGGAACACGGTGCGAGTGGTGGCGACGGTCGCCGGCATGGGCACCGTGGCAGCCGCCGCAGCAACGCAACACCTGATTACCAAGTATTCTCCGGTGGCGGTGCTCTTCTCCGGCATTGCCGGCAGCCTCAACAAGGACCTTCACATCGACGACGTGGTACTGGGCGGGACCCTGCGCTACCTCGACTCGGACATGGAACTCATCTCGGCCTCAAACCCCGAGGTGAAGGAATATCATTCGGATCCCCGTCTCATTCGCATTGCCGAGCAGGCGCTGGAGGAGCAGGGAACGAAATACATCATTGGCGTCATCGCCTCGGGCAACCACTTCGTCGCTGGGGATGAGCTGACCGCCTCCGTCAAGGAGCAAACAGGTGCGGACGCGGTCGAAATGGAAGGTGCGGCCGTGTTGCACGTCGCGCTCAAGAACAAGGTCCCCGCCTTGGTCATTCGCGCACTGAGCGACAACGCCGACACCGAATATGAATCCTTCAGGCACTTCGACATCTCACGCTTTGCTGACACCGCCTCTGAGCTGGTGTTGGCCATCCTCAAGCGGATGTGAGGCGGGGTAGGTTCTTCTCACAGACGTCACAGACGTCACAGAAGTGTGCGCACTCGCCCTTCTACAGCTTGAAGGTGCGAGTGATCTTGGTGCCGTTGTCGAACAGATTGCTCAGCTCCACTTCGACGGGCGTAGTGGAATCCTCAAGCGTGTACGCCAGAATGGTGGTTGCGCTCGCACCTGCCTTGATCTCGGTGAGTTCGGCCTCAGCATCGTAGCCCTTGGGGGCGTTGGTGTAGATGGCCGAGTCCAGAGACTTGCCGTTTTGATACACCTTGGGATTGAGCGCAGTGGTAATCATCTGATTATCGCTGGAGGTGTTCTTCCACGTGATGGAGACGAGCACCGTGGGCTTGCCGTTGTAGTCGTTGACCGACTTGGTGAGGCTTTCAATGGAGGCGTGGGCGCCGGTGAGATCGCCCTCGTTCTTCTGCTCGCCCGATGCCGAGGATTTGGC
>JALCOX010000021.1 GCA_022649925.1 Bifidobacteriaceae bacterium | reverse complement strand
GGGCATACCGTAGAGGTCCGCATAATGTATCGCTTGAAAATTAGTGGGTTTAGACCGTATTTTTTCTTTTGCTAGTCCCTGACCAGAATACCAACTAACAACTTCACCTAACTTACGCTGCTCCCAAGCGTCGGAAGGGCATTGTCTGCTTGTGGTAAGAGACTATATACATATTTAGATTTTGGGTTTTTAAAGGAGAAAACTATGCCTACTGAGGTGTCTGAGCTTGCTAAGCAAAGAAGCCAAAAATTTCTGGACTATCTCTCAGCAGTAGGACGTGAAATAGGCGCAGAACCAGTTCGGAACGTTAATGATGTTGAACAGCTTATTCTTGAAAATGATATCCATGTAAATCAATTCATCAAGTTAGGCCCATCAGGGAGTCGGGAATCTTGGCTACTCGTAAAGAAGCCTCCTTTGCTTTTGCCTGTCGTTATTCCTGAAGAGTTGAAGAGGTACATCAAGGTTTCAACTCTCGATGATCCAGATACAGAACCACAGTTACGACTGCTCATTAAAAGGAGTGCTGACGAATCCAAAAAAGAGAATGCCGATAGCTCCAGTATAGAGACGCCAGGAGAGCCGGAAGAGCCTGAAGATGATGGTTCATCGCCTGGGCTGTTGATGAAGAAGTCAGTATCGAGAAAATCTCTTCAGCTTTTCAGAACTGGAAATCAACGACATGGACCTTATGGAAAGAAGACAACAAGGACATTCTTGAATGCCGACGAATTCATTCCATGCTGTACCAGATGTACATTCGTTTCAATAGTTCTCCGGAAACGTTGAATGTTACTTGGGGTACTTCAATTTTCTGTGTCAACAGAATTGGAAGGGACGTTGAATACCCCCCTTCTATTCACGGATATGCGTATCGAAATCGATTCCTCAACTGGAGATATCGCCCTCGTCCCGGACGAGCCAACTGAACTGAGAATAGGCGCACTCCAGGGATTAAATATCCAAGGAATGGAAGGAGTAGTGAAATCGCGAGAGCTAGTAAATCAAAATCCGCCAGATCTATGGGTGCGGGAAGAGCGTTCTGCCTTCAATCGCTCAATAATATCAACGCTAGGGACAGATGCTCAAGTAACTAGTGATCTCAACAGCGCTCGGAAGAATGACACTCCAAGTATTGCAGATGTGTGGTGCATTCTCCTGCAGAAGCGTGAGGATAATCGGCAGCAATTTTACACTGACCTTGCTCAATCGATTGGGGATGGTGAATATCTTCCCGAAGCTCTCTCTTCTCTTTTTATGGACTCTAGCGATACCGTTACTGACAGGACGATCGGTCAGAGTTCTCAGGGAGAGGATTCCGGAGTTGAATCGCACGTGCTGCTTCCGTTGCCTGCGAATGAGCAGCAGGAAAGAATTATCAAGCAGCTTGGGGTTTCTCAGGGTGTCACTGTTCAAGGGCCTCCTGGAACAGGTAAGTCCCATACGATTGCCAATCTCATCGCTAACCTTCTTGCTCAGGGGAAGCGTGTATTGGTTACATCTTCCAAGGACCAAGCGCTGGAAGTTGTGCAGGAGAAAATTCCGGCGGAGATCAAGGATCTTACTATCGCCGTGCTGGGATCTAGCCCGGCTGCCATGAGCAACCTGCAACTTTCCGCCAGGAAGATGCAGGATTCCTTAACGAATATTGATGTTTCGAAAGGACGACTACAAATATCTGAGCTTTTGAGAGAGATAGAAAGTCTTTCGGAAGCGGAAAGAAAAAATAGTCTGGCTCTAAAGGATGCCTTAGCGACGCAGGGCAAACATTACCTGTTAAAAAGTGGGGAAAGTCTATCCGCGGGGGATCTAGCGCAATGGTACGTTAAGCATATTGACAGTGATATTGTTCCGGATGATGTCGTAGAGGATGGTGTCCTTCCACTTTCGACGACGGAATTTAAACGATTTGCACAATTAGCAGGCACCGTAACTCCCCAGAATATTCGCGACCAATCTGCGAAGCTTCCAAATCCTGACAACTTGCCAGATGCTGGAACGTTGAAGCAGTTTTTCCGCGATCTTGAAGGTTACCGACAAAAAGTAGCAGATTTGGAAGAGCTTGGCGTCGATGTAAATGCAGTCGACGTTGTGGGTAATGACTGGATTCGTGAATGTTCTCAGGAGCTGAAGACGGCTGAGGAGTCCTTCGCTTCGTTAAGTGGGCAATGGGAAGAGACACTTGCTGGCCGGCTACGTGAAAATTCTGCGATGGCCGAGTGGATTACTTCAGGCAATGACAAGATTCGAGTGCTTGCCCAAAAGGGTCTAGAGATACAGCAAGATAGTCTGCTAGGACACATAGTCATCGTCCCGGAGGGTGAGGCGTTACAGCAGTCTGACGTAGTTGATAGGTGGGAAGAGCGGATCGAGCAAGGGAAAGGTCTTCCGCACTTTACCGATAAAGAACTGAGGATTTTTGCCGAACAGGTCTCAGTGGATGGGCAGAGGCCAACGAGTTTGGCACAAATTGGCTTGGTGTCCGCCCAGCTCGAGTGCCGTGAGTTGCAGGATTCAATTCGCCGACTGAGTGGGCAGCTATACGCGCAGCTAGGCATTCCTGGCAATTTTGAAGACGAAAGTATTTTTCTTGATAGTTTGAACGTTGCGACGCGAGTAGAAGCGATTGTGGAGTTTTGGAGTGTTAAGCATCCTCGAATTACTAGTAAGCTTTCCCGATTAACTGTTACGCCGTACCACCTTGACAATTTACAGGACTTTGAAAAAGGTATCCGTTTTTTGCGGCTTTCTGAAGAACGCAATGCAGAAAGGGATCTTACTAAGCGCGTTAATGCTATTGAACATTTATTGCAAAAAGAGAGTAAGGAAAGTGCTGCTTCAAGGGTGTATGCAGATTTTCTATCGGCTATACAAATGCGAGATGCGGATAAGTGGGAAGTGGCATTGTCCGCAGTGAAATCTGAAAAGGAGTCTCAGAGAGACACTCAAGTATTGCTTGGGTACAAGCAGCGGATGGAAAGGTCTGGATGTGAAAAGTGGGCAGCCGAAATCATTAAAAGTGGTGGAGTATCAGCTGCCCCTACGGAGGTTGAGAATATAGAAACTTCTTGGGAAGTGGCGAAAGTGCGAACCTGGCTCAAGAATCTCAATGCTGGCCCATCCATTCAGACCCTGATGAAAGATGCAGATGAAATATCACGACGTAAGAGAGAGAATGTCATCTCAGTTGTCGACCTGTCAGCCCGAATTAATCTGAAGCAAAGCATCACAGATTCGCAAAGACGCGCATTGAACATATGGCTACAAGCTATAGGCAGAGTCGGTCGGGGGACGGGTAAGCAGGCACCGAGATTTATGGCTCAGGCAAAGGCAGTTCTGCCTCAGGCCATGGGAGCCGTCCCGGTGTGGATTATGCCGATCTATCGAGTTCTTCAGAACTTTGACCCGCGGACTTCCCAACCTTTCGACGTCATTATTGTGGATGAGTCTTCTCAATGTGATTTGCTGTCAGTAGGAGTTCTTGCACTTGCGAGGAAGGCAATTGTTGTTGGTGACGATAAGCAAACGTCACCTGAGTCCGTTGGGGTCCCGACCGACAAAATTGCTGATTTACAAAATCAATATTTGAAAGATTTCCCAGGCAAAGCAATGTTTACGGTCGATGCTTCTTTGTATTCGCTTGCCGAGACCGCTTTTAGATCTACAGTATTGCTTCGAGAACACTTCCGGTGCGTTCCTGAAATTATTAAATTCTCAAATCGTTTTTACAACAATGAGATAGTTCCTTTGAGAGAAACAAAATATCCCAAGATCGGCAATGCGCTTCATGCGGTTTATGTGAATTCACCTTCCCTGAAAAGGGGAAGTAGCCGCATAAATCGAGGTGAGGCAAAGGCGATCGCAGCACAGATCAGGTCCTGCATAGACGATCCGCGTTATGAGGGCCTTACATTTGGGGTGGTGTCTTTTAGGAGTGGTTTACAGTCTGAAATTATTGAAAATGAATTGAGAGCAGTTCTGTCGATTCAAGAATTGGAATCAAGGAAGATTCGCGTTGGGAATCCGCCTGATTTTCAGGGGGACGAGCGTTCTGTAATGTTTCTGTCTTTAGTTTCTGATGACAGTTCTTTTGCAGCGACTAGTAAAAGATATGCCCAATGGTCCAACGTTGCTGTTTCTAGGGCGCAAGAGCAGCTCTGGGTTTACTACTCTATGGATCCTTTGACACTGCGCCCAGAAGATTATTCGCGGCAAATTGTGGAGTATGTTAAGGACACTCATGCAGAAGCGAATTCTGAAGATCTCTTCGCTCTGACCGAGTCCAAGTTCGAGCGAGATTTCTTAAAGATGCTACTTGCCAGAGGATACCAGGTAACCCCTCAGTTCAGGGTTGGAGACTATCGTTTAGATTTCGTTGTGACCGTTGCAGAAGGCTATAGACTTGCGATTGAGTGCGATGGAGATCGCTATCATGGACTTGATAAGTGGGATGCCGATGTTCGTCGCCAGCGTGTGTTGGAGCGCCTTAAGTGGGAATTTTGGCGTATTCGTGCTTCAGAGTTCTACTTAGATCGAGAAAGTTCGACTAAGTCGTTATGGGATCGCCTTGAGGCGATGAAGGAAGAAGCTAGTAGCAGGAATATTGTTCTTCCTGGAGCGCAGGCTGCAGCCCTGCCGGTGGTATCCACTCAATCGATTGAGACTGTATCTGAAGCATCGGAAGAGGAAAATTTCGAGGTGTCAGAGGATTTGTCTAACATCGATACGGAGCGGCCCGATACTTATAATTTCCCAGTGTTTAAACGCATATCGGAAGACGATTTCTATCCGCAGAAAGTTACTCAATTCCGTGGTGACTGGATCGATACTAATGTTAAAATGTTGGTAGACCGAGAATATCCACTTCATGTTGAACGCGCATGTCAATTGCTCCTTCCGCTTCTCCACGCGAATCGAGTCTCTTCAACTATAAGGAAAGAGCTTAAACGGAGTCTGTCGAGTCTCAGGGATCAGATACGGATTAAAGATAATTTCTTATATCCGGCCGGGGTTAGCGATCCTCAGGTCAGAATTCCCAATCCAAGAACGAATATTGAGCACATCAGCGTCGAGGAATTGGCACTCGCAATGCTGACGATTGAATCCTTTATGGATGGTTGTCCTACAGAAGACTTAATTCGTGAGACAGCAAAAGAATATGGTTTCTCTCGCCTAGGAAGCAAAGTCCGGGATGCTATGGCCGCTGCTCTTACGATGAATGTAAAGAATGGAAAATTGAGAATAGATAAAGCTGAAGTGTTTGCTGCCTTTTAAAATGCTGGCGATTCGAGCCTGACTTTATCGGTTGCAAGAGATATTAATTAGAGCCTGGTGAGTGTGAACGGACAGTGATCCCCATGAGCATTGAGCTAATCACTCAATCGGTGTATTACCTGATGCCAGTTTTGGGACTGTGCGTCAGGTAATTCTTTTCCCAAATCTGGGAATAATCGTTACTATGTAGAAGTTGAGCTATGTAGGCTCAAGTTTTGGAGTAGATGGGTTCGACCGTTAAGGAAGATATTCCTTTGAGGGTTTGAATCCTCACCGCTCCGCAAACTCGAGCACATAAGCATAAAGAAACGTAAGTACAGTCCCGCCCCGCCCCGGCGCCGCGGAACCACGTAGTAACGAACGAAAAGGAGCCCACACATGGGACGCGCAGTTGGTATTGATTTGGGAACCACGAATTCCTGCATTGCAACACTTGAAGGTGGCCAGCCCACCGTTATCGTGAACGCGGAAGGCGCGCGCACAACGCCGTCCGTCGTCGCATTCTCTAAGTCCGGCGAAATACTGGTCGGCGAAGTGGCAAAGCGCCAGGCCGTCACCAACGTCGATCGCACTATCTCCTCCGTCAAGCGCCACATGGGCACTGACTGGTCCGTCGACATCGACGGCAAGAAGTGGACTCCGCAGGAGATCTCCGCGCAGGTCCTCATCAAGCTGAAGCGCGACGCCGAGGCTTACTTGGGCGAGCCCGTCACCGATGCGGTCATCACCTGCCCCGCTTACTTCAACGACGCTCAGCGTCAGGCAACCAAGGATGCAGGTAAGATCGCCGGCCTCAACGTCTTGCGTATCATCAACGAGCCCACGGCAGCAGCACTGGCGTATGGCCTCGAAAAGGGCAAGGAAGACGAGCGCATTCTGGTCTTCGATCTCGGCGGCGGCACCTTCGATGTCTCCCTCCTGGAGATCGGCAAGGATCAGGAGGACGGCTTCGCAACCATCCAGGTCCAGGCGACCAACGGCGACAACAAGCTCGGCGGCGACGACTGGGATCAGCACATCATGGATTGGCTGGTCGGCGAGGTCAAGAACAAGTACGGCCTCGACCTGAGCAAGGACAAGATCGCCATGCAGCGCCTGAAGGAAGCTGCTGAGCAGGCGAAGAAGGAACTTTCGAGCTCCTCGTCCACCAACATCTCCATGCAGTACCTGGCCATGACCGCCGACGGCACCCCGGTGCACCTCGACGAGACCTTGACTCGTGCTCACTTCGAAGAGATGACTTCCGACCTCCTCGGCCGCACCCGCACGCCGTTCAACAACGTGCTCTCCGACGCTGGCATCTCGGTGAGCCAGATCGATCACGTGGTTCTGGTCGGTGGCTCGACCCGTATGCCCGCCGTGCAGGAGCTCGTCAAGGAGCTCACTGGTGGCAAGGAAGCGAACAAGTCCGTGAACCCGGATGAGGTCGTGGCAGTCGGCGCAGCCGTCCAGTCCGGCGTCATCAAGGGCGACCGCAAGGACGTGCTCCTCATCGACGTCACCCCTCTGAGCCTCGGCATCGAGACCAAGGGCGGCATCATGACCAAGCTCATCGACCGCAATACCGCCATTCCTACGAAGCGCTCCGAGGTCTTCTCTACCGCTGAGGATAACCAGCCGAGCGTGCTGATCCAGGTCTACCAGGGTGAGCGTGAGTTCGCCCGCGACAACAAGCCGCTGGGCACCTTCGAGCTCACCGGCATCGCTCCGGCACCGCGTGGCGTCCCCAAGGTCGAGGTCACTTTCGACATCGACGCCAACGGCATCGTGCACGTCTCCGCAAAGGACCAGGGCACTGGTAAGGAGCAGTCGATGACCATCACCGGTGGTTCCGCTCTGCCCAAGGACGAGATCGATCGCATGGTCAAGGAAGCCGAGTCCCACGAGGCCGATGACAAGAAGCGTCGTGAGGACGCCGAGACCCGCAACCAGGCGGAGGCATTCGCGTACTCCACCGAGAAGCTCGTCAACGACAATAAGGACAAGGTCTCCGAGGACGTCGCCAAGGACGTGACCGACAAGGTCAACACGTTGAAGGAAGCCCTGAAGGGCGAAGACATCGAGAAGATCAAGTCTGCACAGTCCGAGTTGATGACTGCGGCCCAGAAGATTGGCGAGGCCCTGTATCAGCAGGATCAGGCCAACGGTGCGGCCGGCGCTGCGGGAGCTGAGGGCGCAGGTGCAGCAGGTGCTGCAGCCGGTGCGGGTTCTGCCTCCGGTTCCGCTGACGACGACGTCGTTGACGCCGAAGTCGTGGACGACGACAAGGACGATAAGAAGGACGGCGAGTGATCGATGTCGGACTTCAATAAGGACGACTACTTGTCGGGAATGGACGACGTCGAGAAGCTGAAGGGTCAGGGTTCCGCCGCGCGCGGTTCCGCTGACTCGGCGGCTTCGGACTCGGCGTCGTCCGCCGCTTCCGCAAGTGGCTCTGAGGATGGGGGAGCCGGTGCAGCCGGTGCGGGTTCTTCCGCAAACGGCGCACAGGGTTCGCCTCCGAACGCCTCGGCGGGTGCCGCGGGCTCGGGCTCGGGTGCAGATGCAGGTACCGCTGGCGCGAAGGACGCGGCCGGCGATGCCAGTTCCACAGCCGCTGCTTCTGACGACGACTTGACCCCGCTGGGCAAGGCGAAGAAGGAAGCCGCAGATTACTTGGAGGCGCTCCAACGTGAGCGTGCCGAGTTCGTGAATTTCCGCAACCGTGCCAGCAAGGAGCAGGATCGCTTCCGCCAGCATGGCATTATCGATGTGCTCACGGCTTTGCTGCCTGCGCTCGACGACCTCGATCGGATCCGCGAACACGGCGAGATGAGCGATGACCTCACGGCTGTCGCCAACAAGCTCGACCGCGCATTCGAGAAGTTCGGCGTCGAGAAGTTTGGCGAAAAAGGCGAGGACTTCGACCCAACCAAGCACGAGGCAATCCTGCACAAGCCGGACGCCACCGCCACCAAGGAATCCGTGGACACCGTGGTCGAGGCTGGCTACAAGGTGGGCGATCGCGTCGTACGCGCCGCTCGCGTGGTAGTCACCTCACCCAGTGGCGACGATCCCAAGGGAAACGACTGAGAATATTCCGAGACGCTGTGAAGGGCGGACCGGACGAGAACCGACAGACGGTCAGCAGATAGGCAGCAGATAGTCGATAGGTCGGGCAGGCTTTCCGCTCGGCCGGTCTCGATCGTCCGCTCTTCGCACGCAACGCGCATAAGCAACGATGCAGAAAGGAGACATGAATGGCAGAAAATGAATGGCTGAATAAGGACTTTTACAAGGTTCTTGGTGTCTCCAAAGACGCCTCGGACCAAGACGTCACCAAGGCGTACCGCAAGTTGGCACGCAAGTATCACCCCGATCTGAACAAGACGAAGGAGGCTGAGGAGAAGTTCAAAGACGTCTCTGAGGCCTACGACGTGTTGAGTAACAAGGATCAGCGGCAGAAGTACGACGCGATTCGTTCCTTCGGTGCTGGCGGCGCTCGCTTCGCGGGCGGTTCCGGTGCGGGAGCGGGTGGCTTTGACGCTTCCAGCTTCTCCGATATGTTCGGCTCAATGTTCGGCGGCGGCATGCCGGGCGGAGCCGGTGGAAACGGCAACGTTCGTTTCTCGACAGGTGGGGCCAGCGGGCCTGACCTCTCGGATCTGTTCGGTGGAGCCTTTGGCGGCTCCGGAATGGGCGGCGGACGCTCGCGTTTCGGCGGTGCCGGCGGTCAGCAGTATGCCTATGAAGAGGCCGCGCCCGAGAAGGGCGAGGACCGTAACTCCGCAGTCACGCTGACGTTCCGTCAGGCGGTTAAAGGCGCTACAGTTTCGCTCAAACTCGGTGCCGAACGCTTCAAGGCGCACATTCCTGCCGGAGTGAGTGACGGTCAGAAGATTCGCTTGGCCGGCAAGGGCAAGCCGGGGCGCAACGGCGGAGCGGCAGGAGACCTCTACCTGAAAGTGAGCGTCAAGCCGGATGCACGGTTTACCTTGCGGGGAATTGACCTCGTCGGCGTACTGCCTGTAACCGTTTCTGAGGCTGGCCTCGGTGCAACCGTCGAGACGAAGGACTTCGACGGTAAAACGTTGCGAGTGAAGGTTCCTGCCGGGACTTCCAGTGGCACGAAGCTGCGGGTTCGCGGCGAGGGTGTACACACGCGGCGCGAGGTCGGAGACCTGTTGCTTGAGGTGGAGATCCGTGTGCCGAAGAAGCTCAATGCGGCTGCAAAGAAGGCGCTCAAGACGTTTGATGCGCAGACGGACGACTTCCGCGGTGAGGTTGAAGGCCTGAGGTAATGCTGACGGTGCCAGCGGTGCCGGTACTGGTGATGAGTCGTGTTCAAAAGTAGTGAAAGGGGGATGAGATGACGAAGACGGAATTGAAGAAGGCTTACGCGGTGTGCGCGCAGTCGCTGATCGACGGCCGTGTCGAATTGGAAGATGCGGAGGATGCGGGTTTCCAGATGGACGCTCCGGTATTCACGGTTGGTCAAACTGCTCAACTTGCAGACATCCATCCTCAGACGTTGCGGCAATATGATCGTTTGGGTCTCATTGTGCCGCGTCGCACGGTCGGTGGTGCGCGGCGCTATTCGCTGCGCGACATCGAGCGCCTTACTCAGGCGCAACACATGAGCCAAGACGAATCGATCAATCTTGCTGGCATTACGCGAATCCTTGCATTGTTGGAGGAGAACCGCCAGCTGAAGCGTCAGGTGAGGCGGTTGCGTCGTCCGGCAGGGTCGTCCGTTTTTGCTGCGGGTGCGGACGGCGAGGTCATCGAGTTCGAGCGAGCGGCTCGCTTGGCGGGGTGGCGCTCGCGCCTCTACTCGCAGACGCTGCAAATAGAGGCGAGTACGACAGTGGCCGAATTACCTTCGGAGTGACGTTAGTCCTCCGGTGTTTGGCAAGGTATGAAGTTCGAAGACTGGGACATTCCCGGTCTGGCTCGGTCTGGTACTTTCACGGTTTGGTGATAGTCAGGCTTCTATGTGTTTTCCCTCCGTCACACGCCTCAGCGCCTCGTGCTTGAGCGCGATGATTGAGTTGGAAGAGCGAATGCCGATAGAATTGAGAGTTTCCCAGTCCACCCACGTTGATTCCACGTGCTCGTCACGGTCAAAATGTGTGTGGCGCATCTGCCAACTCTTCAGATGGATCACCATGATGGTGACGAGTTCGTCGGTCATTCCTTCAGACGAATAGAACGATCCGACTTCGTCGATTGAGTAGCTCGGGGCGGTAGAGGTTGCAGGTGTAGCAGGAGTGGCGGAGTGCTGGCCTTCATCGCTTGCACTTCCAACATTGACAGTGACGCCTGTCTCTTCATGGAGTTCACGCAGAGCAGCGGCATGCGTATCGGCATCACCTTCATCGATGAGCCCTGCGGGTATGCCGAAGGCAAAGGTGTGGGATCCCGCGCGGTACTCGCGTTCTAAGAGGTAGGTATCGCGCTGGCAGTCGTGGACGAGCATCACCACTGCCGGCGCGTGTTTTACTACTTGGCGTTTAATGGATTCTGTGAAGCCCCCTCCCTGCAAAGGAAGACGAATTTCCTCCTCGTCGACGTGAAATATGGCACCTTGGTAAGCCGTATGAACGGTATTGATAATAGGGCTTGCGGACATATCGACGGTGCTGCTCGCCTGCAAGCGAGTGATCGCCGATTTATGTTGATCGGCAGTTGCTCCCGGTGTGTGTTTCATGAGAATTCTTCTCTCGTTCATTGTTACCTGCTCCTTCCATTGTGCCTCCTTCCCGGACGGAGGTGGAATTGTGCCGTTCGTCGCGCAATTTTCGACTTTTGCGGCAAGATTTCTCAATTCGAGAGCAAAGACCGTGTTTAAGCATTGGAAATTCGCGGATGAGATGAGGTAAGAGAGGCGGTGCTGTGGATTCTTGCCGCAAAAGTCGAGAATCGAGATCCTCATTCGACCACAGTCGTCATTTTTCCGCGACTCGGAGCCGTGAGCGGGCACACTTGAAGCATGCGCACAATTTCGTTGCCACCACGGATGGAGTTTTCAGACGAGTCCGTGCGAGTGGCCCACGAGGAGTTTGATCGCTGCTTCGCGATCGCTCAACGAAGGCGTGTGCCCGAATCGGCAATCTTTGGACTGTTATCCGCCTTGAAATTGCTCATGATGGAAATTCCCCGAGACCATCGGTTGAAGACGAATGACCGAATTAGTCTTTGTGTTTCTGAGGCGGGAGCTCGGTCGAAGATGCGAGGAGTGCATTATTACGTTTTTTCGTCTCCGATGGAGGTCGTTTGTGTCGAATGCGAGGGCGAGAGCCTCTACGTGACCGATCCGGTGACGACGTGCATGCAGATGTCCGGATATTGTCCGCGCGAGGAGGCTGCAGCGCTCTTTGATACCTTAGTGCGGAGATCTCGGCAGGATAAAGAAGAAAATGAGATGGCGCTGGGGGATTTCCTTGAGGAATCGGGCGGGTTTAAGGGTAAAACCACGGCCCGTTGGGCTTTTGCCCATCACAGGATGAATACGGATTCGTCAATGGAATCACGGTTGAGGCTGATTCTGACCGGTGCAAGGCTGCCCGAGCCGGTGACGAACCCAGTGTTTACAGATCCCGAATCAGGAAAAGTTTGGATTCCAGATATGGTGTATCTCGAATTGGGGATGATCTTGGAATATCAAGGGCTTGCGTGGCATTCGTCGCCTGAGCGACTGGACAACGATTCACATAAGAGCCTGAGGTTCCAGCGATTCGGCTGCGAGGTTATTCCGGTTACAAATGAAACGCTATCGATTCCGTGGCGTCGCGATGAATTTCTGAAATCCCTCAAAGCGATTCGACGAACCCGTCTGCGGTTCTCCGCGAAGAAAAAGGAATCCTTGAGAAAGCTCTTCACAGTCCAAAATGAATGAGTGGCGGCGATTCGCAATGAATCCCGCCACTCAGAAGTCGAGTACTGCCGCAGATGTAAAGATGCAAGTACTCAGAATCGGATCAAATTGGTTTAGTCGATGACGCCATACAGCCTGTCGCCGGCGTCACCAAGCCCGGGGACGATGTACGACTTGTCATTGAGTTTCTCGTCGACACCTGCGACGACAACCTTGAAGTCAATGTCCGGGCGAACCTCGTTCTCGAGACGCTTCAGTCCCTCGGGGGCTGCGATGATGTCGATGGCAGTGATGTCGCGCGCGCCGCGCTCGGCAAGGTAATGAATCGCTGCGACGAGAGTACCACCAGTTGCGAGCATTGGGTCCAGCAGGAAGCACTGACGTCCAGTGAGGTCCTCGGGCAGACGGTTCGCGTAGGTGATGATGTCGAGAGTATTCTCATCGCGCTTCATGCCCAGAAATCCGACCTCGGCGGTGGGCAGCAAACGGGTCATACCGTCGAGCATGCCCAGTCCAGCGCGCAGAATCGGGACAACCATGGGGCGTGGCTTGGCGAGTTTCTTGCCAACCATTGGCGCTACTGGAGTCTCGATGGGATGGTCCTCGACGATGAGGTCCTGCGTAGCTTCGTAGGCCTCGAGCATGACGAGCTCGCTGACGAGTTCGCGGAAGGTGTTGGAAGGAGTGTTCTTATCTCGCAAAACGGTGAGCTTATGCTCAACGAGCGGGTGTGAAACGACATGTAATTGCATACTTCCAAGAGTAACGCCTGCGGTGGTCTGTCACGACCGCGCGAAGCCCCGGCGTTCCTCTCAGAAGAAACCCGGCTCTCGCGGAGGTTCCCTCGTCGGAAGCTGAGAGCTACTGCCACCTTGCCCCGTGGTGAATACAGCAGCTTCTCACTACCTTGACGTGGCCCGCAAGAGTCGGGTTATTCTCTTCCTCTGCTCGGGTAGTCGGCTCGTGCCCTGCAGCCCATGAAATCCGCGGGCGGCGAGCCGAAGTTATGGTGTGTCCGGAGCTAGTGACGTTTCAGAAGTTTCCGGAGTGGAGGTCAGTTATTCTCACTGACTAGAGGCGTGAGCACAGCTTGCCGTTCTTCAAGATGCGAATGGTGAAGCCCCGATCGTAGTGCAGAAACATGCCAGCTCCGTAGCGATCGACGTCGCGATGCGTGAACAGCATGCGGATTGCGAAAGCCGTTTTGACGTCGTACGGAAGATTTTTGAAGGCAGCATGTGCGTCCCAGCCGAGGGGCGTGATGGCCGCGTCGTCAACATAGGAGTAACCGAAACCCTCCTCGTCGTTGACGTAGCCCATGAATGGAAGATTCCATGCGCCGTGGTCGGTGAGTTGTTTCTTGAAATCCTCGACCTGGGCAATGGCATCTTCAGGAACATCGAATGAACGCGCCACTTTATTAGCTGCGGCAGTTTTTTCCTCGGGCGTCTTCGTGTACATGTCCGCATCGACGGTAATTGTCTTTGTGTCAGTCCGCTCTTGAGTCTGCATGGCGATCCTTTCTCTGTGCACTTTGGGTGCATCCGCGTCCTTGCGGATAACGAGCCACGCTAGCAGCAATCGAAAACTTCGCGAAAGGAATGCGAAATGCCATCGTTTGCCGTTACAAAGTCTTCAAAATGAGAACGTTGTCTTTGGAAACTTCGCAGACAGACGCACAAAAGAGAACATTCGAGTTGTTCTTGAGTCCGTTACTTGAACGCATATAAGCGTGTGACAAAGCCAATTATTTCGCATCGAGAGCTTCATCCGACGTGTATATCTCGCAGTGCATGCGATGGTGCAAGTAACAGGGGAGCTCTCTTACTTCTCCATGTGGAGTGGGCTCAAACCATAGTTGAGTCGTCGAGCGAGTGAACCATTGCCGTCTCTGTCGACGTGCGAGAATTGTCGCATGGCGACTTTTGCGGCAAGCGGCGAGTACAACGAGATGAACGATGTGAGAGAGCGCGCAATGAATCGTGCGCTCGAGTTGGCTGAAACCGCTGCAATGGCGGGAGATACACCAGTTGGGGCCGTGGTAGTGGACTCTCGGGGAGAAGTCGTTGGTGAAGGCTTTAATCGCCGCGATGCCGCAAAAGACCCCTTTGCGCATGCAGAGGTGGAAGCGGTACGCCAAGCAGCTGCAAAACTTGGGACGTGGAATCTTGCGGAATGCACCTTAGTGGTGACACTGGAGCCGTGCCCTATGTGTGCGGGCGCTGCCGTGATGAGTCACGTGGGTCGCATCGTCTTTGGCGCATGGGATGAGAAGATGGGTGCCTGCGGATCCGTCTGGGATATTCCCCGGGATCCGCACGTGGGCTTCATGCCCGAAGTTATAGGGGGTGTGGATGAATCCCGTTGCGTAGCGCTCCTGCGCGAGTTCTTCTCTAGCAAGAGGTAGACCACGAGGTGCGCACCACCTCTAATGGTGGCAGCGCAGCGACGTGGTCCTGCTTATATTTCAGCGAGCCTTTTCGGCCGCTGCCTGCTCGTGGATCCGGTGCGCTAGTTCCGCGAGATGGACGCCGTGCACGAGGAATTCGTGCGTGCGGCAGATGTAATCGTTCTTGCGTCCAAGTTTTGCGATGAAGCCGTTGATGTAGTCGACTTCGGTGGGACGGCCCTTGCTCATGTCCTGATACATCGATGGATAGTGCAGCGGATTCGCCACAGCGGAGACGTACTTGACGGACGCGAGCTCCTCCTGACGGGTCTCGATGAGTCGAATCCCCTCGCGATCACAGGCGTCGTAGGCCTCGTTGATCAGCTGACGGGCCATGTCTTCCCATCCTGGGTAGGAGACGAACTGCCCCATCTGGATCTCATACATGGTGCACAGAGTGTTGACCACGGAGTTGAAGATGACCTTTGCCATGCACATGCCCATGAAATTGTCGGAGAGCACGGGGTGCGCATTTGCGGCCTCGAGGTCGGCGATGATCGCCTTCTCGATATCGGTCACTTTCTCGTTGTAGGCGCAGATATGCGTCTGGCCCGCGCCGGACTTGCCGATAAAGTCCACGTCGCCGGGTCCGTTGAGAACGGTCGCCACCATGGCAGTTCCGCCGTAGATGTGATCCTCGGGGAAATACTGTGCGATCTTCTCGAAGTGGCCGTATCCGTTCATTGCAGACCAGACAACCTGATGTTGCTTGAAGAGCCCAGCGTCGGAGCACCTCTTGAGCACGTCCGCGAGCTGCATTTGCTTGAGGAAGATGATCCAGACGTCGGGGTCACCCTTGTATTCCTCGGGACGATACAGATTGATGTTGACGAGATGCCGATTTTCGTGGTCGCGCGAAACGTAGACGCCACCTTGCTCTTCGACTTTTTGCAGGCCGGGTTCCCAGGTGTCCACGAAATCGACGTGAGCATCCGTGTGCTCCTGGAGCAGGATTCCATATCGCAGGCCCATTGCCCCTGCGCCGATGACTGCATACTTCATAAAACCACCCTTAGATTCCGCTTGATTTCCAGCCAGCAATACATAGCGATAGTAGGGGTGTCTCAAAATCAATGTTGCTTAGTCTCACAAAGTGGACATTATGGGGCGGTGATAATACGTTGGTGCAAAGGATCGCAGAATCGGTCGGCAGGGCAGGCCCAGGCAGAGCAGGCCCGGGCAGGGCAGGTGCGGAAGGTTGAGTGGAAAACATGAGCGATGAGAAGCAGCGATTCGGGCGCGCGTCTCGCGAAGAGGACCGTGAGGCGATCAGTGCAATCACGCACAATGAACCTCTGACGCCACTGTCGCTCGTCCTGCTCGTGATTCTGGGTGCAGTCGTGGGTCTTTTGTCGGGAATTTTTGGCGTGGGCGGTGGCTCGATGATCGTTCCCGCGCTCGTCATGATGGGCCTGTCTCAGCGTGAGGCCGCCGCGACGTCTCTCGCTGCAATCATCCCCACATCAATTTCGGGAGTCATCTCGTATGCGGTTGACGGCAACGTCGACTGGATCGCAGCGATTTTGCTCGCCGTCGGCATGCTGGGAGGCACGCAGGTGGGAAGCTGGTTGCTGAGCAAACTCTCTGAGAGGTTCTTGCGGTGGTTCTTTGTGGCCTTCATGATCTTTGTGGCCGTCCAGGAATTCACGACTATCCCCTCCCGAGACCAGTCGATTCGATACACGGTATGGGTGTGCGTCCTCATCGTCGTCTTCGGCTTCATCATGGGCGTTCTTGCAGGTCTTCTCGGGATTGGCGGCGGCGCAGTTGCGGTGCCGGCTCTGTCCATACTCTTTGGGGCCAGCGATCTCATTGCGCGCGGGACTTCACTCTTGGCCATGTTCCCGGGCTCCCTCGCGGGCACCGTCGCCAACTTCAAACGGAACCTGGTGCACTTGCGGTCTGGCCTGATCATCGGCATTACGGCCGCGATCATTGCACCGTTGGGAACGTGGCTCGCAACCCTCGTCTCGCCTCACGTTGGGAGCATTTTGTTTGGGAGCTACCTCGCCATCATCGTGATCCGCAGCACCTACGCTGCACTCCGCGTGCGCTGAACTAAGCGGCGATGCTGCGCCACAGCAGGGCGGCCATCTTGCCCGGCCACTCGGCAGATACCTCTCCGTGAACTGCTGCGTGCGCGACCATCGCGCCGATGACCTGCTCGAGGATGAAGTTCGTGTCGGTATCGGCGGTGAACGCCTTCGCGGCGATACCGTTCTCGAAGAATTCCGCCACGTAGTTGCGCACCGGGAGGATGAGATTGTCGAAGATCTGTTTGAAGAAGGTCGAGTCGGAGCACAGGATCATGCCGACGGACTGGACTCCCACGGAGGCGTCGAAGAAGTCGACCGCGGTGCGGATGAGCAGCTCGAGATTTGCCTTGGTGGGAGCCAGCTGCTCGATCTTGAGCTGCGGCAGAACGTCGAGTACGGAGATGTTTTTCAGCAGTTCGTCACTGTTGTGGAACCGGCGGTAAATGGTGGTCTTGGCGACGCCCGACCTGCGGGAGACCTCCTCGATCGTCACCGATTTGACGCCTTCTGACAGCGCAATCTGCATGGTGGCGCGAGCAATCTTCTGATTGGTCGCGCGGCGGGTCCGTGCATGCGCCGGATTGGTGAATTCAGTGAGTTGCGACCTCATAGCAGCTTCGTCCCTTCGGTCGCCGCTACGAACTTGCGGTTGATGTTGATGACGGGCTTGCGCAGCACCAGGCCGAGCAGCAGCGTGGGGATGAGGAAGCACGCCAAATTGCCGAGAGAGATCCAGTAATCGTTGGCGTAGATTCCGGCGATCGTTGCGCGCACGGCGTTGATGGCATGCGTGGCGGGCAGGAAGGGGCTGATGTTCTGGAAGAACGCCGGCAAAACTTGCAGCGGGTAGGCACCGCCAGCACCCGAGATTTGAACCACGAGGAAGAGCACTCCCACGGCCTTGCCTGCGTTGCCGAAGGAGACGACGAGGGTGTAGATCATGAAGGTGAAAACGAGCCCCGTGACCCAACCGGTGAGCATGAAGAGCAGTGGATGCACGGCCTGAACCTTGAGGAATAAAATGCAGCCGAGACACTCGAAGGTGCTCTGGAGCAGCGAGATGAGTGCAAAGATGCCGAAGCGTCCCATGTAGATCTGGCGCAGCTTGATGCCGCTGAGCCGGCTGAGAGTAGATCTGGAGACTTCGGTGCGGATCGATACGCACATCAACAGCGCCCCCACCCACAGCGCGATGATCATGTACAGAGGTGCCATGGAGGAGCCGAAGTTCGCAACAGGGAACACGGGGATGCGCGTGACTCCGACGGGCGCGGCGATGGCTGCGGCCAGTGAATCGGGGTGGGTACCGATGATGTCTTTGAGCTTGTTGATGTCACCGGTGTCGAGCGCCTCTTTGAGGTCTTTGTGGAAGGAAGTGAGCTTGGTCGCCGCCTCGCCAAGGGAGTCGGAGAAGTCACCGATGGCGCCTTTTGCTCGCGAGAGTTTCGTGTCGATGGAGCCTTTTTCGCCCCGAAGATCGTTGACCGCACTGTCGATT
This sequence comes from Bifidobacteriaceae bacterium, assembly GCA_022649925.1. Classification (GTDB taxonomy): domain Bacteria; phylum Actinomycetota; class Actinomycetes; order Actinomycetales; family Bifidobacteriaceae; genus JALCQC01. The sequence goes on along the minus strand of JALCOX010000021.1, from coordinate 10,380 downwards.
CCACTCACCACGGTGTTCGCAGAATCGGTCGTCCGGGAGATCTGGGACGACAGCTTCTTGAGCTGCGGCGCCAACTTTTGATCGTAGGTGGTCTTCATGGTGTTGAGGCTATTCTTCGCCTCTTTCATCAGCGCTGTGATGGCAGCGCGTTGCTCCTTCGTCGTCTTCGCGGTATCAGTGATCTTTGTCGCAGCGGTCTTCAGCGCGGTCTGCAGTCGCTGTTGGGCTGTGATCGCGTTATTGAGGTCGCCGATGAGGGATTGAAGGGCGATGAGACCGTCGTCGGGCAAGGAGTCCTGGATTTTCTGCAGCCTGTCGCGCAGATCGGTATAGGACTTGATGTGCGGAGTGAGCCGGCTGGCGAGAGTCTTCAGCGTCGTGGAAGTGTCGGCTCCCAGTGAGGTGGCAGAGTCGAAGAGCTTATCGGCGGCGGTCGCGACGGAATCGTAGCTCTTGACGTTACTGGAGACCGCCGTGGTGAGACTGTTGGTCGCCGCATCCAGAGTCTCCTTGACGGAGGAGGCGGAGCCCAGCGCGGAGGCGATGGACTGCTTGGCGTCCGCGCCGCTGTCCTGCGTTCCCGCGATGAGATTGGCCGAGCTCGAAACTAGAGATGTGGCCGAATCGAGGACGGTGTCGTACACCTTGGTTGAGTCCTTGGCGTTGTTGAGCTGCTCCGATATGAGTTGAATGCGCTTGTCGAGAGTGGTGACGAGGGCCTTTGTCTCAGGGTCGTCGAGATAGGTCGAGAGAGTGGACACGAGATTGAGCGCGACGTCGCTCAATGTTTTGGTGAACATCTCGTTGATCTGGGTGGACACCGTGTCCGCGCCTTGCCCTGTGATCTTGGGCGCCAGCGCATTCTTCTTCTCATTTGTGTAATACGTGAGCTTGGAGTGCTTCGTATTCGAGTCCAGGAAGGTCATCATGTCTTTGCTGAAGCTGGAGGGGATGATGACGGCCGCGTAATACTTGCCGGACTTGGTTCCGTCGACGGCGTCGTCCTTGGAGGTGAAGACCCAATCGAGTTGGTTGTTTGCGCGCAGCGTGGACACAACCTGGTCTCCAACGTTGATCTTGAGCGGAATCAGGTCGCTCTTATATCCCTCGTCCGTATTGGCCACGGCGAAGGTGATGTTTTTGGTGTTGGAGAACGGGTCCCAGCTCGCGGCGATGTTGAACCACGTGAAAAGTGCAGGGATGAGAGTGAGGCCGAGCACGAGGATGACGCCGACGATATTGCTGACGGATTTTGTGACGTCGTGGCGGAACAGATTCCACATGTTCTTCATCGTGCACCTCCCTTTCCTTGGGTTCTCTCGTCGGTGTTCGGCGCAGTTGAATTCTGCGAGGCGTTGGCAAGGGCCTCGAGCGTTTCAATTCCGGAGGCTTCGTTGGCGCTCGCGGCCGCCTTTCGGCTGGATAGCCGTGAACGACGGCGATGAAGGTTTATTCTGAACCGTCCGCGCTCGTGGCCGCGATGTGAATAATGGGCCTTGAGCATTCTGCGGATGTCTGATTCGGGCATGTTCCCCAAACTCACCTGGCTGCGAATGCTGTCGCGGATGTACTCGATAGTGACGAGGAATCCGATGATGAGCAGCACCCACGCCACCCACAGTCCCAGAACGAGTGGTTTTGTGCTCCAGTTGAGTGAGGAAATGACCCCCAGGATGATCGGAACGACAAATCCGACGATGAAGGCGCCGCGCCGCATGGTCGAGTAGTTCGTGGAGAAGCGATGGGCGCGCTCGATCATGTCTTGCTTGTATTCGTCTTTATCGACGAGCGCCTGAATGATGTGGGTCAAGCGATAGGAACGCTCCCCAACTTCTGCCTTTTCTCCCACGAAGATCTCTGTCTGATCGAGCTCGTCGGCGAACATCTTGTTGACGTTGACCAGGTACCTGCGCGCCGCGAGCCCGACGATGAAGGCGAGTGCGACGAATATTCCGAGCTTGCCCAGTGCGATGGCGTAGTGGCCATCGTAGTAGCCGCCAATCGTCTCCCTCATCGCGTCGATTCCGTAGGTGAAGGGGAGGAGTGGGTAGAGTGCGTGGAAGAAGCCCGGCATCATCTCGATGGGATAGAGGCCTGAAGCGCCCGGAATCTGCACCATGACGAGGAGGACGCAGATACCCTTGCCGACGTGGGCGAAGGATTTGGACAGCGCATACACAATGCTGAGGTAGGCCAGAGCCGTGACCACGCCCGTAGCGACGAATGCCACGGGGTTGACGGTCTGCACGCCGATGATGAGGTCGCCGATGCAGACGATGAGCGCCTGGGCCGCGCTAAAGAGCGCCATCAGCAGCCAGCGACCCATGTACGACTGCGTGGAGGTGAGGCTTGCGATTCCTTCCCGGTCGACTTCCAACTTGAGGATGACCACCAAGACGAAGGCCCCGATCCACAGCGAGAGGTTGGTGAAGAGAGGTGCCATGGCGGAACCGTAGGTGGCGACCGGATACAGCGTCTTCTGTTGCAATTTCGCAGGTGCAGAGAGGTTCTTGGCGATGGCGGAGGCGTCGATGTCTGATACGCTCAGCAGATTTTTCCACATCGCCGAAGTTCCCAGGGCGGTGACGTCGGTGGAAGCGGTATCGAGATCGTCCGCGATGGTGCCCACGCTGGACGCAGAAGAGTTGAGCGCGTTCGCCGCTTCTTTCAGCGTCGAATCTAGTTGACCGAGCATACCCATCGACTCTGATACGAGACCGATCTGAGAATTGAGGACGCCAGCCATCTGCCCGGAACTTACTGACAGGGAGGAGAGGTCGGAGGTGAGCGCTGGCAGTGTCGACTTCGAGAAGTCGGAGCTGAGCTTTCCGCCGGCGGCGGTGGTAGCGGTGACGCTGGAAGTGAGGGCGTCGGCGGTGTCGGAGACTCCGGACACCGTGTCGCCCACGCCGTCATTTACCTTGACGACCTCCGAGATGAGTTCCGAATTCTTGGCGTTCTGTTCCTTGAGATCCGTGAGGACGGCCAAGATGCGCGCGCGCGTATCCCCGACGACGAATTCGTTGGTGATGTCGGTGAGGTTGCTCACGATCTGACGGTTGGAATCCGCGATACTCTGCACGGTGGAGAGGGCGCCGCCCACCTTGCCTTGTTCCTTGAGGAGTGTTCCTGTGAGGTCGGTCACTGCAGCGTCCGACGTGCGCGAAATGCTCGAAATAAGTGTTGACCCCTTGCCGAGTGTGGCGAGGGCTGTGGAGGAGAACGACGTGCTCTCTTTCGACACTTCGTTGAGCAGCGGAGCAGTTTGCGAAGCGAGCGTGCGAGCGTTCTTGAGGGCCGAGCTTGTAGAGTCAAGAGTCTTCTTGATCTGGCTCACCTTTCCCCGCGAGCCGTCAATGTCGTCCGCCATGGTGGTCAATGCCTTCTGGGCCTTCACCACCTTTGCGCGTGATTCCTCGAGCGTTGCTCCTACGTCGGTGCGCGTGCTTTCGAGCTTGGAGGTTGCCTTTCCTAGGGTGTCCTTGAGATCGTTGGTGACGACGGCGGAAACCGTGGCAACGAAGGTTGCGTTCACCTGATTGTCGATGGTTGAGGCGCCAGTATCTGTGACCTTCGGAGCGATGGCGTTGAGCTTTTCGTTGACGTAATACTCCAGTTTGGGACGCTTGAAGTCGCCGGAGACAATGCTCACGAGATTTTTGCTGAAGTCGCTCGGAATAATGATGGCGGCGTAGCTCTTGCCGGAGTTTACTTCGGTGTGGGCCTCGTCCGCGTCGACGAACTTCCAACCAATCTTGTCGTTCTTCCTCAGTGTGTTCACGATTTGGGTGCCGATGTCGACTTTGCCGGTGAGGTCGGAGGAGGCGCCCGAGTCTTCGTTGGCGACGGCGACGCTAATTGATTGGGTGTTGCCGTAGGGGTCCCAGAACCCGACGATGTTGAACCATGCGTAGAGTGCCGGAGTAATGCAGAGGCCGACCACAATGACCCACGCTGCCGGTACCGTGAAGAGTCGCTTAACGTCGCGCTTGAAGATGCGGAATACGTTTTTCACCGAGTGCGTCTCCTTGATTTCCGCACGTGAGGAGTGCGGTCTCGTCTCAATTGAACAATGCTAAGCGCTACGTTACCCGTATCGCTACGTAGAGCGTAGCACTGACTCTCTCCATGGAAATGCCGACACTATAGAGCGGTCGACACTTGGTACCATTCTGTCGTAATATTTATATGAATATATACGAGCCCGTGTAACAGATTATCTCTTATGGACGGTCTGTTGATTAAGGGTGTACAAAGGGACGCAGAATGACCAATAGATCCACTGTCCGTACTAAGAAAGCCATTAAACATGCTTTCAGCGAACTCGTCGAAGAGAAGGGTCTTGATTCCCTGACTGTGAGCGATGTTGCTCGCACAGCGGGTATCAATCGTGGAACGTTTTATCTGCACTATGTGGACAAAGACGACCTGAAAAATCAGTTGGAATCCGAAGCGCTCGAGTCGCTGCAGGAGAGGCTTTTCAGCAATGAAAATGCGGATCCTGACGACCCGGTGGACGTCATTCCCTACGAGGCCATCCTCGGAGCGTTGGAATATGTCCAAGACGATTTCGAATTTATCCGCGCAATTGTTGGCCCGCGCGGAGATCACGCTTTTCTTGGGCGCTTTCGCGGGCAGCTCGGTCAGATGATCGAGAAGCAGATCGCGAAATCTTCCACACTGCGGCTCTCGATGAAGGGATTCCCGCGTGAGTACGCCATGCAGGTAATGCTCTCAGGTATCGTGGCCATCACTGAGCTGTGGTTGAGCAACGGAGGCAAGGAATCGCCAGAAGAGATTGCCACCATGATTCATGAGTCGCGCAAACTGGCACCTTATGAATTCTTGAAGTAGGCATTTCTTTGAAGTAGGCATTGGATTTAAAGAGCCCCTCGGGAGAGGGGCTCTTTTTAATTTTGTGGCGTCGATGTGGTGCGCGGAGGTGCCGAAAGTGAATTCGGGACCTCGAAAGTGGTTTTGCAGCCTTGAAAGACACAAGGCCGTTGTAGAACTGCCGAAAACCTTCTGCGGCGGCCTTCAAAATGGCGGTTTTTCAATAGGAATAGTGCTGCAGAAAGTGACTCTACTGGGGTCCGGTGCCTTTCGGAATGCCGGATGCACTTTCAAGGCCTCAAAATCACTTTCGAGCATCGTCAGAGGCATGTGACCAGTCGACAACTGCCTCAACATTGTTGCCGTCCGGGTCGAGCACAAATGCCGAGTAATATCCCGGGTGATAATCGCGAGGACCGGGGCCACCGTTGTCAGTCCCGCCTGCCGCAAGAGCTGCGTCATAAAAAGCACGAACTTCATCCTGTGATTTCGCGCGAAAGGCGAGGTGAGTGATGGGTGAGGAATCTTCGACACGATGAGGACCCTCGGAAGCATTCTGGTGTGATTCACCAAGGGCCGGCGCAATGTAGAAGTCTGCGCGTGGGGTTCCGTCATCTTCCCCGATGCCGACCGTTTCCCCATGCCGCACTTTCTCGATGTAGCCGAGGGGTCTCAGGGCAGCGTCATAGAAGGCGAGACTAGTGCTCGTGTTGTGCACATGCAGGGTGATGTGGTCAATCATGACTTCAGTCTAGGCATTGGGTAGTGTTCCGATGTCTGTTCCGTATTGACGTATTAGGCTTTGTAGATTTTTCGGAGGAAGTCCTGGCAGGCTTTTTTGATCTTGGGTGTGTTGGCAGTGATTTGTTTGCGGGTGGAGGCATAGATACGAATCCATGAATCTTTGCGGCAATTATCAGAAGCTATTGTGAAAAAGACTGTTGAGCGGCACTGGTAGGGTTCAAACAGGCAACTTTGCAAAGGAGCATCATGGATCTCATTCCTACATATGTGGCAAGTGAGGATCGCTACGACGGCCGCATGAAGTATTCGCGCAGCGGGAAGTCGGGCCTGCTCATGCCCCAGGTTTCGCTCGGTTTCTGGCACAACTTCGGCAACACCAACGACTTCGACACCATGCGTGCCATTACTCGCACTGCCTTCGACGCCGGCATCACACAGTTCGATGCGGCGAATAACTATGGACCGGAATACGGCGCAGCAGAGGCCAACCTGGGCCGTCTGCTCGCCACAGACTTCAAGCCGTACCGCGACGAGCTCATCGTCACGTCCAAGGCCGGATACGACATGTGGCCCGGCCCGTACGGTGACCACGGTTCGCGCAAGTACCTCATCGCGAGCTGCGACCAGTCGCTCAAGCGCCTCGGCCTCGATTATGTAGACATCTTCTACCATCACCGTCCCGACACGGAGACTCCGCTCGAAGAGACCATGGTGGCGCTCGATCAGATCGTGCGCTCGGGCCGTGCGCTCTACGTTGGCATCTCCAATTACAACGCGGAACAGACGCTCGAGGCGGCGAAGATCCTGCACGAGTTGAAGACCCCCTTCGTCATCAACCAGGTGCGTTACAACATTTTCGACCGTCACATCGAGGCAGATGGGCTCAAGGAGGCCGCAAAAGAGGCGGGTATTGGTCTTATCACCTTCTCGCCGCTGGAACAGGGCCTGCTGACGGACCGTTATCTCAACGGTATTCCCGCGGATTCCCGCATCGCCCGCGACCACCGTTTCCTCCAAGAGTCGGCGCTCAGCGACGCGAAGCTCGCCCAGATTCGCGCCCTCAATGACATCGCCAAGAAGCGCGGTCAGACCCTCGCCGAGATGTCGCTCGCGTGGATTCTGCGCGATGGTGCTGTCACCAGCGTCCTCGTGGGGGCCTCACGCCCCGGCCAGCTTCTCGACAACGTGAAGGCGATCAGCAACACCACCTTCACGGCGGAGGAGCTTGCCGCCATCGACGAGATCAGTCCGGCAAAGTAAAAGCACAGAGGGGTTGAGATGACGAGCGATCAGAGGGTGTCGGTTCCTGATTCAATTCGCACGAACGGTGCTTCGCCCAACCCGTGGTGGGCTAACGCCGTGGTGTATCAGATTTATCCGCGCAGCTTTCAGGATTCCAACGGTGACGGGATCGGGGATTTACCCGGCATCACGTCGCGGTTGGATTACCTGGCGGATTTGGGAATCGACGTCATTTGGCTGTGCCCGGTGTACCGCTCCCCTCAGGACGACAACGGCTACGACATTTCCGATTACCGAGACATCGACCCCCTGTTTGGCACGCTCGACGATATGGATGAGCTGCTGGCTGAGGCGCACGAGCGCGGCATCAAGGTGATCATGGATCTGGTTGTCAACCACACCTCTGACGAGCACGCATGGTTCCAAGAGTCGCGGGATAAGTTTTCCGATCGCGCCGATTGGTACTGGTGGCGCCCCGCCCGCGAAGGGCATGTGCCTGGGACTCCTGGGGCTGAGCCCAACGCGTGGGGTTCGTACTTCGGCGGCTCGGCGTGGCAATTCGACGAGGTGCGCGGGGAGTATTATCTCCATTTGTTCTCCAAGAAGCAGCCCGATCTCAACTGGGAAAACCCGGACCTGCGTGCTGCGGTGTATTCGATGATGAACTGGTGGATGGATCGTGGCGTCGACGGTTTCCGCATGGATGTGATCAGCCTGATTTCCAAGACACTCGACCCCAAAGGTCGGTTGCCGGGGGAGTCTGGGGGCAGCATCCAAGACGGCCCCATTGGACCCGAGGGTTATTCGGATTCGGAACCCTTCTGCTCAGGCGGGCCACGCTTCGACGAATTCCTCAAGGAAATGCGCGCGGCGGTGTTCTCCGGTCGCGAGGGCTTCCTCACTGTCGGCGAGGCCCCCGGAATCGAAGCGGACCAGAACCGCCACATCACCAATCCCACGAACGGTGAGCTCGACATGCTCTTCCTCTTCGACCAGTGCAACGTGGGACATGGGCCGAAGTCAAAGTGGGATCTTGTGGACTGGGATGCCCGCGATCTCAAGCGTGCGCTCGGAGGCCACCAGGACGCAGTGCGCGAGGTCGGCTGGACGAGTCTGTTCCTCGATAACCACGATCAGCCGCGCGCCGTGTCGCGGTTCGGCGACGATTCAACCGAGAAGCTGCGAAGCCTCTCTGCCAAGGCGCTCGCCCTCCTCATCCAGATGCATCGCGGAACGCCGTACATCTATCAGGGTGAGGAGCTGGGCATGACCAACGCCGGGTTCACGGAACTCAGCCAGTACCGCGATCTCGAATCCATCAACCTCTATCATCAGCGCGTCGACGAGGCTCACATCTCCACGCCCGCGGAGATGCTGAACTCGCTGGCACACGTCAGCCGCGACAACGCTCGCACGCCGATGCAGTGGGACGCGAGCACATACGCCGGCTTTACCGCGCCTTATGCGCCGAGGGAGCCGTGGATCTCCGTCAATCCCAACAAGGATGTCATCAACGCAAAGGCACAGCAGCGCGACCCTGACTCCGTCTTCAACTTCGTCAAAAAACTCATTGACTTGCGGCACACGAATATCACGCTCACCGCCGGGCTGTGGGATCTCCTCGATCCAGAGGATCCGTTCGTGTACTCCTTCCGGCGCTCGCTGGATGAGGACAACGACCTCGATACCCCTGACGACGAGATTCTCGTCGCGGTGAACATCTCGTCACACTCTTCCCGTCTGCCGGAACAAACGGCTGCGCTCATCAACGGTCAAGGGGATTCTGACAGCGTCTTGCTGAGCAACTACGACGCCTCCAGCACGGCAGCATCGCTCATGCTCGGCAAGCTCAGCCCGTGGGAAGCATTTATCTATCGGCTGAAGTAAAGGAAACTCTCGGTTTTCTCTACAAGACTGAGTTTCATATGGAAACTTATGTCTTGACCCGCTGGCGTGGCAGGACAGGCCGGCCGCAAGCCGATCGCAGAAGCTGCGACACGACCGTGCCACGCCCCCGAGGAATGGAGGTGTCATGGGACGGCTGATCATCGTGTCCAACAGGCTTCCCGCTTCGTTGGTGACAAACGACTCTGGAGAACATGCTCTGCGACAGAGCGTTGGAGGATTGGCGACGGCCATCGGGCCGTATCACAAATCGCATCACGATAGTTTGTGGGTGGGATGGAGTGGCATTGAGCCGCAAGACCACACGGACGAGAAACTTGAGAAGATCAAGGAAATCTACGCGAAAGACCGCTGCGTCCCCATCTTCTTGGAACACGATGAGGTGAAGGGCTACTACGAGGGTTTTTCCAACGACACCCTGTGGCCGCTGCTCCACGACTTTTCACATGAGGCGAAGTTCGACCCCGCCACGTGGGAAATGTACAAGAAGGTCAACGAGCGTTTTCTCGAGGCGCTCACCCCGCTGATTCACAAGGGTGATACCGTCTGGATCCAGGACTACCACCTCATGCTCCTGCCGGGGATGCTTCGCGAACGGTTCCCGAAGGCCTCCATCGGATGGTTCCTTCACGTGCCATTTCCCAGTGTCGAGATCTTCCGGGCGTTGCCATGGGGCAAGGAGATCCTGGAAGGCGTCCTGGGCGCCAACCTCCTCGGTTTCCACACCGTGGATTACGCCGTCAACTTTGAGGCCAACCTCGTGGCGCTGCTGGGGTTGAAGCCAGAGCATGGTCGCGTCACGCTGCCGGATGGACACGTGGCGTCCATCGATGCGTTCCCGATTGGCATCGACTACAACCTGTACAAGCGCACCGCGAGCTCAAACCTCTCGCGCGCAATGCGATTCGGTATCGAGCGCGCCTGCGGCAAGCGCACGCGGCGTCACTATTCTAGCTCCCTCCTCGCTGAAGGCGCGGCTGCAGCAGAAGCCGAAAGTCACGAAAAGACGTGGTGGGGGCATTTCTCCCGCGAGGAGGCACCCGAGCTCGAGCTGGCCCAGTCGGCGTTGAGCCGCGTGGGCACCAAACCCAACAAGGTCGTCGTCTCCGTGGATCGGCTTGACTATACGAAGGGGATCCCTGAGCGTCTGCGCGCCTTCGAGCGCCTGCTGGAAAAGTATCCCGAATGGATTGGGCACGTGACGTATTACCTGCTGGCGACCCCTTCGAGAGAAGGCGTCGAGACGTATCAGCGGCTGAAGGAACAGGTGGACCAGTTGATCGGACAGATCAACGGCCGCTACTCGCTGCTGGCGTGGACCCCGATTCATTACATCACGCGCTCGCTGCCGATCAAGCCCGTGTGCGGCATCTACGCGGCGGGTGACGTGGCGCTGGTGACGCCGCTGCGCGATGGCATGAACCTGGTGGCGAAGGAATATCTCGCCTGCCACGATCACCGCGACGGTGCCCTCGTCCTCTCCGAGATGGCGGGTGCGGCGAGCGAGCTCAGCGAGGCCTTCATCGTCAATCCTTATGACACCGAGGCCCTGTGTGACGCCTTGCACGATGCGCTTGAGGTGTCGCCGGAGGAGTCGAAGCGGCGCAACATCGCCATGCAGACGCGCTTGAAGTTCCGTACGGCGGGGGAGTGGTG